>CAYPXN010000146.1:0-9440 GCA_964414715.1 uncultured Pseudomonadota bacterium | reverse complement strand
CGTTTGTTCAAGAAAAAATCTAATTCAGA
Organism: uncultured Pseudomonadota bacterium; assembly: GCA_964414715.1. GTDB lineage: Bacteria > UBA10199 > UBA10199 > JADFYH01 > JADFYH01 > CAYPXN01. The sequence continues at coordinate 9,411 of CAYPXN010000146.1, read as the reverse complement.
AACTGTAATGGCAGTAAAGGAAATGGCAGTTTTGCCACCTTCCCATTTTAGAAACGATATTCATTCAGAGTTGGATACGATTGTAATGAGGGCTTTAGAACGTGATATTCATAAGCGTTATCAGAGCGCCCATGATATGGGTTTGGATCTCACAAAATATCTTTTGAAATATTATCCTGAATTTAAACCCGGCAGCGTCAGTGAATTTGTGGCTCATTTGTTTGGACATGACGAAGAAGTGACGGGAGATATACATTTCGAAAAAACACAGCGTGAAGAAGTGACGCTGCTTGACACTTCCTTAAGCCAAAGAGCGGGTGCTTTGTCTGAAAATACAACGGTTTTACGTTATGAAGATACGCAAATTGTGGATCCTCAGGAAATTGATTTTAAATCCATTTTTGATGATGTGAGTTGGGAAGACGAAAGTGAAGTGCCGTCTATAGAAGAAAAAATAGAAATGCCCATTCCTGTAATATCGAATGCAGAAGAATTGTCCGTAACCGGAATATACAAGGAAGAGGTGGATACGCATTTTTCGGCCAATACCGACAAATCAAGAATAGCGAGCTTCGTTGCTGCTATTGGTATTTTGCTCATTTTGATATTTGCGATACTTTATTTTGCAAAATAAAAAAACATCTTCCTCTCGACAAGCTTTCCAAAAATACGCTAAAATTTCATAAAAACTATGTTTAAAGATGAGACGATTGTAACTCAAATTCGTGATTTGGAGGGCATTGGGCCTAAGTTTCCCGCCTTGAGTTTTATGGGAGGGCCTGCGATGGGACAGCTCCATCTTTTAAAAGATGGAGAATTTATTGTGGGACGAAGTAAAGAGGTGTCAATCGTTGTTAACGATGACGGTATTTCCAGACATCATTTCAAAATCATAGTTAAGGATAATCAGGCAAGTATCGAGGATTTGGGATCTACCAATGGTACCTATGTGAATGGGGTCAAGGTTCAGCAACAGCTTTTGCACGATAAAGATACCATTCAAATCAGTTCTCAAACCGTGGTTACCTTTTCTTATGTGTCGGATTTGGAAGCTCAAAAGCAAAGCCAGATTTATAAGATGGCAAACTTTGATCCTGTAACGCAGGCACGTACCAAGTCTTATTTTATGGATCAGATTGATCAAGAGTTCTCTCATGCCAAGCGAAAAGGTTTGCCTCTTTCACTTCTTATTTATGATCTCGATTTTTTCAAACACATCAATGACAGCTATGGTCATCCCGCAGGGGATTTTGCCTTGAAAAAAGTGGCAGAAATTACCCAGAATACGATTCGGAATGAAGACCTCTTTGCCCGTTACGGAGGGGAGGAGTTTGTGATTTTGATGAGGGATACCACGGAAGACGATGCCGTAAAGCTTGCAGAGCGTTTGAGACAAAACATTGAAAAATTCAAATTTGTGTTTGAAGGAAATACTCTTCCCGTCACCATGAGTGCGGGGGTGGCTTCTCTGAAAAATGCCAACTTCGCAAATTTTGATACGATGATTAAAGTGGCAGATGAGTATTTGTATTTTGCAAAGCAAAATGGAAGAAATCGTGTGGCAAGTTTAAGTTTACTCTCCGCCGGAAAATAATTTCATCATGACGGATTTTAGTCCGGATACTTTTTTTTCAAGCAGGGGGATTTTTTTTAAATCCCCTTTTTTATTCTTGTGATTCTCACTTTTGCCATTCAATTTTTCATAAAGAGATCGAAGCGATGTTGAGATGTGTTCGAACTCGTCGAAAACCCCCTTGAGATGCTTGTTGGGGCTTTGTTTTTTGTTTTTAGACTTTACCGGAGAAGGCTTGTTTTCCTGTTTTTGATTGAGTATTTTGAGAATAATTTGAGGAAGATTTTCGAGTGAATCCCTTGTTTTTTCAACGTATTCTTCCGCCCCGGCCTTGATGGACTTCGCTGCTGTTTTTTCATCACCTTGACCGGTGACGATAATGACGGGAATATCCGAGTGAATTTTTTTGAGATTTTGTAAGAGCTCCAGTGCTGGAGAACCTGAAAGATAAAAATCCATGAGAACGAGGTCGTATTTTTTCTTTTTTACGAGATTGAGGCATTCGTGATGTTTGGTGCTATGTTTGAACCTCGCTTTGGGTAAGAATTTTGCGAGAGACTTCATAATCAAATCAGCGTGATCTTGATTGTCTTCGACTAAAAGAATATGAATCTTTGATTGATGATTTGCTTTCATGAGGGGTATAAGTCTAGAGTTTATAAGGCGAGAAGAAGTCTTGTCAAAAACAAACTGATAACGCGCTGCGTAAAGTGTAAATGAGTTGCTGTTTGTTAATAAAAATGTGTATCTTTGCCGAGGGCTTTTTTAAATACAGGAGGGCATTTTGACTCTGAATCTTAAGAATATGCGAGATACCCTTGTCGAGAAAGGAATTCGAAAAACTCGCAAACGCGAGGTGATTTTGGAGGCTTTTTATCGTTCAGGTGGCCATTTAACTATTGAAGAGCTTTTGGAGAGAGTCAAAAAGGTAGATCCCAAAATAGGTTATGTGACTGTCTATCGAATGCTCAAGCTTCTTAAGGAAAGTGGTCTGGCTCATCAATGGCAATTTGGCGATGGACATTCCCGTTTTGAAAAAGCCACAGATCATCATCATGATCATTTGATTTGTGTAAAGTGCGGAAAAATTATCGAATTTCATGATGAAAAAATTGAAGAATTACAGGAAAAGGTTGCCCAGAAAAATCATTTCAAGATTGTAAGGCACGTGCATGAAGTTTTTGGCTTATGCTCCAAGTGTCAGTCGTAAAAGTTTTCCATGTCTCTTTACTCACAGTTTAAGAAAAATATTTTAAAACATCAGCTTTTATCTCCTAAGGATCGGGTTTTGTTGGGTCTGTCCGGAGGTTTGGACTCTGTGGTTCTTCTTCATCTGATACTGCGTTTGCAGAAAGAAATGGGATTTTTTGTCAGGGCACTTCATGTAAATTATCATTTGCGAGGCAAAGAATCTCTTCGTGATGAGAAATTTGTAAGGCTTTTATCCCAACAATGGGATTTTCCCTTGGATGTTTTGTCCGCGAAAATAACTCGAAAATCATCCTTGCAAGATCAGGCTCGAGAAATTCGTTATCGTTTTTTTGATCGAATGAGTCGAAAATATAAGTTTCAGAAAGTTCTTGTCGCACACCATGCACAAGATCAGGTTGAAACTTTTTTTATCAAGCTGGTCCAAGGGAGTGGGGTTCAGGGATTGATTTCGATGCAAGTGGATTCTGCTTTGAAAGATTCATCTCTGAAAGTGCTGAGACCCTTGCTTTCTTTTACGAAGAAGGATTTGCGAGATTATGCAAAGCTGGAAAAACTTAAATGGTGTGAAGATTCCTCAAATCAAAAGTCAGATTATGTCAGAAATTTTATTCGTCACAAGATTTTGAAATATTTGGAAAAAATCAACCCTCAGTTTGTAAAAAAGGTTTCCGAAAGCCTCGAAATTTTAAAAAGCGAAAACGATTTCATTGATAAGCAAAGTCAACAATTTATCTCTTCCCACCTTAAGAGATCCAGACAAGTCCTGAAACTTGCCTTAAAACCCTTGCTTCAACAGCACATTGCTCTCCGAATGAGAGTCTATTTTCTTCTTTTAAAAGAGAAGGGTGTGTTACCCAGTCACCAATATTTGATGGATTTGGATACGATGGTGATGCATCAAAAAAAACAGATGAAGATCACCTTTTCACAAGGCTATGGAGCGAGACTGGTAGATGGGGTTTTGCAGATTGAAGCTTGGCGCCAGAGAAACCTGAAAAAAAGGGGATTTTATTAGAAAAAATTGAAGTTTTACGAAAATATTCGACTTCATTATTCGTTCGTTTGCCCGCTTGACGGCTTGAAAAGCCCTGTGTTACATTTTTTTTAAGAGTCATCAGTACTTAGGAAAGGTTTTTATCTGTGAAACAAAGTCAAAAAACAATCGCCCTTTGGGCCTTCATTATTTTAAGTTCGGTTCTGGCGCTTCATTTGCTGGGAACCCGCCCGAACTTGCCAGAAAATATTAGTTTTAGTGAATTTATGGAAGCGGCCGGCAAAAGTCAGGTAGAGCAAGTTTCCATTCAAGATGATGAATATACCGGAAAGTTTAAAGAAAATTTTAAGGGGGGGGCTTATTTTCAAACCGTGGGTCCCGCTAATTCTGAAAAAACTTTGGATTTGTTAGCGAAGTCTGATGCAAAGGTAGATTACAAGAAGCAAAAGGAAACTCCTATTTGGCAACAAATCCTGATTTCCTGGATGCCCATGCTTTTGCTCTTTTTATTTTTCTTTTTCTTCATGCGCCAAATCCAAATTGGAGGTGGCAAGGCGATGAGTTTTGGAAAAAGCAAGGCGCGCCTGCTGAATGAAAATCAAAAACGCATTACCTTTACGGATGTGGCAGGTTGTGATGAAGCGAAAGTCGAACTCGAAGAAATTATTGATTTCCTCAAAGATCCCAAAAAATTTACAAAATTGGGCGGACGTATTCCCAAGGGAGTTTTATTGATGGGGCCTCCAGGTACCGGTAAAACTTTGCTGGCTCGCGCTATTGCCGGTGAAGCAGGGGTTCCTTTCTTTTCAATTTCAGGTTCGGACTTTGTGGAAATGTTCGTAGGGGTGGGAGCAAGTCGCGTTCGTGATCTTTTTGAACAAGGCAAGAAGCATGCTCCTTGCATTATTTTTATTGATGAAATTGATGCGGTAGGACGCCATCGTGGTGCAGGTTTGGGGGGTGGTCATGATGAACGTGAACAAACTCTAAATCAGTTGCTCGTTGAAATGGATGGTTTTGAGTCGAATGAGGGAGTTATTTTGATTGCTGCAACCAACCGTCCTGATGTTTTGGATCCTGCCTTGCTTCGTCCCGGTCGTTTTGATCGACGAGTGGTGGTTCCTCGTCCCGATTTAAAAGGGCGAGAAGCAATCTTGAAAATTCATACGAGAAGGATTCCTTTAGGGAAAGAGGTTGATTTGATGGTTTTGGCTCGCGGGACTCCTGGTTTTTGCGGAGCTGATCTTGAAAATTTGGTGAATGAGTCTGCGCTTCTTGCAGCACGTAAAAATAAGAAATTGGTGGAAATGAAAGATTTGGAAGAAGCCAAGGATAAGGTCCTGATGGGTAGTGAACGCAAAACCCTCATGATTAACGAAGAAGAAAAGAAAAATACTGCCTATCATGAAGCGGGACATACTTTGGTGGCTAAATTGATTCCCGGAACAGATCCCTTGCATAAGGTGACGATTATCCCCCGTGGAATGGCCTTAGGTTTGACCCAACAATTACCTGAAGAAGAAAAGTTTACCCAAACAAAATCCCAGGCAGAAGACCATATTGCAATTCTGATGGGTGGACGATGTGCGGAGGAGTTGATTTTCAATCACCAGACAACGGGTGCTGGCAACGATATTGAGAAAGCGACGGAATTGGCCCGCAAGATGATTTGTGAATGGGGTATGAGTGAAAAACTGGGTCCTTTGACCTTTGGTAAAAAAGAAGAAATGGTTTTCTTGGCAAGGAAATTTCACAGCACCAGGATTACAGTGACGAAACTGCCCGTGAAATTGATGCAGAAGTGAAGAAAATCATTGTTCGCAATTACGAAAGAGCCAAGGATCTTTTGACCAAAAATGTTGATAAGCTTCATGCCTTGTCAGAAGCTCTTTTGGATTATGAAACTTTGGATGGAGGTCAAATTGAACGTGTGGTTCAAGGTGAAAAACTTCCTCCGTTTAAAAAAGTTTCGGATGCCACTGTTGTAAATCCTGTTCCAAAAGATTCATCCAAAGACTTGCCCATTCCCGGTGCTGTTGTGACACCACAAATTAGCAAGGCTTAGGTTTGAGGCTCTTGTGAAAAGCGGGCAGCATTTATTCTCCGGTCCTCCAAAGGTTATGGGAATTCTTAATCTTACGCCGGATTCCTTTTCGGATGCTGGGCAGTTCTTAGATTCCAAAAAAGCAGAAGAACACGTACTTCAGATGCAGGAAGAAGGAATGGAGCTCTTGGATGTGGGGGCTGAATCCACACGGCCAGGAGCTTCTGAAATTTCTTCCATAGAACAACTCAGACGTTTGGAAGTTTTTTTTGAAAAAACTTTCCCTCTCTTGAAGGTGCCTGTTTCCATTGATACCCGAAATCCTGAGGTCGCAGAGTTTTGTGTGAAGGCAGGGGTTTTTATGGTCAATGATGTGAGTGGTCTTTCTTTTGAAACAGAAAAAATGTTGGGTCTTTTGAAATCGAGCCATGTAAATTATGTCCTGATGCATTCCCGAGGAATACCGTCGAATATGCAGGCTCTCACGGAGTATGGGGATGTCTTGAAAGAACTGGAATTGTTTTTTGATCAAAAAATCAGATTGCTTCAAGAAGCAGGGGTGTCAAAAGAAAGAATTGTTTTAGATCCGGGGATTGGTTTTGCAAAAATGGCCCAGCATAATCTGAAGATTTTATCATCTTTGGAAAGATTTAAAAAATGGGGCTGCCCCTTGATGATTGGGGTGTCCCGAAAATCTTTTTTGAAAGAAATTTTTGGAAATGAAAATTTAAAAACGGGAACGGAGTTGGCCCATTTGCTGGCCTTACAAAAGGGAGTTCATTTTTTGAGAGTGCATGATGTAAGATCAGCAAAACAGACCTTGAAATTTTTTGAGTCATTTCAGAATGATCTGATCCAAGAGGCGGAGATAAATTATGGCACGTAAACTGTTTGGAACCGATGGAGTGAGAGGTAAAGCCAATCTTTGGCCAATGACCAGTGAAGTCGCTCTCAAGTTGGGGCGAGGACTTGCGCATCTCTTTAAAAATCATAAGCATCGCAAGGTGGTGATTGGGAAAGATACGCGTCGTTCAGGCTATATGCTGGAAAATGCCCTTTCGAGTGGAGTGTGTTCTGCGGGAGCGGAAGCTATTTTGTTGGGTCCTTTACCCACTCCCGCAATCGCCTTTATTACTTTGGCCATGCGAGCTGATGCTGGTGCTGTGATTTCAGCTTCTCATAATCCTTATTATGACAATGGTATTAAGTTTTTTGATCATACAGGTTTTAAACTTCCGGATGAGCAAGAGTTGAAGTTGGAACAGTTTATCGAAAATGATGATTTTCAAAAAAATCCTCCTGTTTGCGAAGAAATTGGAAAGGCCCATCGAGTAGAAGATGCGCCTGGACGTTATATTGAACATTTAAAATCCACCTTCCCGAAAAATTTGAAACTCGATGGTTTGAAACTCGTGATTGATTGTGCTCACGGCGCTGCTTATCGAGTTTCTCCGGTGGTATTTGAAGAGTTAGGGGCAGAAGTGACGCGTTTGGGAGTTCATCCGAATGGTTTGAATATCAATGAACAGTGCGGCGCCTTGCACCCCCAACATTTGTCTGCAAAAGTGAAAGAAATGGGTGCCGATTTGGGAATTGCTCTGGATGGGGATGCAGATCGTGTTGTTCTCTGCGATGAAAAAGGTGAAGTGCTGGATGGTGATGTGATCTTGGCGATTGCTGCCAGTGAAATGAAAAAACAAAACCTGCTGAAAAAAAACACAGTGGTGTCGACCGTGATGAGTAATTTTGGCTTGGAAAGATTTTTGTCAGAAGAAGGCATTCGGCTTTTGCGAACTCAAGTGGGAGATCGTTATGTGGTAGAGGCGATGCGAGAGCAGGGTTTTAATTTGGGAGGAGAACAATCCGGTCATATTATTTTTTCTGATTATGCGACTACCGGAGATGGAACTCTTGCGGCTTTGCAGATTTTATCGATCATGAAAAAAACGGGACAAACATTGTCAGAATTAAGAAAAATCATGAGTAGCATTCCTCAGGTTTTGGTGAATGTAAAAGTGAAGGAACGAAAAGATTTGGGTCTATTTCCGAGCCTTCAGAAGAAAGTGTCCGAAGCCGAGCAACGTTTAAAAGGTCAGGGCAGGGTTCTGTTGCGCTATTCAGGGACAGAGCCTTTAGTGAGAATCATGGCTGAAGGAGAAAACGAGAGTTTGGTAAATGAAATTTTGGATGAACTAAAGGAAGAAGTCGTAAAATCCCTGGGGGCTGCGGCATGATAAAAAAAAATCCACGCTTAGGGGTGAATATTGATCATGTGGCGACTCTTCGTCAGGCCAGAGGAACCCCTTATCCGGATGTTATATTGGCAGCCCATTTGGCTGAAAATGCGGGGGCAGATCAAATTACCTGTCATCTCAGGGAAGACCGTCGTCATATTCAGGATGCGGATCTTGTTCATTTAAGAAAAACTGTAAAAACAAAGTTAAATCTCGAAATGGCTGCGACGCCGGAGATGTTGGCGATAGCCTTGAAAATCCGACCGAACATCGTGACTTTGGTGCCGGAAAAACGGGAAGAGTTGACCACGGAAGGTGGTTTGGATTTGTTTTCTAAAGAGAGTTATTTGACTGCTTGTATTTCAGAACTTAAAAAGAATTCTATTCCGGTGAGTTTGTTTATCAACCCTGATTTGGAAGACATGGAAAAATCAGCAGAACTGGGCGTATATGCGGTTGAGCTGCATACGGGGCAATATGCAGAAGAAAAAGAGGCTGCAAAAATTGAAAAAGAATTGGAACGACTGAAACGCGCGGCTCATCTTGGGATTAAGCTTCAGCTAAAAATTTTTGCGGGCCATGGTCTTCATTATGATAATCTTGCTCCTCTTATTCAAATATCCGAGATTGAAGAATATAATATTGGTCACTCAATTATCGCACGTTCGGTGTTTGTGGGTTTGGAGCAAGCGATTAGAGAAATGAAAGTGATATTGGCCGCTTCATGAAACTGATCACTCGTCAAGAAATGCAGTGGATGGATAGAATCGCCATTCAGGAATATGGCATTCCTTCACTTGTATTGATGGAAAATGCGGGCAAGGCAATTGCGGGCTATATTGATCAATCTTTTAAAGCCTCCCCCAAAAAATCAATTTTTATCCTGTGTGGAAAAGGAAACAATGCCGGAGACGGCTTTGTAATTGCCCGACACCTTTTAGACCGAGGATATCGAGTACGTGTTTGTCTACTTTTCCCCCATGAAGAATATCAGGGGGATGCACTTGTTAATTTGAATCGTTACGAGGGAGAAGTCTGCGAGGCCTATAATTCCAGACTTTTCCGGGGCTTGAGAAATGAGCTAAAAACCTCTTCGCTCATAGTCGATGCTATCTTTGGTACCGGACTTGATCGTCCTGTCCGGGGTTTTCTTGCTCAAGTAATTCGAGAAGTGAATTTGCTCAAGAAAGAGGTATTGGCAGTCGATATTCCTTCAGGTTTGTGTGCGAATACGGGAAAAGTTTTGGGAGCTGCAATCTCTGCCCGATATACCTGCACCTTGCATCTTCCCAAAATAGGTTTGCTATGGGGGCCGGATGTAGGAAAGGTGGGAGAACTTTCTGTATTTCCTATT
>CAYPXN010000145.1:0-3762 GCA_964414715.1 uncultured Pseudomonadota bacterium | reverse complement strand
TTTGTGTTTGCATAAATAGATGATGTCATTCTGAGTGAAATAAAGAATCCAGATTCTTCGACTTCGCTCAGGATGACCTGCATATTGCAGGTCATTTTGGAACCTTCTCCCAATCCTTCAAAAATTTTTCAATTCCGATATCTGTTAAAGGGTGTTGAGCAAGTTGTTTGATTACGGAATAGGGAATGGTTGCCACGTCTGCTCCAATCAGGGCGGAATCTCGAACATGAATGGGATTTCGAATGGAAGCCACAAGCACCTGGGTATCGTAGCTATAGTTGTCGAAAATCTGTCGGATTTGACTGATGAGTTCCATTCCTTCCTGGGAAATATCATCCAGACGACCCACGAAAGGACTTACATAGGTGGCACCTGCTTTTGCACAGAGTAGGGCCTGGTTTGGGCTAAAAATTAAGGTAACGTTGGTTTTAATTCCTTCTTTGGAGCATTGACGTACGGCTTTCATGCCGGTGAAAGTCATGGGAATTTTTACAACGATGTTTTTATGCATTTTTGCAAAATGATAGGCTTCTTTCATCATGCCTTCAAAATCCAGGCTGATGGTTTCGGCACTGATGGGCCCATCCACTATCTGGCAAATCTCCTTGATGGTTTCATCGTAATTACGTCCGGTTTTTGCTGCAAGACTGGGGTTGGTGGTTACACCGTCGATCAAACCCATGTCCCAACATTCTTTGATTTCTTTTACATCTGCAGTGTCGATAAAAAATTTCATGGTTTCCAACTCCGTTTCCAACCCCATCAAGAGGGGCAGCTTTGCGCCATTCGGTCGGCCATACCCTCCTTGGGCATACCCGGCCTCGGTCAAGGATCTATTTTTGAAAGATTTAGCATAAACATTCTTGCGGATAAGAAGCAATTTCAATTTTTCTGATTCCGGCATTCCATGCTACAAAAATATTCCCCTTCATAATAAAGGGTGTAAGATTTTGGATTGAAAGTTCCGCAAGCGGGACATCGTTTCATTTCTTCAATCACACGGTTTTGAGGAATATCTTGAGGGGGAGGAGGTCTTTGTGGGGAGCCGTAGTAATAAACAGGTCGAGGTCTTTTCTTTTTCACATTCGGGGACTTGCGTTTGGAATATGAACGATAAATGTAGTAAATAATAATCGCGAAGAGAATGACTTCAAACACTTAAATATCCTGAGAAACCTTTTCTAGGGAATCGGCAGCGTTAAGGCTCAAATAAAAGTTATAAAGCGGCACCACTTTATTATTATCGGTGAGCTTTGCAAGTAAAGTTTGAGCAGTTTCGCCTTTAATGGGATGAATGAGGTCGGGTTCAATTTCAGTAAGGGGTTCTAGCACAAAGCGTCTTTTGTGAGCCTCGGGATGGGGAACCTTGAGACTGACCGTTTTGATCAAATCATCATTATAAAACAGAATATCCAAATCAATAATGCGTGGGCTCCATTTTTCACGTTCTGAGGGGCGACCCATGCTTTGTTCCACCGATTGGAGAAAATGAAAGAGTCTGTAGACATTCAGATAAGTCCGTATTTTGAGAACGGCATTGGCAAACCAGGGATCGTTGTCGGTGGAATGCAATTTGAGGGGTTCTGTTTCGTAGAGAGAAGATGCACGTAGCACTTCACAATCGGGATGAGCCTGGATCAGTTGAATGGCATCGAGGCAATTCTTTGCCTTGTTCCCTATATTGGAACCAATTCCTATATAAGCGATGTTCCATTTTAAATGGCTCATATTTTTTCAAGTCTCCAGTTTATAACATTACTGGACTATGCAAATTCGGTCAATATTGAGTTTGGAAAGGAGATGACGCAAAGAGACAAAAAATTGCTTTCACTTCTTTACAGTTTCAATACTGAATTTTCTTCAGCTGTTCTCGACTTTACAAACACAAAAGAGGGGAGGGTATCATCAAAAGTTTGGGGTGAGATCTCATTCAAGATGAGAATTTGAATGGGAGCGAGGGCTGGGAAGGTATCATCAGATCTGCCGATATTGTCTGGCAGTGTGGTGGAATTTAAACCGGTCAGCAGATGATCATATTCGCTTCGTGTGGGGCTGTAATATCCGAAGCTTTTATAGGTATTATCCGCAAGAGTTTCGTCAAATATATCTGCTGCGGTGAGGAGAGCCTGATCGTAAACCAAAGTGCGTGAAGCACTGAGTCCGCTTCGTTGTGCAGAAGCGGTGTAAGCAGCGTAGCTGGGATCTTCCGGATCGAGAGGCGAAAATTGGTAGATGCCATTTCGATGAGCTTCAATGATTAAGCGATAGCGTTCTGCCAAATCAGCATTTGTAAAATCGGTTTTATCCACCACAAATAAACTGGGCTGATTTTGTTCTTCGATAATTTTGATCCGATTCCGGATGACACTGAACAGGGCTTGTGCCGTAAAAGATTTGCTGTTTCGGTCCACGCGCCCTTCGGAATCTTTTGTAATTTCCTGGGGAATAATGGAGCGAGCCTCTCCCATTAATACCTGAATCATTTCTTGGGGAGGAATCACGACTTTGATACTCTTCCCCTGCAACACGCCGTTGATTTGATATTTGAGTTGGGTGATGCCTGCTTTTTCAGGAGTGATTTTAAAGGTAATGGAGTTTGCTGTTGAATCCAGAATTGTACCTGAAGCAATTCCTTCCGGTTCAAAAACCAGAGTGACGGAATCTGTTGGCTGAAGATTGTCGATGAGAAGTTCGTCCCAACCCGCAAGTGTTCCTCCCAAAGCCAATTTTATTTTTTCATCAAAGTTGAATTGAAGGGGAGAAGCTGCAGGAATTGCGTCGCCGGAAGAATCCGTGTTGCCGGACATTCCGCCACAGGCACTGAGAGATAAAAGGAAAACAATCAACAGACAAATTTTTTGAGAAAGCTTCATGCGTTCTTTATACCTACAAAAATTCGCACCCGAAGAGTACGGACCATTGGATTGTTGGCATGAAACGAGAATTTCATTTCAAACCGAGGACATCTTGCATGTTGTAAAGACCGGGTTTTTTACCGATGAGCCACTCCGCGGCGCGGAGGGCGCCTTGGGCAAAGGTATCTCGTGAGCTGGCGCGATGAGTGATTTCCAAACGTTCACCAATTCCTGCAAAATAAACGGTATGATCTCCCACCACATCTCCGCCGCGCAGGGTTTGAATGCCGATTTCGTTAGCTTTGCGTTCACCGATCATGCCTTGGCGTGAATAAACCGCATCCTTTGAAAGGGTGCGTCCGCTGGCTTCCGCCAACACTTCTGCGGTAGTCATGGCAGTACCGGAAGGGGCATCTTTTTTGAGACGATGATGCATTTCCAACACTTCAATGTCATAGCTGGAGCCCAATGCTTTTGCGGCATCTGCGATCAGTTTCCACATTACATTAACGCCCACACTCATGTTTGAGGAAAAAACGATGGGGATTTTCTTTGCAGCCGCTTCGATTTCTTTGCGTTGAGCATCGGTGAAGCCGGTGGTTCCAATCACAAGAGGTTTTTTATGATCTACGGCAGCTTTGAGGAAACTCATGCTGGCTTCAGGAGTGGTGAAGTCGATGATGGCACTTCCTTTTGAGATATGGCTTTCTATATTTTCATTTTCGGTGATGGGAATCGTTTCATTCTGGGAAAGACGGATAATAGCTTGTCCCATTCTTCCTGCGGCGCCGCATACAATAATTTTTGTCATAAAATACTCTAAATTAATTTGTAGTTCTTAAGAGTGTTTCTGAGTTTTTCCAGATTTTCTTTTTTCAGACCTACCAAAGGCAGGCGAATTTCATCG
>CAYPXN010000144.1:0-32225 GCA_964414715.1 uncultured Pseudomonadota bacterium | reverse complement strand
TTAGTAAAGAGTTGCCTTCACTGTTCACTAAACACTAGACACTATCTACTGCAGTTATGTTGCCCACATAGCTCAGTCGGTAGAGCATCTCCATAGTAAGGAGAAGGTCATCAGTTCGATTCTGATTGTGGGCTCTTTGGTTTTTATTGAGTAAGCGAAGTAGATTGTTGAGAGGATCGCAGACTCAGGAGTAATTTTTTATGAGAACGATTATACAGTTGGAATGCACAACTTGTAAAAACAGAAACTATTCAACGACAAAGAATAAGACTCGTACTCCCGATCGTTTGAATTTTAAGAAGTATTGCAGGTTTTGTAGAAAGCATACAGATCATAAGGAAACGAAATAAGTTAGGGGAGTAGCTCAATTGGTAGAGCGGCGGTCTCCAAAACCGTAGGTCGCAGGTTCGATTCCTGTCTCCCCTGCAGTAAGGTGATAGCCGTCAACCGTAGAGCGGCCACACTAAAGTAAATGTTTCTACGGTAAGGCGATAAGGAAAAGTAATGAATCCAAATAAGAAGTATCTTGATTTAGGGCTTGGGGTTTTGGCCTTGATTGTTTGGGCGATGCTTCGCCAACTTTTTATGTTGGGTTGGGATTTGTTGCGTTTGCCCGTTTATGAATCCTTGCCTGTAGGTATTCCGGATATTCTTGCATTTGTTTTGGCGATGATTGCTTTTGTGGTTTTGAAAAGAAATGCAAAGGTAACTGAGTTTGGATTGGAAGTTATTTCTGAACTCTCAAAGGTAACTTGGCCCACCCGCAAAGAAACTGTGGTTTCAACGGGAGTGATTATTGTGATGGTAGGGATCGCATCGTTATTAATGTTTGTGATTGATACGGTGTGGGGAACCCTTACGCGCAGTTTCTTGGAGTTTTAGACTATGTCGCAAAATTGGTATGTAGTGCATACATATTCCGGGTTTGAGCAAAAAGCGAAGTTGGCGCTTCAAGAGCGTATTAAGTCGCTTCGTATGGATGCTTTTTTTGGAGAAGTGTTGGTTCCTTCTGAAAGTGTTGTGGAAATGAAAAAAGGCGTGCGTAAAACCACTACTCGTAAATTTTTTCCGGGTTATATCTTGGTGAAAATGGAGCTAAATGATGAAACCTGGCACGTGGTGAAGGGGACTCCCAAAATTACGGGTTTTGTGGGAAATAGTACAAATCCTCCTATTGTTCCTGAAGAAGAAGTATTGCGTATTACCCAGCAAATTGATGAAGGAACTTTAAGGCCCAAGCCCAAGGTGAGTTTTGAAAAAGGGGAAGGGGTTCGGGTGGTGGATGGTCCTTTTGCTACATTTAGTGGTGTGGTGGAAGAAGTGAATGCAGAAAAGGGAAAATTAAAAGTTTTGGTTTCGATTTTTGGTCGAGCCACCCCTGTTGAATTAGATTTTATTCAGGTTGAAAAAACTTAATGAGAATTGTAGTAGGGCGCCCTTGGGTTGTCTTGCTAATAGATTGAGAGAAAGTCATGGCAAAGAAAGTTGTTACACAAATAAAATTACAATGTCCTGCAGGTCAGGCAAATCCTGCTCCTCCTGTAGGTCCTGCTTTGGGTCAGCATGGTGTAAATATCATGGAATTCTGCAAGCAGTTTAATGCGGCAACTCAAAAGCAGGCAGGGTTAATCATTCCTTGTATTGTAACAGTTTATGCAGATCGTTCGATCTCCATTACTTATAAAACACCTCCTGCTTCTGTATTGTTAATGAAGGCTGCTAAGGCGGCAAAAGGATCCGGTGTTCCCAATAAAGAAAAAGTGGGAAAAGTAACGCGTGCTCAAGTGGAAGAAATTGCGAAGCAGAAAATGGCAGATCTTAATGCTAAGGATTTTGAAGGTGCGATTAAGACCATTATGGGTACAGCTCGTAGCATGGGAATTGATGTAGTTTAGGATTAAGGGAGTTTTTATTTATGTCAGGCAAGAAATATAAAAAGGCAAGTGAAGGAATCGATCAAGAAAAGAAATATACTTTGAGTGAAGCGTGTCAATTGCTGGTGAAAAGCCCTACTGCAAAGTTTGATGAAACTATTGATGTGGCGATTCGCTTGGGTGTAGACCCTAAGCAATCTGACCAGGTGGTACGTGGTGCAGTATCGCTTCCTCATGGTTTGGGAAAGAATGTAAAAATTTTAGTTTTTGCAAAAGGCGAAAAAGAAAAGGAAGCCTTGGGTGCAGGAGCTGATTATGTGGGCTCTGACGAGTTGATTGAAAAGATCAACGGAGGTTGGACTGATTTTGATAAAGTGATTGCTACCCCCGACATGATGGGGCAGGTAAGTAAAATCGGTAAAGTATTGGGACCTCGCGGTTTGATGCCTAATCCTAAAGTGGGAACCGTTACATTTGATATTGCAAAAGCAGTTCAAGAAAACAAGGCAGGTAAAGTGGAGTTTAGAACTGAAAAAGCCGGTATCGTTCAGGCTGCAGTAGGTAAGCTTTCTTTTGGAGCTGATAAGATTCGGGATAATATCCAAGCTTTTGTAGATGATGTGGTAAAGTTGAAGCCGTCTGCTTCTAAAGGGACATATTTGAGATCCGTTACTATTTCATCAACGATGGGACCTGGAATTAAGGTAGACCCTGCATCTGTGCATGCAGCGTAAGGAAGAAAAACTGAGCAAGCAAAGGTCGGGTTTAGTCCGAGCTGAGCTTGAAGAATAAGGGGTTGGGGACGGCAGTAGCCGTATTAGTAATCCCCGATCTAATAATAAGGATAGAGCCGTGAAACTCGCAGAAAAAGAACAGGCAGTTCAAGAACTGTCACAAAAATTTAAAAATGCTGCTTTAACTATTTTGGCAGATTACCGTGGAATGAATGTGGGGCAAGTGACCAACTTGCGTCGATCACTTCGCGAAGCAAAAGCCAATATGAAGGTAGTAAAAAATACCTTAGCAAAGAGAGCTATTGATGGGACTGTGATGGAACCTCTGAAGGAACACTTTACAGGTACTATTGCAGTTATTTTGGCAGAAACAGATCCTGTAGCTCCTGCGAAGGCACTCACCAAGTTTGCAAAAGACGTTGAACAGTTGAAGTTGAAGGTGGGTTTTCTTTCTGGGAAAGTGATTAACGCCAAAGAAATTGAAAGTTTGTCAAAGCTGCCTAGCAGAGAAGAAATGATCGCATCGTTGATGGGATCTATGAATGCGCCCGCGCAAAACTTGGTGAATGTAATGTCAGCCCTTCCTCGCAAGTTGGCGTATGTTTTGGCTGCGATAAGAGATAAGAAACAATCGTAAAAGTTTTTATTAGTAAAAATGGATTCTGTGCATCGACCCAGATCTATTAATTTTAGGAGGCAATTTATATGGCAATCGTAACTCAAGAAGATATTCTTGAAACAGTAGAAAGTATGACCTTGTTGCAAGTGGCCGACTTGGTTAAAAAATTCGAAGAGAAGTTCGGCGTTTCTGCCGCTGCTCCTGTGGCTGTTGCTGCAGTGGGTGGTGCTGCAGCAGGTGCTGCTCCTGCTGAAGAAAAAACCGAATTCACCGTTGTTCTCGCTTCTGCAGGTGACAATAAAATCAATGTCATTAAAGAAGTAAGAGCGGTCACTGGTCTTGGCTTGAAAGAAGCTAAAGATCTTGTGGAAGGTGCTCCCAAGACATTGAAAGAAGGCGTCAACAAGGAAGAAGCCGATAAAATTAAGGCTCAAGTTGAAAAAGCAGGCGCCAAAGTTGAAATTAAGTAATCTAGTTTTTTTACTTTTCTTTCATTGAAATTTAATAAGACCTTGAAGATACACGTGTATCTTCAAGGATCTTTATTTTTTACCTTTTCGGTTAATGGAGTTGACCCATGTCTGAAATTGCCCTCACCCAGCGATTGAGACGTAATTTTGCTCGCATCAAGAACATTATCGAGATTCCTAATCTCATTGAAATTCAAAGATACTCTTATGAAAAGTTTCTCCAAATCCATACTCCTCCCGAAGAACGGGAAGACACTGGTTTGCAGGGGGTTTTTAAAAGTGTATTTCCGATTAGAGATTTTAATCAAACAGCCTCTCTTGAATTTGTAAGCTATCATTTTGAAAAACCAAACTATGATGTGAATGAATGTCGTGAAAGAGGTATGACCTATGCGGCTCCTCTGAAAGTGATTGTTCGATTGGTAGTTTGGGATGTGGATGAGGAAACTCAGACTCGCTCCATTCGTGACGTGAAGGAACAGGAAGTTTATTTTGGTGAAATTCCTTTGATGACTGATACGGGGACTGTCATTATTAATGGAACTGAACGGGTAGTGGTCTCTCAGTTACATCGTTCTCCTGGGGTTTTCTTTGAACATGACAAAGGAAAAACCCATGCCTCTGGGAAATTGCTTTTTTCTGCTCGTATGATTCCTTATCGTGGATCTTGGCTCGATTTTGAGTTCGATCCTAAAGATTTACTTTATGTTCGCATCGACCGTCGTCGAAAAATGCCCGGGACCGTTTTGATTAAGGCTTTGGGGTATAATGATGAACAAATTTTGAATTTCTTCTATTTGGCTGAAAAAATTACCTACGATTCCAAAGGTATTTACAAGGCAATTGTTCCTGAAATTCTTTTCCATCAACGTGCTGTTCGCGACATTAAAAACCCTAAAACCGACGAAGTGTTGGTGAAAAAGGGGCGTAAGTTTACCCGCCAGTCTTTGGAAAAATTTGAAGCTGCCAAAATTACTCAGATTCCTGTTGAGCTTGAAGAAATTGTAGGACGAGTTTCTGCGCATGATGTCGTGGATCGTGATACCGGTGAAATTATTTTGGAATGCAATGAAGTGCTCACTGAAGAAAAGTGGGAAGAAATTAAAAGCCGCAAAATTGAATCTATCGATCTTCTCTTCATTGATAACTTGAACGTAGGCCCTTATATCCGAAACACTTTGCTTACGGATAAAGTAAAATCACAAGCAGAATCCATTGCAGAAATTTATAAAAGATTGCGTCCAGGCGATCCTTCTACTCCAGAAGCGGCTCAGACTTTCTTCGAAAATTTATTCTTCAATCCTGAGCGATACGATCTTTCAAAAGTGGGTCGTTTGAAAATCAACCATAAGTTTAATTATGATGTTCCTCTTGAAATTACGACACTTCGTAAAGAAGACATCATGGATACTATCCGCTACTTGGTTCGCTTAAAAGACGGCGAAGGTCAGGTGGATGATATCGATCATTTGGGTAACCGCCGTGTAAGAGCGGTCGGTGAACTTCTTGAAAACCAATTCCGTATTGGTTTGGTGAGAATGGAAAGAGCCATCAAGGAAAGAATGAGTCTTCAAGAAATTGAGACTCTCATGCCTTATGATTTGATCAATCCTAAGCCTGTTTCCGCGGTGGTTAAAGAGTTTTTCGGATCCAGCCAATTGTCTCAATTCATGGATCAAACCAATCCTCTTTCTGAAGTGACACATAAACGTCGTTTGTCAGCTTTGGGACCGGGAGGTCTGACTCGTGAGCGTGCCGGCTTTGAGGTGCGTGACGTTCATGCTACTCACTACGGACGTATCTGCCCGATTGAAACTCCAGAAGGTCCGAATATCGGTTTGATCGCTTCTCTTTCTACTTATGCACGCGTGAATGAGTTTGGTTTTATTGAAACCCCTTATCGTCGTGTGAAAGATGGACGTGTCTCTGAAGAAGTCGTTTATTGTTCGGCTTTGGATGAAGAAGGTTATGTGATTGCCCAAGCAAACTCTGCTTTGGATGCAAAAGGTAACTTTACTTCTGAGCTCGTATCTTGCCGTAAAAATGGTGAATTTATTAACTCGAGACCAGAAGATATTAGTTTGATGGACGTATCTCCCAATCAGCTTGTTTCGATTGCAGCCTCATTGATTCCTTTCTTGGAGCATGACGACGCAAACCGAGCCTTGATGGGATCAAACATGCAACGTCAGGCAGTCCCTTTGTTGCGTGCGGATGCTCCGGTGGTGGGAACTGGAATTGAAGGCAAAGTGGCACAAGATTCCGGTGTTACCGTGGTTGCAAAACGGGATGGTATTGTTGAAACTGTGGATGCTACTCGTATCGTTGTGAAAGCCGACAAAGTATCCAAAAAAGATGTGGGATCGGAAGTTGATATCTATAATTTGATTAAGTATCGACGTTCCAATCAAAACACCTGCGTTAATCAAAAGCCTATAGTCCATGTGGGAGACAAAGTGAAGAAGGGGGATGTCTTGGCAGACGGACCCTCTACAGAACGCGGTGAGTTGGCCTTGGGGCAAAATGTGGTTGTCGCGTTCATGCCTTGGGGTGGTTATAACTTCGAAGACTCTATCTTAATTTCTGAACGTCTCACCCGCGATGATATCTTTACTTCTATTCATATTGAAGAGTTTGAGTGCGTGGCGAGAGATACCAAATTGGGAAAAGAAGAAATTACACGCGATATCCCCAATGTGGGTGAAGAAGCTCTTAAAGATCTTGATGAATCCGGAATGATTCGAATTGGTGCGGAAGTAAATCCGGGAGATATTTTGGTTGGTAAAATTACACCGAAAGGTGAAACCCAACTTTCTCTTGAAGAAAAATTGCTCCGCGCAATTTTCGGTGAAAAAGCAGGAGACGTGAAGGATACCTCTCTGAGAGTTCCTCCAGGAGTTTCCGGAACTATTATTGATGCCCAAGTTTTTTCACGTGAAGGCGCTGAGTTGGATGATCGTGCAAAGGATATTCAGGATAAAGAAACTAGTAAGCTTTTTAAAGACTTACAAGATGAAATTAAAATTATACATGAATCAGCAGCCAAGAAGTTAAAGCCCTTCTTGTTGGGGAAGGTTTCAACCAGTAAAGTGGGTGATGACAAGACTGAAGAAGTTTTCCTTCAAAAAGGAAAAACCATTACTGAAAGTGTTTTGAGCAAAGTTCCCATGGATAAGTGGGCTGAAATCACGGTTTCGGGTGGTGAAGATTTTGAAACTGAAATGCAGGAAATCCTTGATGCCATGGAAGAGCAAGTTGACTTTGTAAAAATGGTTTACGATCAAAAAGTAAACAAAATTCGCAAAGGAGACGAGCTTCCTCCCGGTGTTATCAAGATGGTTAAAGTTTATGTGGCTATTAAGCGTAAACTTTCTGTCGGAGATAAAATGGCCGGACGCCACGGTAACAAAGGGGTTATTTCCCGCTCTCTTCCTTTGGAAGATATGCCTTACATGGAAGACGGTTCTCAGGTGGATATTGTTCTGAACCCTCTGGGTGTTCCTTCTCGTATGAACGTGGGACAAATTCTTGAAATTCATTTGGGTTGGGCAGGTCGTGGTTTGGGTCAGAAGATCCAAGAAATGATTGATCAAAAGCTCGATAAAGATAGTATGAAAGCTTTCTTGTCGAAGGTTTATTCTTCCAAAGAAACTCAAGCGATTCTTGATGAGCTGAATGAAAAGGAATTGAGAGATTTAGTGCACGATCTACAACATGGTGTCTATTTCTCAACACCTGTTTTCGATGGTAGTAAAGAAGAGGAAATTAAAGGAATGCTTGATCTTGCCGGTCTTCCCAAGAGTGGTCAGGCTATTTTGTTCGATGGAAAAACAGGGGAAGCTTTCGATAAGCCTGTCACCGTGGGTGTGATGTATATGTTGAAGTTGCATCACTTAGTCGACGACAAAATCCATGCGCGAAGTATCGGACCCTACTCCTTGGTTACTCAGCAGCCTCTGGGTGGTAAAGCCCAGTTCGGGGGACAAAGACTGGGAGAAATGGAAGTCTGGGCAATGGAAGCTTATGGTGCAGCGTATTCCTTGCAGGAATTCCTGACTGTAAAATCCGATGACGTTATTGGACGTACTCGCATGTATGAAGCCATCGTGAAGGGTAGTAATACCTTGGAACCCGGTATTCCGGAATCTTTCAACGTGTTGGTAAAAGAACTTCAAAGTTTGGCTTTGAATGTTGAGTTGGTGGAAAACAATTAATTCGTAAGGGCGATCCTGCAGGTCGTCCTTGCAACAGTTTATAGAAGGAGATGTCCCTTGGATATCCAAGCCTTTTTCGAAAAACCCAAAGATCCACTTTCTTTCAAAGGTATTAAAATTTCTCTTTGTTCTCCAGAGATGATTCGTAGCTGGTCACATGGGGAAGTTAAAAAACCTGAAACGATCAATTATAGAACCTTCAAGCCAGAGCGCGATGGATTGTTCTGTGCGAAAATTTTTGGTCCTGTAAAGGATTATGAATGTAATTGCGGTAAGTATAAACGCATGAAGCACCGCGGAATCGTTTGTGAAAAGTGCGGTGTAGAAGTTATTCAATCCAAGGTGCGTCGTGAAAGAATGGGTCATATTAATTTGGCAACTCCTGTGGCTCATATCTGGTTTTTGAAAAGTTTACCTTCTCGTATTGGAACTGTGCTTGATGTGACTTTGAGAGATTTGGAAAAGGTTCTTTATTGTGAAGCTTATATTGTGACCGATCCTGGCACTTCTTCTTTGACCGAAGGAGAAATTCTTTCCGAAGAAAAATTCCAAAAAGCTCGTGAAGAATTCCCCGGTGCTTTTATTGCGAAAATGGGTGGTGATGCGGTTCTTGAAATGCTCAAGAAAATTGATTTGGATGAATTGACGAAGAAGCTTCGCAAGGACATGGAAAAAACTTCTTCTGAAACTATCAAAAAGAAAATTGCAAAACGCTTAAAAGTTTTGGAAGCCCTTCGTGATTCCGGAAACCGTCCCGAATGGATGATGTTGGAAGTGATCCCTGTTATTCCTCCTGATTTGCGCCCCTTGGTGCCTTTGGAGGGTGGACGTTTCGCAACCAGTGATTTGAATGATTTGTATCGTCGTGTGATTAACCGTAACAATCGTTTGAAAAGATTGTTGGAGCTCAACGCTCCTGAAATCATTATCCGCAACGAAAAGCGTATGTTGCAAGAATCTGTGGATGCCCTGTTTGATAACGGTCGTCGCGGAAAAGTATTCACCGGTCCTAACCGTCGTCCTTTGAGATCTTTGTCTGACATGATTAAAGGTAAGCAAGGTCGTTTCCGTCAAAACCTTTTGGGTAAACGGGTCGATTATTCTGGACGATCAGTAATTGTTGTGGGACCTGAATTGAAATTGCATCAATGTGGTCTTCCTAAGTTGATGGCTTTGGAACTTTTTAGACCTTTTATCTATAATAAGCTTGAACAACGTGGTTATGTTTCTACCATTAAGAGTGCGAAAAAGATGGTGGAAAAACAAAAGCCCGAAGTGTGGGATGTGCTCGAAGAAGTTATTAAAGAACATCCTATTTTATTGAACCGAGCACCTACTTTGCACCGCTTGGGTATTCAAGCCTTTGAACCTTTGTTGATCGAAGGAAAAGCAATCCAGTTACATCCTCTTGTTTGCGCAGCTTTCAATGCCGATTTCGACGGAGACCAAATGGCCGTTCACGTGCCTCTCTCTGTTGAAGCGCAAATTGAAGCGCGCGTCTTGATGATGAGCACGAATAATATTTTGTCTCCCGCAAATGGTAAGCCGATTATTGTACCTACCCAAGACATGGTTTTGGGACTTTATTACATGACTCGTGAAAAAGTTTTTGCCAAAGGTGAAAACAAGATTTTCTCAGGTCCTGAAGAAGTTCGTATTGCTTATGATAGCTCAGAAGTAGAACTTCACGCTCGTATTAAAGTTCGATTGGATGGACAGTTGGTGGAAACCACAGTCGGTCGTATCTTGTTAAATGATATTATTCCCAAAGCAATTCCTTTCAAATCCATCAACAAGGTTATGGATAAGAAGGCCATCGCTGAATTGATTGATACGGTCTATCGTCAGTGTGGTAACAAAGAAACAGTCCTTTTGGCTGATCGTTTGAAAAACTTGGGCTTCCATTTCTCCAGCAAAGCCGGAATTTCCATTTGTATCGATGATATGAAAATTCCTTCCGGAAAAGAAAAACATTTGAACGAAGCATACAACGAAGTGAAAGAAGTTGAAGATCAATACGTAGAAGGTTTGATCACCGACGGGGAACGTTACAATAAGATCGTTGATATTTGGGCGCAAACTACAGAAAACATTTCTTCGGAAATGGTGAGGGAGTTAAGTACAGATACCTTGACCAACGATCAAGGTGCTAGCAAGACGATGCCCTCGTTCAACTCTATTTATATTATGGCAGACTCGGGAGCGAGAGGTTCTACCCAACAAATGCGTCAGTTGGCAGGGATGCGTGGATTGATGGCAAAACCCTCTGGTGAAATTATTGAAACACCTATCACTGCAAATTTCCGTGAAGGTTTGACCGTTCTTCAATATTTTATTTCGACTCACGGAGCTCGAAAAGGTTTGGCCGATACCGCTCTAAAGACTGCAAACTCTGGTTATCTGACTCGTCGTTTGGTCGACGTTGCGCAAGATGTGGTTGTGTCTGAAATTGATTGCGGAACGATGGATGGAATCGAAGTCACTCCTCTCGTTGAAGGTGGAGAAGTGATTGAACCTCTTGGAGATCGTATTTTGGGTCGTGTTGTGTTGGATGATGTGGTGGATCCTTTTACCCAAAAAGTTTTAGTAAAAGCAGGTGAAGAAATTGATGAAGCAAAAGTTGCCATTATCGAAGAGGCGGGGATTGAAAAATTAAAGATCCGTTCCGGTATGACCTGTCAGGCAGCTCGTGGAATTTGCGTAAAATGTTATGGTCGAGATCTTGCCCGCGGTAAGATGGTTAATCTTGGGGAAGCGGTAGGGGTTATTGCTGCGCAGTCCATTGGTGAACCTGGAACCCAGCTTACTATGAGAACCTTCCACGTAGGGGGAGCAGCTTCGAGACGTGCAGAGCAATCCACCTTGGAAAATCGCAATGAAGGAACTGTAAATTTCCATAATGTGGTGAAGGTTCAAAATAAAGAAGGAAGCTTTACGGTCATGAATCGTCACGGGGAAGTGACCATTGTTGATGATTCAGGTCGTGAACGTGAACGTTACAAATTGAACTATGGTGCGAAGTTGTTAGTGAAGGAAGGCTCTAAGATTGCTGCGAATGCCCTCATTGCAGAATGGGATCCATACACTATTCCTATTCTTACAGAAGTAGAAGGAGTGGTGAAGTACGGAGATCTCCTTGAAGGGGTCACCATGCAGGAAATGGTGGACGAAGTGACTGGCTTGTCTCGTAAAGTAATCATTGAGTCCAAGCAAAGTGATTTACGACCTCGTATTTCCATCAAAGATCAAAGTGGTAAAACTCAAAAGCTTCCTAACTCAAATACTGATGCACGTTATCTTTTACCGATTGGTGCAAATATCGTCGTCTCCGAAGGTGAAACTGTAGTGCCAGGGGATGTTATTGCAAAGATCCCTCGTGAAACCACTAAAACAAAAGATATTACCGGGGGGCTTCCTCGAGTTGCAGAACTTTTTGAAGCTCGCAAGCCCAAAGAATCCGCCATTATCAGTGAAGTGGATGGGGTGGTCAGTTTCGGTAAAGATACCAAAGGTAAACGAAAAGTTCTTGTGACTCCAGAAATTGGAGAACCTTGCGAATATTTAATTGCAAAAGGAAAACATATTGCAGTTCGTGAAGGCGATCGAATTAAAGCGGGAGAACCCTTGATGGATGGCTCTGCCAATCCTCATGATATTTTGAGTGTGTTGGGTGAAAAAGAATTGGCCAAGTATTTGGTTGATGAAATCCAGGAAGTGTACCGTTTGCAAGGGGTTAAAATTAACGATAAGCATATCGAAGTCATTGTACGTCAAATGTTAAGACGTATTCGCGTGAAAGATCCAGGAGACACCACCTTCTTGATTGATGAGCAAGTGGATCGTCACGTGTTTGAAACTGAAAATGAAAAAGTGAAAAAGAAGAGTGGAAAGCCTGCTACTGGTGAAGCGATGTTGTTGGGTATTACCAAGGCCTCACTTTCAACCGAAAGCTTTATTTCTGCAGCTTCCTTCCAAGAAACCACACGTGTTCTTACTGAAGCCGCAATTTCTGGAAAAGTGGATATGTTGCATGGCTTGAAAGAAAACGTGATTATGGGTCGATTGGTACCTGCGGGTACTGGTTTGACAAAATACCGGGATATGAGGATTCTCGTCGAAGATCAAGAAGACGAAGAAACCTTAAAAACCGGGTCATAATAAGAGTTTAGGTGTATTTTCTTACGAGATCATTGATCGATTCGAGTAAGAAATTTACAGAATTTTAAGTGTCTTGCTTAAATTCTTGTAAATAAAGGGTAAAGTCGTTGACAGATTTTATCCTTTTTGCTACATATCGCGACTCTTTTTTCTTTAGCGGTTAAAACAGCCTGTAAGTGCTTGGAATGACAAGTTTTTTAGAGTTTTAACTTCCTGAATTAGGTGTTTGAGATTTTAGAAATCTACAGCCTGAACTAGGAAGTGTTGACGTGTGTTGTAAGCCCCGAATGTGATTGAGGGGTTAAATTTTGGAGCAAGTAAAATATGCCAACGATTAGCCAATTAGTTCGCAAAGGAAGACAAGCAGTAAAGTGGAAAACAAATTCCCCTGCACTGAATAATTGTCCTCAAAAACGAGGGGTTTGTACTCGTGTTTATACTACAACCCCTAAAAAACCAAACTCTGCTCTTCGTAAGGTGGCGCGTGTTCGTCTTACTAACGGGGTTGAGGTGACCAGTTATATTCCGGGTGAAGGTCATAATCTTCAGGAGCATTCTGTGGTGTTGATTCGCGGAGGTCGTGTAAAAGACTTGCCTGGGGTTCGTTATCATATTGTTCGTGGGGCTTTAGATACTCAAGGTGTGGCGAAACGTAAACAAGCACGCTCTAAGTATGGAGCAAAGAAAGCTTCTTAATTTAAAGGGTAGGGGCGATGTGTTCTGCACGTGAATCTCCCCTACGAAAAGAATATGTCTCGTAAAGGTAATATTACAAAAAGAAAAGTTCAACCCGATCCCAAGTATCATGACAAGTTGGTTACAAAGTTTGTGACTAAGTTGATGGTAGATGGAAAGAAAAGTTTAGCAGAAGGGGTTGTTTATAAGGCTTTCGATATTCTTCAGGGAAAGTTGAATGATGATCCTTTAAAAATTTTTAAACAAGCTCTTGAAAATATTAAGCCTGTTTTGGAAGTGCGATCTCGTCGTGTGGGGGGAGCTACTTATCAGGTGCCTGTAGAAGTAAGGCCAGACCGTCGAGTTTCTTTGGGGTTGAGATGGTTGACTCAATATGCTCGTGAGCGTGGTGAAAAGACCATGCAAGAACGTATTGCAAATGAAATTATGGATGCTTTGAATAACCGTGGAGCATCTATTAAGAAACGTGAAGATGTTCATAAGATGGCCGAATCGAATCGTGCCTTTGCTCATTATCGTTGGTAATTATGTCCAATTTGGAGAAAACAAGAAATATTGGGATCATGGCCCACATCGATGCGGGGAAGACGACCACAACGGAGCGTATTCTCTATTATACCGGTGTTTCTCATAAGATTGGGGAAGTTCATGATGGTACGGCCATTATGGATTGGATGATCCAAGAGCAGGAGAGGGGTATTACAATTACTTCTGCTGCGACAACTTGTTATTGGAAAGAGCATCGAGTCAATATTATTGATACTCCTGGGCATGTTGATTTTACGATTGAGGTGGAACGTTCTTTGAGAGTTTTGGATGGTGCAATTGGTGTTTTTTGTTCTGTAGGAGGTGTGGAGCCTCAATCTGAAACAGTGTGGAGGCAGGCTAATAAATACCGTGTTCCGCGTATTGCGTTTGTGAACAAAATGGATCGTGTGGGTGCGGATTTTTTTCGAGTGCTTCAGATGATGGTGGATCGCTTGCATGCAAATCCCGTGTGTTTCCAGATCCCTTATGGTTCTGAGGATCAGTTTAAAGGTGTTGTGGATTTGATACGTATGAAGTTGATCACCTTTGATGATGCGAGTTTGGGTGAGGTTTTTAGAGAAGAAGAGATTCCTTCTGAACTTAAAGAAGATGCTCAAAAATACCGTGAAATTCTTTTGGAATCTATTGTGGAGCAAGATGAGCTGTTGATGGAAAAGTATCTGAAAGGTGAAGATATTTCTCCAGAACAACTCGTTCGGGTTGCCCGTAAGGCAACGGTTGCCATGAAGATTACTCCTGTATTTTGCGGAGCTTCTTTTAAGAATAAGGGGATTCAGCAGTTGTTGGATGCGGTGGTGGATTATTTGCCTTCTCCTCTTGATATTCCTCCCGTTGAAGGAAGTTTGCCTGATAAGCCTGAGGTGCACGAAACAAGAGAAGCAAAAACTGCGGCACCTTTTTCAGCTTTGGCTTTTAAAATCATGTCAGATCCGTTTGTGGGACAGTTGACTTATTTTAGAGTGTATTCCGGAGTTTTGGAATCAGGTTCTTATGTTTATAATTCAACCAAGGATCGCAAGGAGCGTGTAAGTCGTCTATTGAGAATGCATGCGAACAAGCGTGAAGAGATTAAAAAAGTAGAAGCAGGAGATATTGCTGCGACAGTAGGTTTGAAATTTACTACAACCGGCGATACTTTGTGTGACGAGGTAAAGCCGATTTTGTTGGAACGTATGGAGTTTCCGAACCCGGTGATTTCTGTGGCGATTGAGCCCAAGACAAAAGCGGATCAGGAAAAATTGGGAATCACTTTGCAGCGTTTGGCAATGGAAGATCCATCTTTTCGTGTGAAGTACGATGAAGAAACAGGACAAACATTGATTTCAGGAATGGGTGAATTGCATCTTGAAATTATTGTCGATCGATTGACTCGTGAATTTAAAGTGGATGCAAATGTAGGTAAGCCTCAAGTTGCTTATCGTGAAACTATTCAATCTCCCGCTGAGGGAGAAGGAAAATACATTAAGCAGACGGGAGGTCGAGGTCAGTACGGTCATGTTTGCTTAAAGGTGGAGCCTCTTGAAAGAGGAAAAGGTTTTGAATTTGTCGACAAAATTGTGGGTGGAACAATTCCTAAAGAATTTATTTCTGCAGTGCGTAAAGGAGTTGAAGAAGCTTTAGATAGTGGTATTATTGCGAGCTACCCGATTGTAGATGTTAAGGTGACGGCTTTTGATGGTTCATACCATGATGTAGATTCTTCGGAAATGGCATTCAAGATTGCGGCTTCGATAGGAGTAAAAGAAACTTTTGCGAAGGCTTCACCGGTATTGTTGGAGCCTGTCATGAATGTGGAAGTTGTAACTCCCGATGAATATTTTGGAACAGTGACAGGTGATCTGAATTCTCGACGTGGCAGAATCATGAAAACTGATATTCGAGTAGGGTCCCAAGTGATTGATGCGCAAGTTCCGCTTGCGAACATGTTTGGATATGCTACAGATCTGCGCTCACAATCTCAGGGTAGAGCAACTTTTACGATGCAGTTCGATCATTATGAAGTGGTACCCAAGAGTATTGCAGAAGAAATTGTCGCGAGACATCAGGGAAGGATTTATTAGTTTTTTAGCAATTTTAATTTAAAAACAACGATTAACAGCCTTTAACTCATATAAGAGGAGGATGCCAGTATGGCGAAGGAAAAATTTGAACGTAAAAAACCCCACGTGAATATCGGTACCATTGGTCACGTTGACCACGGTAAAACTACGACTACTGCGGCATTGACCAAAGTTTCCGAAAAGCTTGGTTTTGCAAAGTACGTTCCTTACGATGAAGTTGCGAAGGCATCTGAATCTCAAGGTCGTCGTGACCCTACAAAAATTTTGACCATTGCAACATCACACGTTGAATATGAAACCACCACTCGCCACTATGCACACGTGGATTGTCCTGGTCACGCGGACTATGTAAAAAACATGATTACTGGTGCTGCTCAAATGGATGGTGCGATTCTTGTTGTGTCTGCAGTAGATGGTCCCATGCCTCAAACTCGTGAACACATTCTCTTGGCTCGTCAGGTAGGCGTTCCTTATATCGTTGTGTTTATCAATAAATGTGACGTGGTAGAAGATAAAGAGTTGATTGATCTTGTTGAGCTTGAAGTTCGTGAATTGCTCAATCAATATAAATTCCCTGGAAATGATATCCCTGTGATTCGTGGTTCTGCTACAAAAGCTCTTGCTGGTGATCAGGATGAGCTTGGTGAACCCGCTTTCAAAAAATTATTTGAAGCTTTAGATACTTACATTCCTCTTCCTGAACGTCCCATTGATAAACCCTTCTTGATGCCTATTGAAGACGTTTTCAGTATTTCCGGTCGTGGTACTGTTGTGACTGGTCGTGTGGAAAGAGGTATTGTGAAGGTTGGAGAAGAAATCGAAATCGTCGGTTTCCGTCCTACTATCAAAACAATAGTAACGGGTGTTGAAATGTTCCGCAAACTTTTGGATGAAGGTCGTGCGGGAGATAATATTGGTGTTCTTCTCCGTGGTACCAAAAGAGAAGAAGTGGAACGCGGTCAAGTTTGTGCTAAACCAGGTTCCATTACCCCCCATACAAAATTTAAAGCAGAAGTTTATATTCTGACAAAAGAAGAAGGTGGTCGTCATACTCCATTCTTTACAGGTTATCGTCCTCAGTTCTATTTTAGAACTACAGACGTTACAGGTGTATTGCATCTCCCTCAAGGAGTGGAAATGGTTATGCCTGGTGATAACGTGGCTTGCGAAGTGGAATTGATTACGCCGATCGCTATGGAAAAAGAACTCCGATTCGCCATCCGTGAAGGTGGAAGAACCGTGGGTGCAGGAGTTATTACGGAGGTCATCGCTTAACCATGGTTCAGGAGTATCAAGGACAAAAAATTCGCATACGGCTCAAAGCGTTTGATCATAAGTTGTTGGATCAATCCGCCGTAGAAATTGTGGAAACGGCTCGTAGAACTGGAGCACGGATTGCTGGACCTGTGCCTCTTCCTACGAAGATTGAGCGTTATACGGTTTTGCGTTCTCCTCACGTTGATAAAAAATCTCGTGAGCAATTTGAGATCAGAACCCATAAGCGACTTTTGGATATCTTAGAGCCCACGCAGCAAACCGTCGATGCATTGATGCGTTTGGATTTGTCTGCGGGTGTTGAAGTTGAAATTAAAATGGTGTGATTATGGCTGGAATTTTAGGAAAAAAATTAGGAATGACTCAGGTTTTTACAAAGGATGGTCGCTGTTTGCCTGTTACGGTTGTGCAGGCAGGTCCTTGCACCATTACCCAAAAGAAAACCTCTGATTCTGACGGTTATCTTGCAATTCAATTGGGCTTTGAAGAAATCGAAGCTCGTAAGTTGAATAAGGCTATGAAAGGCCATTTCCAAAAAAAGGAAGTGAAACCTTTTGCATGGTTGAAAGAATTCCGTGTGAACAACATTGATGATTACCAAGTAGGCCAAGTCCTGACTTTGAAGCGATTCAAAGAAGGGGATTCTATCGCGGTGACCGGTGTTTCCAAGGGTAAGGGTTTTCAAGGGGTCATCAAACGTCATCATAAGGCGGGTGGACCGAAGAGTCATGGTTCTTGTTTTCATCGATCTACCGGATCGATTGGGCAAAGAACTTATCCTGGTAAAGTATTTAAGAACATGAAGTTGCCAGGTCATATGGGTGACAAGCAAGTGACCATTAAGAACTTGGAAGTGGTGGAAGTGAGACCTGAAGAAAATCTCATTTTCATTCGCGGTACTGTTCCTGGTGGAGTGAATGCTTACTTAGTAATCAATAACTTGGCCAAAGATTTTGAACAACGTAAGGAAGAAGTGTCTGCTCCGGTAACAGAGGAGGCAGCAGGATAATTTATGGCTACCCTCGATGTATTAAATCAAGATGGAAAGAAAGTGTCTCAAGTAGAACTTTCAAAGTCGGTAGAAGGACCGGTTCGTAAGGTTCTTTTGTGGGAAGCAGTGAAAATGCAGCGTGCGAATCGTCGTGCAGGAACTGCAGCTACAAAAACCCGAGGAACCGTTACAGGCTCTACCAAGAAAATCTATAAGCAAAAAGGTTCAGGTAATGCACGTCACGGAGATATTAAAGCTCCTATTTTCGTGGGCGGAGGTCAAACTTTTGGACCTCAACCCCGAGATTATTCTTACTTGATGCCTAAAAAGGCTCGTTTGAATGCTTTGAAAAGTGCTTTGGCTTTGAAAGTAAAAGAAGGAAAACTTAAAGTTGTTGATAAGGTTTCTTTTTCTGCTGTGAAGACTAAAGACGCTGCAAAATTTTTTAGTAACTTAGGTGTTGTTGATGCTTTGTTGGTGATTGGAAAGAAGGATGAAACGGTTGAAAAATCTGTCAGAAATCTTCCTCACCACAAGGTAATTCGTGTCGAAGGTCTGAATGTTTACGACATTCTGAAGTACGATCATTTGGTGCTTACAAAGGATTCTCTCGATACGCTTTCTGGGAGGCTTCAATGAACCAGTTTTCAATCATTAAGCGGCCTTTGATCACGGAAAAGTCAAGTTTGCAAAAAGAGCTTTTTGACAAATATGCTTTTGAAGTAGCTTTGGAAGCGACCAAAAATCAGATTCGAGATGCAATTGAAAAGCTCTTCAAGGTTCATGTTACTGATATTCGTACGATCCGTGTACGTGGAAAATTTCGTCGTGTGGGTCGTGGAATGGGTAAACGTCAAAATTGGAAGAAGGCGATCGTGAAGCTTCAAAAAGGCGAAAAGATCGAGATCGTAGAGGGAGCATAGTCATGGGACTGAAAGAATACAATCCGATAACTCCTGGTAGACGTGGAATGACAGTCTCCGATTTTGAAGGTGTTTCTAAAAAGAAGCCTGAAAAGTCTTTATTGTCTTCGATTTCCCGTAGCGGTGGTCGAAACAATATGGGGCATATTACCACTCGTCATATTGGGGGGGGTCATAAGAAGAAATATCGCTTGATTGATTTTAAGCGTAAGAAATTAGGAGTTCCTGCAAAGGTTGCAGCCATTGAGTATGATCCTAATCGTTCTTCTCGTATTGCTCTGTTGCACTATGTGGATGGAGAAAAAAGTTACATTCTTGCACCTAAGAACTTGAAAGTGGGTTCTACGGTCGTTACGTCAGAACAAGCAGAAATCCTTCCTGGAAACACCTTGAGTTTGAAGAACATTCCTGTTGGAACAAATATTTGTAATATTGAGTTAAAGCCCGGAAGAGGTGGACAAATTGCTCGTAGTGCAGGTGTTTTTGCACAACTGATGGCGAAAGAGGGTGCGTATGCACTTTTGAAATTACCTTCGGGCGAAGTGAGAAAGGTACTGATCGAGTGTAAAGCAACTGTGGGTGAAATTGGAAATGCGGATCATGAAAACGTGTCGATTGGTAAGGCAGGGCGTACCCGTTGGTTGGGTGTAAGGCCTACAGTACGCGGTATTGCAATGAACCCCGTTGACCACCCTCATGGGGGTGGTGAAGGAAAAAGTAAAGGGGGAAATCATCCGCAAAGTCCCTGGGGTCAACCTGCAAAAGGTTATAAGACTCGTCAAAACAAGAGAACAAACAAGTTTATTGTAAAGGATAGAAGAGCGAAGCTCTAAGAGAGAACTTTATGGCGCGATCACTTAAAAAAGGTCCCTTTGTGGATGATCATCTGGTGAAAAAAGTAAATCAGATGAGAGAATCTAACAGTAAGAAAGTAATTAAGACTTGGTCAAGACGTTCAACAATTGTTCCAGACTTTGTAGGTTATACTTTCGCAGTTCATAATGGGAAAAAATTTATTCCGGTGTTTGTTACCGAAAATATGGTGGGACATAAGTTGGGTGAATTTTCTCCTACGCGAACTTTTAGTATGCATTCAGGAGATCGTAAGGTGAAAACGGAATCTAGTGCTCCTGCAGCAAAATAAGGTGAATGAATTATGGCATCAGAAGTGAAAGCAAAAATTAGTTATTTAAGAGTTGCTCCCCGAAAAGTTCGTTTGGTTTGTGATCTTGTCCGAGGGAAGAAAGTTCAAGAGGCTTTGGATATCCTCCGTTTTACCAAAAGAGGTTGTTCGATTGATCTTTTGAAGTTGATTCAATCTGCGGTTGCAAATGCGAATGTAAAAGGGGGTATTGATGTAGACAATCTTGTGGTGCATCGTTTGACGGTAGATCAAGGCCCTTCTTTAAAGAGATGGTTACCTCGAGCTCGCGGAATGGCGACTCCAATATTGAAAAAGACGAGTCACGTTACTGTAACTTTGGTGGAGAAATAAGATGGGACAAAAAGTTCATCCATATGGATTTAGAGTAGGTATTACAAAACCTTGGTATTCCAAGTGGTATAACCAAAAGAATTATGCAGATCTTGTGCATGAGGATGTAAAATTTCGCAAAATTGTGAAAGAAAGATTATATAGTACGGGTGTTGCGCGTGTGGATATTGAAAGAGCCGCAAACAAAGTAAAGATTATCATTCATACTGCAAGACCTGGGTTGGTAATTGGTAAAAAAGGTGCAGGGATTGATGCTTTGAGATTAGAACTTCAAAAATTGACCAAAAATGAAGTGTTTTTGGATATCCAAGAAGTGCGTAAAGCAGAAATTGATGCTCAGTTGGTGGCTGAAAATGTGGCGATGCAGTTGGAAAGACGAGTCGCATTTCGTCGTGCCATGAAAAAGGCAGTTCAGTCTTGTTTGAAGATGGGTGCCTTGGGAATTAAGATTCAAGTCGCAGGTCGTTTGGGTGGAGCAGAAATTGCGCGCACTGAATGGTACAGAGAAGGTCGTGTTCCTCTTCATACCTTGCGCGCAGATATTGATTTTGGATTTACAGAAGCTCGTACAACTTATGGTCAAATAGGTGTGAAGGTTTGGATTTTTAAAGGTGAAATTCTCGCAAACAAAGCAGTGGCTTAATTTAGAATTGAAGGAAACTTATTATGTTGATGCCTGCAAAGGTTAAATATCGAAAACAGCAAAAAGGTCGAATGAGAGGTAAAGCCTATCGTGGTTGCAATCTCAACTTTGGTGATTTTGCTCTTCAATCTGTGGAATGTGGACGTATTACCGCAAGACAAATTGAAGCAGCTCGTATTGCTGTAACCCGCTTTGTAAAGCGAGGCGGTAAAGTATGGATTCGAATTTTTCCGGATAAACCTGTTACTAAAAAACCTGCCGAAACCCGCATGGGTAAAGGAAAGGGAAATCCTGAAGAATGGGTAGCAGTTATTAAACCCGGTAGAATTTTGTATGAAATGGAAGGTGTGAGTGCAGCAGAAGCGAAGGAAGCTTTAACTTTGGCTGCTCATAAATTACCTTTAAAAACAAAGTTTGTAACACGTGAGGGATACCGTGACGCCTGAAGAATTAAAAACTAAAAGTCCTGCTGATCTCAAGATTCATGAAAAGGAATTGAGAGAAGAGTTGTTTAAACTAAACTTGCAAAAGTCCGTGGGGCAGCTTGAAAAGTCTCATCGTCTCAAAGAATTACGAAGAGATATTGCACGTACGATGACGATATTGAACCTGAAAAACAAGAAGGATAAGTGAGATGAGTGAGCGACGACATAAAAAAACTCAAGTAGGTACAGTGGTGTCTGATAAGATGAGTAAAACCCGTGTGGTGAATGTGGCTCGTCTGGTTTGTCATCCTGTGTTTAAAAAGTATTATAAAAGAAACACAAAGTTTCATGTGCATGATGAGAAGAATGTTTCTCATCTGGGTGACCGTGTAGAAATTGTAGAATCCAGACCTATTTCAAAAACAAAGAGATGGGCAGTTCGTAAGGTTTTGAACAAAGCGGTAGCCTAATAAGTGCAAGACGTTATTGAGAACGTATCTTGTGTGATTTGGTAAGGGATTTCTTTATTTTAAAAACGAGTAGGTAGATATGATTCAGTTAAATTCAGTATTAAATTCCGCAGACAACACCGGTGCCAAGAAGCTCATGTGTATCAAGGTGTTGGGTGGATCGAAAAGACGCTACGCCAGTATTGGGGATATTATTGTGGTTTCCGTAAAAGAAGCTATCCCTGAAGGAAAAGTGAAAAAAGGCGAAGTGAAAAAGGGTGTAATCGTGAGAACCCGCAAGGAGATTCGTCGTCCGGATGGTTCTTATATCCGTTTTGATGAGAATTCGATTGTTTTGATTGATCCAAACGGTGAGCCCATTGGTACCCGTATTTTCGGACCAGTGGCCCGTGAACTTCGCGCAAGAAAATTCATGAAGATTATTTCTTTGGCGCCCGAGGTACTCTAATGAACAGTAATATTAAGAAAAATGACATGGTCACTGTGATTGCTGGAAAAGAAAAAGGCAAGAGCGGTAAAGTTTTAAAAGTTCTTACAAAATCGTCTCGAGTGGTGATTGAAAAGTTGAACCGAGTAAAGCGCCATCAAAAGCCTACTCAAACAAATCCTCAAGGCGGAATTGTTGAAAAGGAATTGGGCATTCATGCCTCGAACGTGATGTTACTCTGTCAAAAGTGTAATAAGCCTGCACGAATCATTCAGAAAGAAAAGGCAGGAAAAAAACAAAGAGTTTGTAAAAAATGCGGAGAATCAATTGATAAGGCTGCGTAAGATGCGCACCGTTTAGATGGTAAAGTTTATGTCAAAATCAATTTTAGAAGAAGCATACAAAAAAGAAGTGATCCCCCAGCTGATGAAAGAATTTGGCTACAAAAATATCATGCAGGTTCCGAAGATCACAAAAGTGGTATTGAACACATCCATTTCTGAAGCTGTTCAGAATGTCAAAGCTCTGGATGCGGCAGCAAATGAGTTGACAGTGATTACCGGACAAAAACCTGTGATTCGCAAAGCTCGTAAATCGATTGCGAACTTCAAGCTCAGAGAAGGTCAACCTATTGCGGCTTCTGTTACTTTAAGAAAAAAGAAAATGTATGAGTTTTTAACCCGTCTTATCAATATTGCATTTCCCAGAGTAAGGGACTTTAAAGGAATTTCTGCAAAGTCTTTTGATGGACGAGGAAATTATACTTTTGGTGTTACAGAGCAGATTATTTTTCCGGAAATCAACTATGATAAAGTGGATAAGATTCGTGGAATGAATATTACAATTTGTACTTCTGCGCCGAACGATGATGAAGCAAGAGCATTGTTAAAGTTTATTGGTATACCCTTTAGGAATTAAAGCATTCCCTTGAGAATGCAAGAGGCTGATTAAATATGGCAAAGTTATCCTTGATCGCAAAATCTAAGAGAAAACCTAAGTTTTCTGCAAGAGCTTATAATCGATGTCCCTTGTGTGGTCGTCCGAGAGCTTTTATTAGAAAGTTTAAAATGTGTCGTTTGTGTTTTAGAAACTTGGCTAGACGGGGAGAGATTCCCGGAGTCATGAAAGCGAGTTGGTAGTTTTAGTTTAAGTAAGATTGTGAGAAAAGACTTATGATGACAGATCCCATTTCAGACATGTTAACAAGAATTCGCAACGGAATCCATGCCCGTAAGGAAGTGGTGGAAGTGCCTTTTTCTAAAATCAAGTTAGGAGTTTTAAAGATTTTAGAAGAAGAAGGTTATGTTCGTACTGTGAATCTTGTTTCACAAGGACCTAATAGTAAAATTCTGGTAACACTTCGTTACAACCCTAATCGCGACCCCGTCATTAGTACTCTTGATCGTGTATCTAAACCAGGTCGTAGAATTTATTTAGGTTACAGAGAAATTAAACCTGTATTGAGCGGTTTGGGTATTTTGGTGCTCTCTACTTCAAAAGGATTAATGTCCGATAAAAAAGCAAAAGAACAGAAGTTGGGCGGTGAAGTTCTTTGCAGTGTATGGTGATAAATTATGTCTAGAACAGGTAAAAAAACAATTTTGATTCCAGAAAAAGTAAAAGCTCAGATTCAAAACGGTCAGGTGCATGTGGAAGGACCTCAAGGGAAGCTTTTCTTGAATTTACCTCAGGGTGTAACCGTTTTGGTAGAAGGAACAAATATTAATGTGAATCGTCTGAATGACGAACGTGCAGCAAAAGCCAATCACGGTCTTGTGAGAGCCTTGATTTCCAACATGGTAAAAGGCGTTTCAGAAGGATTCAAAAGAGAGTTGGATATTAACGGTGTTGGTTATCGCGCTGAAGTAAAAGGGAATAATCTCCACATGACTTTAGGTTATTCTCATCCTGTGGTATATCCGATTCCCGCAGGAATTAAAGTTACGGTAGATAAACAAACTCACATCAACCTTATAGGCGCAGATAAGCAATTGGTGGGTCAAGTTGCTGCAGAAATCCGAGATGCAAAGAAACCTGAACCTTATAAAGGTAAAGGTGTGAAATATACTGAAGAAACGATTCGTCGTAAGGCCGGTAAATCTGCAACAGGTTCTGGCGCAGGAAAAGGGAAGTAATTTATGGCATTAAGTAAAGAAGCAGGAAGAGTTCGTAGACACAATCGAGTACGTCTGAAAATTTCAGGTACGCCTGAACGTCCTCGTTTGAGTGTTTTTAGAAGTTTAAAACATATTCATGCCCAGTTGGTAGATGACTTGAATGGTAAAACTTTGTGCTCCGCTTCTACTCTTGAAAAAGAATTGAAAGGTGCAAAGTCGAATAAAGACGGTGCCAAACGCGTGGCCGAAGTATTGGGTGAAAAGGCTATCAAACAAGGAATCAAAAAGATTATTTTTGATCGTAGTGGTTATAAGTACCACGGAAAAATCCAGACTCTTGCAGAAACCTTGCGAGAAAAAGGACTTAACTTCTAGAGAATTCTGACAAACGAGTAAATTATGAAACAAAAAATTAATGCTGCAGAACTTGAATTGAATGAGCGTGTGATCAACATCAATCGTGTTGCCAAAGTTGTGAAAGGTGGACGTCGATTTAGTTTCAGTGCTTTGGTGGTTGTGGGTGATGGTCATGGCCATGTGGGTGTAGGAATCGGAAAAGCAAAAGAAGTTCCTGAAGCTATCCGAAAAGCGACCGATCAAGCTCGACGACGTTTGGTAAGAATTCCCT
Organism: uncultured Pseudomonadota bacterium; assembly: GCA_964414715.1. Classification (GTDB taxonomy): domain Bacteria; phylum UBA10199; class UBA10199; order JADFYH01; family JADFYH01; genus CAYPXN01. The sequence continues at coordinate 7,457 of CAYPXN010000144.1, read as the reverse complement.
TAAAAGGAAGCACCGTTCATCATGAAGTGATGGGGCGTTTTGGAGCTGCGAAAGTTTTGTTGAAGCCTGCCTCTCCGGGAACTGGGGTTATTGCAGGAGGTGCTGTGAGAGCTGTGGTGGAAGCTGCAGGGATTCATGACATTCTTACAAAGTGTATTGGTACCGATAATCCTCACAATGTGGTAAAAGCCACGCTTCAGGGTTTAGGTGTGATGAAATCTTCAGAAGATTATATTGCAATGAAAAGAGTGAGTTAACAAAAGAGATTTTTTATGGCATCTATTCAAATAATTTTAAAAACCGGTGTGATCGCTACGACGGAAAGACAAAAACAAACTGTTTTAGGTTTGGGTTTGAAAAGACGTCATCAAGTAAAAATATTGAAAGACACCCCGGCAATTCGTGGAATGGTAAATTCTGTGAGCCATTTGGTTCAAATTGTAGAAAAAGCTCCAGAAACAAATCCTTGGGCAAATGCTCCTGTGCAATATGAACTGGGTTTGGTAAAACCCAAAACAGAAGCACCTAAAAAGAAAGCACCCAAGAAAAACGCAGACTCCGTAGAAGCGAAAGCTCCTGTGAAAGCTTCTGCCGCCAAATCCAGCAAAGCAAAAGCAGAATCTAAAAAAGCAAAGTGAACTAGCATAAAAAATGCTAAAAAATGAGTAAGTATTTATCACAACTCGAAAGCCCCCGCGGCGCAAACAAAAGAAAGAAACGATTGGGTCGTGGCGATGCAAGTGGTCACGGGGGAACTTCAACAAAGGGACATAAAGGTCAGCGTGCCCGTTCCGGTGGATACCACAAGTTGGGCTTTGAGGGGGGGCAAATGCCTCTCTATCGAAGAGTTCCCAAAAGAGGTTTTACAAATATTTTCCATAAAGAGTTTTCAGTGATCAATGTGGGAGATCTTGCACGCTTCAAGTCAGGTGCTTTGGTAGATCCTCAAGCCTTGTGTGACAATGGTTTGATCAATCGTGCAAAAGAACAGATTAAAGTTTTGGGAGATGGAGATTTGAGTGTTGCTTTGACAGTGAAGGCACATTCTTTTTCAAAATCCGCAGTCGAGAAGATTGAAAAAGCAGGTGGAAAAGTAGAAAAAATTGAAAAGGTTTCTGAAAAGGCAGCATCTTAAACGTATTATTTTACTAATGCAGTTCATGTGAAACGTGGTGGCTTGAGTGTCTAATAGTATTGGAAATATTGCCAGAATTCCCGAGCTAAGAAAAAGGCTCACATTTACCGCTTTGATGCTTGCGATTTATCGCTTGGGAGTTTTTGTTCCAACACCTGGAATTAACACAGATGCTTTAAAGCGTGTTATTTCTAAGGGAACGGTCTTTGAAATTTTTAACTTGTTTTCGGGTGGTGCTCTTGAGCAGTTCTCCGTGTTTGCTTTGGGGATCATGCCTTACATCAGTGCTTCGATTATTTTACAACTTTTGACGGTAGTGGTTCCTTCCATTGAAAAACTTTCGAAGGAAGGTGAAGCAGGTCGTAAGAAGATTACTCAATATACCCGTTATGGAACCATTGTTCTAGCCATGGTTCAAGGTTTTGGAATCAGTTATGGCTTAGAACAACAGGGAGTTCTTTTAGCCGGTGTAGGTGGATGGGGGTTTTATTTGACCACCATTTTTACTTTGGCCGCCGGTACAAGTTTCATTATGTGGTTGGGTGAGCAAATTTCGGAAAGAGGCGTGGGAAATGGAATTTCTCTCATCATTTTCGCTGGTATTGTCACCCGTATCCCTGGAGCCTTCCGAGATGCCTGGAACACTAAACAACAGTTCGGTGACTTTATTGGTTTTATCATTCTCTTGGCTTTTGTGGCTTTAGTGATTGGAATTATTATTTTCTGTGAAAGAGGCCAAAGAAGAATTCCCATTCAGTATGCGAAGAGAGTGGTGGGGAGAAAATTGTATGGAGGTCAGTCTAGCCACTTGCCTCTCAAGATCAATGCTGCAGGAGTTATTCCACCGATTTTTGCGTCTTCAATTATTTTATTTCCTGCAACCATAGCACAATTTGTTCATAATCATAAGATTCAGGCTTTGGCTTCTTCTCTGACAACAGGTTGGTTGCACACCTTCTTGTACGTATCTTTGATTATTTTCTTTTGTTACTTCTATACAGCGGTGAGTTTTAATCCGGTAGATGTGGCAGAAAATATTCGAAAATACGGTGGTTTTATTCCGGGAATTCGTCCGGGTAAGTCTACTTCAGATTATATTGATAGGATTTTGACTCGTATTACCTTGGGGGGAGCAATTTATATTTCAGTCATTTGTATCCTTCCTGAAATTTTGATTACACGCTTTCAGGTTCCTAATACCTTGGCGACAGTTTTTGGAGGAACCTCTTTATTGATCGTAGTGGGTGTTGCAATGGATACCGTCGCACAAATTGAGTCTTATTTGTTAACACGGCACTACGATGGTTTCTTGGGACAGAAAGCAGGAAAGTTTAAGGGGAGGAAACGCTAGTGAATTTGGTGTTTCTTGGTGCACCTGGGGCAGGCAAGGGAACTCAGGCCAATAAGGTGCAAGAGCTCTTTGGAATTCCGAAGATTTCGACAGGGGATATGCTTCGAGCAGCACGAGCAGAACGTACACCTTTAGGGCTTGAAGCAGAAAAGTACATGAATGCGGGTAAGTTAGTGCCCGATGAAGTGGTGATAGGTTTGATTGCAGAGCGATTAACGCAAGCTGATTGTAAGAATGGTTATATACTCGATGGTTTTCCTAGAACTGTGGGGCAAGCTCAGGCATTGAAAGAAAATTTGGCCAGGAAAAACGAAAAGATTGATTGTGTTGTGAATATTACAGTGGACGAAGAAAGCCTGATCAAACGGCTGACAGGTCGCCGACAATGTGAAAAGTGTCAACAAGGCTACCATCTTGAGTTTGCGGCGCCAAAAATAGCAGGTATTTGCGATAAGTGTGGTGGGAAACTTTTCCAACGAGAAGACGATAAAGAAGCCACCATTCGAGAAAGATTGAGTGTTTATAACAAGCAAACGGCTCCCTTAGTTGAGTTTTATACTCAGGAAAAGGTTCTGAAAACAGTCAAGGGAGACGAAGCTGTTGAAGATGTTTTTGCATCGATTGTGAATGTGCTTAAAAAGGTAGCTTAAATGGTTATTATCAAATCTCGTGAAGAGATTGATAAAATTAGAAAAGCAGGGCGAGTAGTCGCCAAAGTTCTTTCAAAAGTTAAGGATTACATCAAGCCCGGTGTTAATACATTGGAGCTGGATCAACTGGCAGAAAAGTGGATCCGTGAAGAAGGTGCAACCCCTGCCTTTAAAGGGTATTTAGGTTTTAAACATACTCTTTGTACTTCCATTAATGAGGAAGTGGTTCATGGAATTCCCTCTACGAAGCGAGTACTTAAAGAGGGAGATATTATCGGTGTAGATTGTGGAGCGATTGTAGAAGGTTATTATGGAGATGCTGCATTTACTTTTCCTGTAGGTAAAGTAAATCCTAAAGCGGGTGAGCTTTTAAAGGTTGGGGAAGAGAGCTTGATGAAGGGAATTGAACAGATGACCCCAGATAAAAGGCTCTACGATATTGGTGCAGCGATACAAAAACATGCGGAGAGTTACGGTTTTTCGATTGTAAGAGATTATGTGGGACATGGGGTAGGTACCAAGCTTCACGAAGAGCCCCAAGTTCCGAATTACGGAGAACCAAATACAGGTTTTCGATTAAAACCCGGGATGGTTTTTGCGATTGAACCGATGGTGAATGAGGGAGTGAAAGAAGTACAGTTGTTGGCAGATGGTTGGACGGTAATTACAAAGGATAAAAAGTTGTCCGTTCATTTTGAACATACGATTGTAATTACGGATTCGAAACCAGAAATATTGACAGTTTTATAAAGGCAATTGAGTGCCTTCAGAGGTGAGTTTGGCTAAGGAAGATTGTATTGAAGTCGAAGGTGTTGTGGTAGAACCCCTCCCTAATGCGATGTTTAGGGTAGAGTTAGATAATGGCCACAAAATTTTGGCTCACATTTCAGGTAAAATGAGGATGCATTTTATCAAAATTTTGCCTGGAGATAGAGTGAAAATTGAATTGTCTCCCTACGATTTAACAAGAGGGAGAATTACATACAGGTCTAAATGAGGAAGTAGTCAGTAGTCGGTAGTCAGTAGTCAGTAAAAAAACTGAAAACTGCCAACTGGGAACTGATCACTAAAAAAAATGAAAGTAAGAAGTTCAGTAAAAAAAATATGTCCTAAATGTAAAGTACTTCGTCGTCGAGGCGTGCTTCGTGTGATTTGCGAAAACCCCCGACACAAACAGAAACAAGGATAAAGAAGGTTCTAGATTATGCCACGTATAGCAGGTGTTGACGTACCCAACAAAAAAAGAGTCGAAGTTGCCCTTACCTATATTTATGGAGTAGGCAAAACTCGTGCAAAAGAAATTTTGGCATCCACCAAGATTGATCCAAATTTGCGTGCTGAAAAGTTAACCGATGCGGATCTTGCCAATATTCGTGAATACATTGATTCTCATTTCAAGGTCGAAGGTGATCTTCGCCGTGATGTGGGTTTGAGTATTAAGCGTTTACAAGATTTGGGAGCCTATCGCGGAACCAGACATCGTAAGGGTTTGCCCGTGCGAGGTCAAAGGACGCGTACCAATTGTAGAACCCGAAAAGGACCTCGTAAAACTGTTGCAGGAAAGAAAAAGGCGCCTTCAGGTAAATAATTTATAAGGAGTAATAAGTAGTATGGGATCCAAACAACCAGTAGAAGTCAGTGCCGCCCCTGAAGAAAAAAAGGATGCGGTAAAAGTAAAAAAGAAAAAAGGCAGAAAACAGGTGCCTATCGGAGTGGTGCATATCCTCTCTAGTTTCAATAATACTATTGTGACCATTACCGATGTTTCTGGAAATACCATTGCTTCCTCTTCTGCAGGGGCAAAAGGTTTTAAGGGATCCCGCAAAAGTACTCCCTTTGCAGCTCAGCTCGCAGCAGAAGATGCTGCCAGAAAAGCATTAGAACATGGTTTGAGAAGTGTGACTGTGTTGGTGAATGGTCCAGGAGCAGGTCGTGAATCTGCTCTTCGTGCTATTGCCCAGGCAGGTATTCGCGTAACGTTAATTCGGGATGTTACTCCCATTCCTCATAATGGTTGTCGTCCCCCTAAGAGGAGAAGAGTGTAATGGCTAGATATAATGACAGTGTTTGCAAGTTGTGCAGACGAGAAGGTTTGAAGCTCTTCTTGAAGGGTGATCGTTGTTATACTGAAAAGTGTGCGATTGAACGCCGTGCTTATGCTCCTGGTCAACATGGACAAGCCCGCAGTAAATCTTCTGAGTATGGCACTCAGCTTCGTGAAAAACAAAAAGTAAAAAGATTGTATGGTTTGCTTGAAAAACAATTCCGTCTCAGTTTTCAAAAGGCAGATCGTACTAAAGGTGTTACAGGTGAAAACCTTTTGTTCGGACTTGAATCTCGCTTGGATAACATGGTGTATCGTTTAGGTTTTGCAAACTCTCGCTCGGAAGCCCGCCAATTGGTTCGTCATGGTCATTTTTTGGTGAATGGCAAGAAGGTGAATATCCCTTCTTATGTTTGTAAGCCTGGAGACGCCATTGAAGTGAGAGAAAAAAGTCGTAGTATTGCGAGAATTGCTCAAGCTGTAGAAGCTGTAGATAGACGTGGTGTGCCTGCATGGCTTGAATTAGACAAGGCTGCATTCAAAGGTGTTATTAAAAATCTTCCTCAGCGCACAGATCTTACCATGCCGATTAATGAGCAGCTGATCGTAGAACTATATTCTAAGTAAAAGTGAATTCTAATTTTATACCCTATTTTGAGTAATTGAAAAAACTCATTTGGAGGAAAGAAATGCAAACATTAGTGGCAAAAAACTGGAGAAGTTTAATTAAACCCAAAAATTTGGAAATTGAAAAAGAAAGTAAAACTTCTCAATATGGTAAATTCATTGCCAGACCTTTGGAAAGAGGATTCGGTATTACCTTAGGAAATGCCTTGCGACGTGTTCTTCTTTCGTCCATTCAAGGTGCAGCTGTTATTAGTGTAAAGATTGAAGGTGTTTTACATGAGTTTTCAACGATTCCTGGTGTTAAAGAAGATGTGACCGATATTATTTTGAACCTCAAACAACTACGTTTGCAGTTGTCAGGTGTAGATCATGATATCGTCAGAATTGAAGCGACAGGTCCCAAACAAGTGACTGCTGCAGATATTATCACCACTCCCAATGTGGAAGTGTTGAATCCTGATCTTCATATTGCGACATTATCTGCGGATTCTACCTTGAAAATTGAACTCACTGTAAAGCTGGGTAAAGGTTTTTCTCTTGCAGAAAAGAACAAGAGTGAACGCGACTCTATTGGAACTATTCCCATCGATGCAATTTTTACCCCTATTAAAAAAGTTAACTACACCGTGACCAATGCTCGTGTAGGACAAGCGACTGACTATGATCGCTTGACCTTGGAAGTTTGGACTGACGGTTCTGTGTTACCCGAAGATGCAGTGGCTTATTCGGCAAAAATTTTGAAGGATCAAATCTCGCTCTTTATCAATTTTGAAGAAGAAGATGAACCTTTGGAAGAAATGATCATCGAAGAACCTAAGATGAATGAAAATCTCAACAAAAGAGTGGATGAGCTTGAATTGTCTGTGCGTTCTGCAAACTGTTTGCAAAATGCAAATATCAAGTACATTGGTGAATTGGTTCAAAAAAGTGAAGGTGAAATGCTGAAAACCAAAAATTTTGGTCGCAAATCACTCAACGAAATTAAAGAAATTTTATCTGAAATGGGACTCGGTCTCGGTATGAAAATCGAAGGTTGGCAGTTGCCCAATGAAGATGAAAACAAGAAAGAAGAAGTTTAGTCTTGGGATTGAACGGGAATAAATATGAGACACCTCAATAAAAAAGTTAGACTGGGTAGAAACACCGCACACCGTATTGCGATGATGCGCAACATGGTAACTTCTCTCATTGAATATGAACGTGTTGAAACCACCTTGGCAAAAGCCAAACAACTGAAAAGCTTGGCAGATCAAATGGTCACCTTGGGAAAACAGGGCACTTTGCATTCTCGTCGAAGAGCATTGGCTACCGTGAGAAAAAAGAGTGCTGTTTCTAAGCTTTTTACAGAACTTGCAACTCGTTTCAAAGATCGTGCAGGTGGTTACACTCGTGTTATTAAATTGGGTTTCAGGCATGGAGACGGGGCTCCCATGGCCATTGTAGAATATCTTGGTTTTGCCCCCAAAGCTATTTCAGGCGGGGAAGAAGCCAAGAAAACGAAATCTGCAGCACCCAAAAAGAAGGCAGCTAAGAAAGTGGCTGAAAAGCCAGCAAAAGAAAAGAAAGCTGCCCCAAAGAAAAAAGCAAAGTCTAAAGAATAAATTTCATGAAAAGATGGATACTCCTCTTTTTTTTGATTCTCTTGGCAGG
>CAYPXN010000143.1:0-5427 GCA_964414715.1 uncultured Pseudomonadota bacterium | reverse complement strand
TTGAAAAGTATTTTCAGGCTCGAAAAAAAGAAACCTACAAGCATCGTTACGGACATGTGCTCACATTGGCAGGGTCACGTAATAAAATTGGGGCAGCTCTGATGACCGCAAGAGCCTCACTCAGGGCGGGAGCAGGTCTTTCCACCTTGGCACTTCCTGCATCTGCCTACGAAAAAATAAATCCGCGGTTCGCCGAAATTATGTTTGAGCCTCTTCCTTCAGAAGGAGATTATTTTTCCTTAGCAGCTGGGGACAGTGTTGTAAAAAAACTCAAAAACAAACAAGTCATGGCCTGTGGGCCAGGTATGGGAACTTCACCTGCTCTTCAAAAGATTATGCGTTAAGTTCTTGAAAAAACTACAGTCCCTTTGGTTTTGGATGCGGATGCTTTAAACAATCTTGCGGGTCAAAAACAGTATTTGTTGAAAAGTAAGTTTCCTGTGGTTTTAACTCCTCATCTGGGAGAAATGGAACGTTTGTGCCAAGTGCCCAAAAAGGAACTTGTTTTACATAAAATAAAAATTATCCAGGCTTTTGCGAAAAAATATAAGGTTCATATTATTTTAAAAGGTTATCGAAGTTTGGTCGCCAATCCTCAGGGAGAAATTTATATCAATTCTACCGGAAATCCAGGCATGGCAACTGCGGGAACCGGCGACGTATTGACGGGTGTCTTGGCGGGTTTGATTGCCCAAGGGATTCCTTTTGAGAAAGCAGTTTTGGCAGGAATTTGGATTCATGGTCGAGCCGGAGATTTGGTGGCAAGTCACAGAGGTGAGGCTGGAATGTTGGCATGGGATATCGCGGAAAAGGTTCCAGAAGTATTGAAAGAACTTGTAGAACAGAGGATTTTTTCATGAAAAAGGGTGAATGGCTGACACATTCAGAAGAAGAAACTCGGCATTTCGCAGAGAATTTTGCCAGAGAATTGAAACCCGGAACTATTCTTTTACTGGAAGGTAATCTGGCTGCCGGGAAGACCACTTTTGTTCAAGGGATGGTGAAAGGATTGAATGTTCCCGAAGCAGTGATGGTTCATTCTCCCACTTTTACAATCATTAATGAATATCCCGCGAAAATTAATTTAGTCCATATTGATCTTTACCGAATTGATCATCCTCAACAGCTTGAAGAGTTGGGAATTGAGGAATATCTCGATACCCATAAGATTCTCGCAGTAGAATGGGCAGACAAAGCAGCTCATTATTGGCCCAAGGATGCGATTAAAATCCGGATTGAAAGCATCGATTCCCATTCCCGGAGAATCATGATAGGTCCAGCAAAAGAGTGATTTTCATGGATAATGAAGAAAAAGGGACAACTAAATCATTAAGAACCGCGGGACCGCAGGAAATTTCGACTTCAGATCCGCTTGCCCGCTATATGCAAAAAGTTTCTCAATATCCTCTTTTGACCGATCAGGAAGAAAAGGATTTGGTGGATAAGGTCATTAAAGATCATGATGTGGAGGCAGCAAAAAAATTGGTGACCAGTCATTTGAGACTCGTTGTGAAAATTGCGATGGAATATCGCAATGCTTATTACAATGTTTTGGACCTGATTCAGGAAGGAAATGTGGGGCTGCTGCGTGCGGTGAAAAATTTTGATCCCAGCAAGGGCGCTCGTCTCGGTTATTATGCAAGTTGGTGGATTCGTTCTTATATACTCAAATATATTCTTGATAACTTTAGACTGATTAAGATTGGTACCACCCAAGCTCAGAGAAAACTCTTTTATAATCTTATGAAAGAGAAGGAAAAGATGGAGTTGATGGGTTTTACTCCCGAAAACAAACTCATAGCGAAAAAACTGGATGTGAAAGAGGAAGAAGTGGCGGAGATGTCTCAGCGTCTTGCGCAAGGGGAACTTTCCATGGATGTGCCCGTGGGAGAAGAAGGGAGTGCCCATCATATCGATTTTTTGAAAGACCCTTCTCCTTCCGCGGATGAGGAAATTGCCCAACATGAGTTGAAAGATGTACTGATGGAACATCTGGAAGGTTTTTCCAAAAGTCTGAATAGTCGTGAAATAAAAATTTTAAAAACCCGCCTACTTTCAGAAGTTCCTGAAACCCTTCAAACCATTGCGGATGAATATGGAATTACCCGTGAAAGAGTAAGGCAAATCGAGGAGCGGATTAAGGAAAAGCTGAAGAAATATTTTGAAGAACATGGAGTAAATCCGGAAAACGTGTGAACTTATGCTGAAAAAAATATTTTATTCAGCTTTGGTGGGGCTTTTGGTCATTACTCCTCTGACCTGGTTACAGGTTCATTTCCAGATTTGCGAATATCACCACCCCGATTTTTTTGAACTTGCCTGGTGGGCTCCCGCTTCTTATGCCTTTGTATTTATACTCATGACTTTGACCTTTCCTCCCTTGGAAAGGGTCCTCACTGCCACTTTTGCTTTTAGTCCCTGGACCTTGTTGCTTGAGTTCGCCGGAATTTTGGTGGCTTTTTTAGGGCCAATTTTTACAAAGGAATATCCTTATCTCATGGTTTTTGTTTTGACCTTGTATGTCTTGTTTCGCTTGGGATTTTTTCATGCAAAGTGGGATTGGTTGTTTTTTCTTTTGGGTGCAACTGTGGGCCCTACCTTGCAGATATTTTTGATCAGTTCTGATTTGTATCATTTTACAGATCCTGATTTCCTGGGCATTCCTTATTGGCTGCCTTTATTGTGCGGGATTGTAGCGATGGCGGGAAGAAGAGTGGCAGATGTTATTGCCGAACAAAATCACTCGAACTCGGGAGAATAAAAAGTGCATAGCCATACTCCGTCCGAAGATATCCAGGCATTTCGTATTTCAGGGATGCATTGTGCGTCTTGCGCCTCAAAAATTGAAAACAGTCTGAAAAACATGAAAGGGGTGCAAGAAGCGGGAGTAAATTTTGCCACTCAAGAAGCCACTGTGTTGGCAAAACCTGAACAGGTAAGTACTGCCCAGATCATTCAACAAATTCAGAAACTGGGTTATCAGGCGGAAGTCTTGTCTGAGCAGGAAGACTGGATTGAAACCGAAAAAAAGGAGAGAGGTAAAGAACAGAAACAACTTTATCAAAAACTTTCCTATGCTGTTTTTGCAACGACAATCATTGTTGTTTTGGGAATGCCCGACTTGTTTCCTTGGGCACTCAAGTTATCTCTTACTCTTAGAAATTATATTCAATTTGCCTTATCGACCTTGCTTCAATTTTGGATCGGTTTTCGTTTTATCAAGGCATTAGGTCGTTGGGTCCTCCATTTTCAGGCAGATATGGATACCCTGATTGGCTTGGGAACTCTTACCGCTTATGTTTACAGCTCGCTGGCAGTTTTTGTGCCGCAAATTCTCGGATCTTCCGCACATGCTCATGTTTATTTTGAAACCCAGGCTTCTATTATCTCTTTTATTTATCTGGGATTTTATTTGGAGGCCCGTGCCAAAGGGCAAACCAGTGAAGCCTTGATGAAATTGGCTTCCCTTCAATCTACAAAAGCGGTGCTGCTCAGGAAGGGAAGGGAAGTGGAAGTGAATAGTTGGGATTTGCGTCCGGGAGATCATATTGCCGTGAAGCCTGGTCAGCGTATTCCTATTGATGGAAAAGTTGTTCGCGGATCCAGTGGCGTGGATGAATCTTTTATGAGCGGAGAATCTCTGCCCGTGGAAAAACAAAAAGAATCTCTGGTTTATGCCGGAAGCATGAATCAAACCGGCTATCTGGAAATTGAGGTGTTGAAAACAGGGGAGGAAACCGCCCTTTCTCAAATTGCCCAACTGGTCCGAAACGCCATGCGTTCCAAGGCGCCCATTGCAAAGCTTGCCGATCAGGTAAGTGCTGTTTTTGTCCCCATGGTTCTGGGAATTGCCTTGTTGAGTTTTTTACTTTGGTATTTTTTATCCAGGGAAGCCGCACTTTCTCAGGGTTTAATCCATTTTGTGGCGGTATTGATAGTGGCTTGTCCTTGTGCCCTGGGTTTGGCGACGCCCACCGCTTTGATTACAGGAATGGGTAGGGGCGCTACACAGGGAATTTTATTCCGCTCGGGAGAAAGTCTCGAAAAAATTATTCACCTCAAAGGATTTCTTTTCGATAAAACGGGCACTCTTACCGAGGGAAGTCCTAAAATATATGAAGTAGTCATTCCACCCGGTTCTCCACTCGATGAGGAAAAGGCTTTGCAAATTGCGGCCAGTATTGAACAGGCCTCTGAACATCGTTTGGCTTTGGCTTTTGTGAAGAGCGCCCAATCCAAAAAAATTCCCTTTTTGAACGTGGATCATTTTGAATCTTTTCCAGGGATGGGGGTGAAAGCCATTCTCGCAGAAGATGCTTTTTGGATAGGTCAGGAAAGTTTTATTCAGTCGGAACATATTCAAATTCCGGATTTTATCCAGGCACGTTCTTTACAACTTCAGGAACAATGGGCAACACCGGTTTATCTTGCCTCGAGCAAGCAGGTGCTGGCTTTGTTTGCCATCCATGATCCCCTTCGAGAAGAAACCCTGCCCATGCTTCGTTCTTTGCAAAAACAATCTTATAAGATCGGATTAATTTCAGGAGATCGTCAGAGGGTTGTCGAAAAAGTGGCAGAAGCTTTGGGGATTGAAACTTATTATTCTGAAGTACTTCCCCAGGAAAAAGAGAAAATTGTTCAGGAGTTTAAAAGGGAAGTGGGTTCTGTGGCGATGGTGGGAGATGGTGTGAATGATGCCCCGGCTTTGGCTGCCTCGGATGTGGGTATTGCCTTGGCGAGTGGCACCGATATCGCACGCGAAGCCTCTGAAGTAACTTTGCTGAGAGGTTCGGTCTCTTTAATTCCTTCCATGCTCGTTTTGGCAAAAAGTACTTATCGTACAATTCGTCAAAATCTTTTCTTTTCTTTTATTTATAATATTTTGCTGATTCCTTTGGCTGCAGGCTTGTTTCAACCTTTGTGGGGACTTACTTTGAATCCGATGTGGGCTTCGGTAGCAATGGCAGGTTCTTCGGTAAGTGTGGTTTTAAATAGCCTGCGTTTGAAGAGACTTCGTTTATGATGGAGAAACTTCTTTCAAGTTACAGAGAATCTCACCAGCATCCTTTGAATCGCTTGACCCACGCTATTGGAATTCCCATGATCGTATTGAGTTTGATGGTCTTGTTTTTCAACTGGAAGTGGGGGCTGGCTTTATTTGTTTTGGGATGGGTTTTGCAATTTTTGGGACATGCTATTGAGGGAAATCAGCCGGCCTTTTACAAAAATCCTCGCTATTTAATTGTAGGACCGATTTGGTGGGTGAAGAAGTTATTCAGAAAAGAATCTTAAGCCCGCATGGTTGTGGTGGATTCGATGAAAAGGCCTGAAGCCTTGAAGTTGGAGGCATAACCTAGTACATGAGGAACGTATTCTTGGGTTTCTTTGAAGGGAGGAATTGTTCTCCCGTATTTTTCCACATTCCCT
>CAYPXN010000142.1:0-12884 GCA_964414715.1 uncultured Pseudomonadota bacterium | reverse complement strand
GTTTTCGAAATCGTCTGGAAACTCACGCACCCGGTTTATTGATGGGCGCTGCCACCATGTATGTGACTAATCGTCTTGCGAAAGGGGTGGGAATCGATCCGGAAAGAGATCCTTTTCTCCACTTTGCTTTTACCTCTCTTTCTTCTCACGGAATGAATCAGGTGGGAAATGCAGGAATGGGTGTTTTGATTAATCGTTGGAGAGGAATTCCTTATGACTTTGCCATGATGGAAACACGTAGTGCAGGTGGTTTGATGGCTTCTCGCATGATGTATGAATACAATTCCAATACTTTGAATGCGGTGAGAATGGCCAGCATGCGTAGTTTGGGCTTTCAAGGTGGAGCGCGTTCCATATTGTGGCGGGGAGTGAAAAGTGTTTTTACGGTTCCGGGACGTATGGCTTGGGGTATGGGAGCAGGCTTGGCTTGTAGCAGATTAACAGATCGTTTTTTGAGAGACTTTCCTGGCATGTCTGAGCAGGAACGTTATTATATTTCTTCTGCCGCCTTTTTTGCTCCGACGGTTTATCCCATCCTCTTCGGAAATCGAGGTATTTCCATTGTAGAATCAGGCTCTTTTCGCTGGATGAATCGTGCCTTTGCGGCAGGCTTTATTGCAGATCTGGTATTTACAGGGGTACATTCTCTCGTTTATGGAGAAGAAGCTTCCGCCCGTCGTTTTCAAAATCACGTCATTTCTGAAATGAGGGAGCGTCGCGAAGAAAGAGGATTGATGTCCTTTCATGGAATATTTTCCCTTTTGGCGCCGGAAATGGCTGCCTGGTGGGATACCTAAAATTAATTTAAGCAACTTATAGAAAAAGAGGTCGATAAAACACCTGTATAATTGTTTTGGGGGCATACAGCAATTCCAACAAGGGGAATAACCATGAGAATGGATAAGCTGTTTGCCTTTTTTCTTTTTACGGCATCTCTCGTTTTAAGTCTTTGTCTTCAATCTAACAATCTGTTTGCCTATCCTGCGACGGAAGATACTTGCGATAGTACGGGATGTTATCTTTCGGTTCATAACAATCTGACAGGACATAGCGACGCAGGTTCTCTTCAAAATGCGATTGATACGGCATGTCGAAATGCTGGGAATGATCTTATCAGTTTTTCCCACATTTCATTGGATCAGAGAGTTATCGCAATTACACAACCTATTATTGTGCCGAGAGTTTGCAATGGTTCTCTGGAAATTTCGGGTCAAAGAGATCTGGAAATCGTGATCGATGCGACGGCGATGCCTCGTAGTGCAACGATTCCTGCTGAACCCGCTACCACAGGTAGAAGTGATCTTTGCGCGATTTATATGAATGCAAGTAATACTACCTTGCATCATATCACCGTCAAGGGAGCAGCTTTTGGGCTTTGTTTGTATGGTGATAATAACCAGATTTCCGATAGTAATATTGGGATCAATCGTGCAGGAAATCCTGCAGCAAACAATGTGGGCGTTTATGTCCCCGGTGGAAACAATATTGTTTTAAATAATAACATTGCCTCCAATTCTTCTCATGGAATTCTTTTAAAAGGTCATAACAATCTGATTCAAGGAAACTATATTGGTACCACTTCACTGGATGTGAATCGTCGTTTGGGAAATGGTGGTTCAGGGATTCGTTTAATTTCCGGAGCCACCCAAAACATTATCGGGGGAAATGACATTCGAAACGGAAACCTGATTCGTTATAATGCTCATGATGGCATTGTGTTGGAAGCGAGTGCTTCCACTGGAAACTTGATCAGTCATAACCGTTTTGCATTGAATAGTGGATTGGCCATTGACTTGGGAGCGAATGGTGTGAGTTATCCTCCCGCACCCGGTCCAGGTCCTAACAACATGATTGGAATGCCGACCGCAATGCAGGCGATTCCAATGAGAACCGGTGATGATTGGGACACTTATTTGATTCGTGGAAATGCCCCTGCAAATTATTTTATCGAAATTTATCTGGTGGATGACGGAGATAACGATGATGAGGGGCAAAAACTTTCCGGACAAAGCTACGGTGAGGGAGATTTTCTTTTAACTTCCCAAAGAATTATTCCTGCTCGCGATGGAAGATTTAGTATTCTGGTAACCAGCTCTTTGTTGGGTCTGGATAAAAGAATCTCTGCAATTGTTCGCGATGCTGCAGGAAACACTTCTGAATTTTCCGCTGCAATTCAGCTTAAAAACATTCCGAATCCGAATAATCCCAATTGTGGTGATGCTCATCGTGATGCAGGAGAAACTTGCGATGATGGAAACATTACTCCAGGAGATGGTTGTAGTGCTATCTGTACTGTAGAACCCGGTTACACTTGTAGTGGAGGAGATAGTACCCATCCGGATCATTGTATGCCTCAAGCTTCCTTGTGCGGTAACGGCGTAGTAGATCCGGGTGAAGCTTGTGATGATGGAGATCGCGTGGAAGGAAATGGTTGCGGAGGCGATTGTACGGTAGATCCAGGTTATGATTGTACTCATGAAATCGGAATGAGAAGTGTTTGCACGCCTCATAGCGGTCCCATGGCGCACTGTGGAAATGGCAGAGTAGAAGCAGGAGAAGACTGTGATGATGCCTCGAACCCTTGCTGTGACATGAGTAATTGTCATTTTGCATCTACTGCTACCATGTGTAGTGATGGACGGGATGATACCTCGATGGATCATTGCGATGGTCATGGTTCTTGTGTTGGAAATCCTCGTACAAGTACCATTCCTTCGCCTACTCATTTGCAAGCGGATGCGACAGGTCCCACTAATGTGCGCGTAACTTTTACAGATAATTCAGATAATGAAACGGGTTTTGAAATTGACCGTGCGGATGGTGCTTGCTCTACATCCAGTGTCTTTGGACACTTGGCCACAGTGGGACCTGCAGCCGGTACCGGTTCAACCGTGACCTATAATGATGACACGGCTCAACCTAACCATACCTATTGTTATCGCGCCCGGGCAATCAATCCGACGGGTCATTCAGATTATAGTAACACCGATGATGCGACCACCCCGGCATTGAATGCAAATTGTGGAAATGGTCGTCAGGATTCAGGGGAAAGCTGCGACGATAGCAACACAAACAACGGTGATGGTTGTAGTAATTCCTGTCAGGTGGAAAGTGGTTGGCATTGTTCAGGTTCGCCGAGCTCTTGTACCCGAAATGGTCCTCCGACAAATTTGACGGCTCGTGTAACGGGCCCGACCGAAGTCACAGTTCAATTTACCGATAACTCGGATAACGAAACCGGTTTTGGAATTGATCGTGCCGATGGAGAATGTCGTGCGGATAGCGTGTATACTCAGATCGCAACTGCTCCTGCTCTTCCGGGAGTCGGTGGAACGGTGATCGTGATTGATCACACTGTAGAAGCGGGTAAAACCTATTGTTATAGAGCCAGAGCACTTCTTCCCACGGGAAGCAGTGATCCTACAAATTCCGCTTCTGTCACTTTGCCGAATGGAAACCAAACACCTCCTCCGGAATGTCCTACGAATGCGGCATGTGCGGGCAACCCGAATCCGCCTTCAAATGGAATTGAAGGAAGTGGTTGTATGCTCCACAAGGGAGATGTTGCAAAAGATTCTCAGCAAAGCTTGTTGTGGATTCTTTTGATGACGAGTTTTTTCTCAATCTTGATCTTTCGTAAAAAACTCTCGTAAGGGCGAGATCTATCGCGTAAAGCCTCGCAGCGAAAGCTGCGGGGCTTTTTTTATGGTATAACTTCCCCCCATTTTCGGTTATTCTTATTCAGTGAAAGAAAACTTTCTGAAATATCTTCAAAGTGAAAAATCTGCTTCGGAGCATACTCTGAAAAATTACCGAAGAGATTTGGATGAATTTCTAGCTTATGTGAAAGAAGAGTTCCCCCGTCTTGTGAAAGGGAGTGAAGCAGATTGGGAACGCTTGGATTCTCGACATTTGAGGGGTTTTGTGGCGAAGCTCCTTCAAAAAAATCGTTCCTCCTCCGTGGGAAGAAAACTTTCAACTTTGAAGTCTTTTTATCATTTTGCAGTCAGGAAGGGTTTGCTCAAAAACAATCCGGCAAGATTGATTTTGACTCCCAAAAAACCGAAGCTTTTACCCCGTTTTCTGTCAGTGGATGAGGCAGAACGCTTGATGGTTGTTTCACAGAAAAGCCAAAAGTCTTTTTCTTTGAGAGATCATGCCATTCTTGAAGTTCTCTATGGCTGTGGTTTGCGTGTGAGCGAATTGGCAGGTCTGAACCTCAAGGATCTGGATATTTCCAATCAAAGTTTTCGAGTGAAAGGTAAAGGAAAAAAAGAGAGAATTGTGCCTATCGCCACAAAATCCTGGGAAGCTTTGTCTATTTTTTTGGAAGAACGAAAGAAGCTTTCTTCCTCTTCAGAAGCGATTTTTTTGAATCGAAGGGGATCCCGCCTTTCCGTGAGAAGTGTAGAACGCTTGGTAGAAGACTATCAATTACGAGGGGGCTTGGGGCGTAAAGTGAGTCCTCATGGCCTCCGACATTCCTATGCAACCCATCTTTTGGGAAATGGAGCGGATTTGCGGAGTATTCAGCAGCTTTTAGGGCATTCCTCCTTGTCCACCACTCAAAAATATACACATTTGAGTCTTGAAAAATTGATGGAGATCTACGATAAAGCTCATCCTAAAGCTTAATAAAAATAACAATAGGTCAAATAGGTCCTATTATGGGCCTATAATTTTTTGAGAATGATTATATGGTTGAATTACATGGTACCACCATTATTGCGGTGAAACGTGATGGAAAAGTGGCCATTGCGGGAGATGGGCAGGTCAGCATGCAAAATACGGTGATGAAGCATGGGGCACGCAAGGTTCGCCGTATGAAAAATGATCAGGTGATTGCCGGTTTTGCGGGTTCCACTGCAGATGCCTTCACCCTGTTTGAAAAGTTTGAAGCGAAGTTGGATCAATATCGTAACAACCTGACTCGAGCAGCTGTGGAACTGGCTAAAGAATGGCGAACAGATCGCGTTTTGCGTCGTTTGGAAGCCCTTTTAATTGTGGCGGATAAAGAGAACATTTATACGCTTTCCGGAAATGGAGATGTAATTGAGCCGGATGATGGCGTCACGGCGATCGGTTCTGGCGGACCTTATGCCTTGGCTGCGGGTCGGGCTCTTTTGAAGCATACTTCTTTGAGTGCCCGTCAAATTGCCGAAGAAGCCCTGAAAATTGCGGCAGAGATTTGTGTGTTTACGAATGATCGAATTACTGTTGAAGAAGTTTAGATGAAGGAAAAATCAGAAAATGAATTTTACACCTCGAGAAATTGTCAGCGAACTGGATAAATATATTATTGGTCAGGCAAATGCCAAAAAAGCGGTGGCGATTGCCTTGAGAAATCGTTGGAGACGCCAACAAGTGCCGAAAGAACTTCGGGATGAAATTGCTCCCAAGAATATCATTATGATTGGCTCAACGGGAGTGGGAAAAACAGAGATCGCACGTCGTCTCGCAAAACTTGCCCAGGCTCCTTTTATTAAAGTGGAAGCCTCCAAGTTTACCGAAGTGGGCTATGTGGGAAAAGATGTGGAATCGATTATTCGCGAGCTCACTGAATTGGCCATTGGAATGGTCAAAGAAGAAGAAAAAGCGAAAGTACTTAAAAAAGCTGAAGATCATG
This sequence comes from uncultured Pseudomonadota bacterium, assembly GCA_964414715.1. Taxonomy (GTDB): domain Bacteria; phylum UBA10199; class UBA10199; order JADFYH01; family JADFYH01; genus CAYPXN01. Next base: position 7,258 of record CAYPXN010000142.1, on the reverse strand, counting down.
CAGAAGATAAACTTTTAGACTTGTTGGTACCGCGCAAAAAGCAACAAGCTTCTGTTTCTCATGAGGAGGTGGCTGACACAGGCACCCATCAGGTGACAGCCGTTGAGGGGGAGGCTCCGTCGGCTCCACGAAGTGGCCCCCCTGCGGGGTTACCGAGGGAGGGGGCGACGCAAGCCTCCGTGATAGATACCCGTGAAAAGTTTAGGGGGATGTTGCGCGAAGGAAAAATGGAAGACCGAATGGTGGAGATTGAAGTCAACACACCCGCGGCAATGCCCATGGTAGAAGTGATTAGTGGGGCAAATATTGATGAAATTGGAATGAATATTAAGGAAATGTTCCAAAACTTCATGCCCAAGAACAGCAAACGCAGGAAAATGAAGGTTTCGGAGGCGAGGCAAATTCTTCTTCAGGAAGAGGCCCAGCGTTTGATTGATATGGATGTGGTGGTGAAAAATGCGATCGACCGGGTTGAGCAAAATGGAATCGTTTTTTTGGATGAGATTGACAAAATTGCCGGAAAAGAATCTTCACAGGGCCCGGATGTTTCGCGTGAAGGGGTTCAAAGAGATATTTTGCCCATTGTGGAGGGATCCACGGTAAATACAAAGCATGGGATGGTAAAAACGGATCATATTTTGTTTATCGCTGCGGGTGCCTTTCATGTTTCGAAACCCTCGGACTTGATTCCTGAATTGCAAGGTCGTTTTCCTATCCGGGTTGAACTGGATTCTTTGAGTGAAAGCGATTTCCTGAAAATTTTGGTAGAACCCGAAAACTCCCTGACAAAGCAGTATGTTTCCTTGATGGCAACAGAAGGTGTGAAGATTGATTTTAAAGAAGAAGGAATCAAGGAGATTGCCTCATTTGCGGCGGTGGTCAATGAGCGAACTGAAAATATCGGAGCCAGACGTTTGCATACCATCATGGAAAAAGTTTTGGAGGATGTTTCCTTCCGTGCTCCGGAGATGAAGGGTGAATCCGTGAATGTGACATCTCAGTTTGTTAAAGATAGGTTAACGGATATTGTAAAAGATCAGGATTTGAGTCGATATATTCTTTAAGTGAATGCTAAGGAGTTGAACATGGATCAGGCACTACAGAAGGCTTCTGTATTAATGGAAGCTCTTCCTTATATTAAGAAATTTTATGGCAAAACCATTGTGATCAAGTATGGCGGTCATGCCATGGTCGATGAAACGCTGAAAGAAACTTTCGCGAAAGATATCGTCTTGATGAAATATATTGGTCTGAATCCGGTGGTGGTGCATGGCGGTGGTCCCCAGATTGGAAAAGTTCTGGAACAAATGGGAATTGAATCCAAATTTCATCGGGGAATCCGAATCACCGATGAAGCCACTATGGATGTTGTAGAAATGGTGTTGGTGGGAAAGGTGAACAAAGAAATTGTCCGATTGATTAATCGAAATGGTGGAAAGGCCGTGGGGGTTTCTGGGGCAGATGGCGAATTGGTAAAAGCAAAACAACTTCCCAAAGAAAAAGTGACCTTCGACCAGAAAGTGCATGAAATTATCGATTTGGGTCGAGTGGGAAATGTGACTGAAGTAAATGCAAGTGTGTTAAGTGTTTTGGATAAAGATAATTTTATTCCTGTAATTGCACCCGTTGGAGTTTCTGAAAAAGGGGTGGTGTTAAATATTAATGCGGATCTTGTTGCAGGAGCCGTGGCTTCAGCTCTTCAGGCAGAAAAACTCATGCTCTTGACCGATGTTGCGGGTGTGAAAGATGAAAAGGGAACGCTGATCTCCAACCTCAACATGAGTGAGGGGAAACGCTTGATTAAAGAAGGGGTGATTAAAGGGGGAATGATTCCTAAAGTGGAATGTTGTATCAAGGCCATGTCCAATGGAGTGAAAAGCGCTCATATTATTGACGGACGCGTAGAACACTCCATTCTTCTGGAAATTTTTACCGATCAAGGGGTCGGTACTGTTTTGAGTTAGGATTTCAAATGTCTCAAAAACACACGAATCAATCATTTATCGAAAAATCTTCCCAATATCTCATGAATACTTATGCGCGCTTTCCGGTGGTTTTGGAAAAAGGGGAAGGCTGTTGGGTTTGGGACGTAGAAGGTAAAAAATACCTTGATTTGGTGGCAGGGGTTGCCGTGAATGTTCTGGGGTACTCGCATCCTGAAATCACGAAGGTGGTGCAGGAGCAGATTTCGAAACTTGCTCATACTTCCAATCTTTATCATACCGTACCTGGAATTGAATTGGCTGAGTTTTTGGTTCAGAGTTCGTTTGCGGACCGGGTGTTTTATTGTAATTCCGGTGCAGAAGCCAATGAGGGTGCTGTAAAGCTTGTCCGAAAATATTTCAAAAAGAAAAATCAGCCGGAAAAATATGAAGTGATCACGATGTTGAATTCTTTTCATGGAAGAACATTGGGGATGATTAGCGCGACGGGTCAGGAAAAAGTGAAGAAAGGTTTTGATCCTTTAATGCCTGGTTTTAAACACGTTCCTTACAATGATTTTGCAGCTCTCGAAAAATCCATAAGCCCTCAAACTGCGGCAGTCATGTTGGAGTTGGTGCAAGGTGAGGGTGGAGTGCAGTTTGTTGAGCTCGACTACCTTAAAAAGGTAAGGGCTTTGTGTGATCAGCTCGGAATTCTTCTAGTCTTCGATGAAATTCAAACAGGGATGGGTAGAACGGGAACTCTGTTTGCTTATGAACATTCAGGAATTACACCGGATGTTTTAACCATGGCTAAAGCCTTGGCAGGTGGTTTGCCTATTGGTGCAATTCTGGCAAAGCAAGAAGTAGCTCAAGCTTTTGAACCGGGAGATCATGCTGCAACATTCGGTGGAAATCCTTTTGTCACTCGAGTTGCCAAAAGGGTGATTGAAATTTTAAAGAATGGTCTTCTGAAAAAGTCTAATAATGTAGGTGAGTATTTTAAGTCTAATCTATTGAAATTAAAAGATAAGTATCCGATTATACTGGAAGTGCGTGGGCAGGGAATGATGTTGGGAATGACTTTGGCCGTTCCAGGAAAAGAGATTGTTTTAAAAGGATTGGACAAGGGTCTTCTTTTGAATTGCACCCAAGAAAAAGTAATTCGATTTGTCCCCCCTTTGATACTATCTGAGGAAGAAGTAGACTTTGCCATTCAAAAGTTGGATGAAATTTTCTCGGAGTTGTCATGACAAAAGATCTCCTTTCACTTCTGGATCTTAAAGCCTCTGAAGTTGAAAATTTGCTAAAAAGTGCCCACAAGTTCAAATCCCTTCGAGGAAAAAAGAAACATCCCAAGCCGCTTGAAGGTAAAACTCTCGCCATGATTTTTGAAAAAAGTTCGACTCGAACTCGTGTGTCTTTTGAAGTGGCCATGTATGAGTTGGGAGGGCATTCGATTAATCTTACTTCCCAGGAAAGCCAGTTGGGTCGTGGGGAAACTTATGAAGATACGGCTCGTGTATTGTCCCGCTATGTTCATGGAATCATGATTCGTACTTTTTCCCAGAGAAATATTGAATTGTTGGCCCAATATGCTTCCATTCCAGTGATCAATGGTTTGTCGGATCTCTTTCATCCTGTGCAACTATTGGCGGACCTTATGACCATTCAGGAAGAAAAGGGCAATTTGAAAGATTTGAAAATTGCTTATGTGGGAGATGGTAATAATTTGGCGAATTCCTGGATTGAAGCTGCCATGGTGATGGGTTTTGAGCTGAATGTGGCTTGTCCCAAAGGGTATGCACCTACTGCAGCTTTACTCACCCAAATTGGCCATCAGCCGAATATTGAAATCATGAATGATCCCCTTGAAGCGGTGAAAAGTGCGGATGTACTTTATACGGATACCTGGTTTTCGATGGGTCAGAAGGTAGATGATAAAAAGAGAAAAGCCTTTGAACCTTTTCAAATTAACAAAGAACTCCTTTCTCATGCCGCAAAAGATGCTATTGTTCTTCACTGTTTGCCTGCCCATCGTGGGGAAGAAATCACGGATGAAGTGATGGATGGGAGTCAATCCAGGGTTTTTGATGAGGCTGAAAACCGGCTTCATATTCAAAAAGCCATTTTGGCGCATTTTTTAGCATAATAAGTTATTCAATTTTTTTCATTTCTTTACTACAATAACATCATGTTCTTTAAGGCGAAGCCGAAGCATAATTGGAGAGATGTTTTTGTAAAGTATGGTTCACGCCTGGCCTCTCTTTCGAATCATGAAGATGTTTATAAAACCTTGCTCGTCACTTTGGTGGAGGTGAGTGGCGCTGAAGGTGCTTCGATTCTTCTTTTTGATTCCAATCTTCATCAATTTACCCTCAAAGATCATTTAGGTCCCAGTCCTTTGGCTTTTTCAATTTCAGCGAATCATCCTTTGATTTTGTGGTTGAGAAGAGATGGTCATGCCTTGTCGAGACATCAACTAGTGAGTGATCCGAAACTCTTGGATCTTCGAAGCGCTGCACTTACTTTCTATTCTGAATGGAATTCGGAAATTGCTTTTCCTCTGATTGTCGAAAAGAAATTTTTGGGAATGTTTAATTTGGGTCCCTCTCACGATCGAAAAGCTTATGATCCAGAGGATGTGGAGCTTTTTAACACTTTGATATCCATGGGAGCGGTATTTATTGAAAACGGTGATTTGTATAACACTCTTTTGAAGCAAAATACAAAGTTGTCAGAAGTGGCCAAATTGAAAACCCAATTTGTAAGCAATATTACTCATGAGCTGAGAACTCCCTTGCATGGTATTTTAGGTTTGACGGATGTGCTCCTTGAAGATGCAGATCATATTTTGAATGAAAATTACAGACGTTATCTCGAAATGATGAAAAATTCGGGGACAGCTTTGTTGGAGATGGTGGATCATATTTTGGATATTACCAAATACCAAACAGGTTTGATCAATCTGACGGTAAAGAAAATCAGTCTTAAGAAAATGATCACGGAAGTTCTGGAAGAATTGCATCCGATGATTGAACAGCAGGCTTGTCAGTTTGAAATTGATTGGCCTGAATCGACTCCCGATGTTTACGGAGATGAGAGAGAGCTTCGCCATCTTTTTCGTGATTTGATCGGAAATGCGATCAAATTTTCTCCTCAGGGTCTGATTTCTCTTTCTTCCCAGAAATCGGGAGATAGGCTTAAAATCTGCGTTCGCGACAATGGAGTAGGTATCGATGAAAAGGACCAGCAGATGATTTTTGAAGAATTCAGACAAGCGCATCAGGATGAAACCCGTCCTTATGGAGGTTCTGGGTTGGGTCTCGCTCTTGCCAAAAAAATTGTGGAATTACATGGTGGCCGGATTTGGGTGGAGTCCAAAAAAGGTCAGGGTTCCCAGTTTTATTTTACCCTTCCTTTAAACCCTTCTTTGGTGGAAGTAGGCGGGCAATAAAAAGTCAAAAAAGACCCTATTGCTCCATTGACCCCATCTTTTGCCTGTGTTAGTGGCAGATCCCTTTAAGTTATTGAAAAAAATATAGCATTTCAACTTTTAAAGAGTACGTGAGTGTTCTTTAAATTTAGAAATAATTACTCATATACAATTCATTGAAAGTTAAAACACTATACCTATTTTTTGGGGACATAAACAAAATGAGTTTTAAGAGAGTGATGATTTTGGCTGCCTGCCTTTGGGGATCTGTGAATCCCATGCTTTGGTGCGCTGAAAGCATGCCTGCTCCCCAGAAATCTCCTGTAAAACGGAAACCAAAAACTACTTCTACTTTACTGTCAACAGAGACTCAACAGAGACTCAATGAAGAAATGAGTGCGGAAGAAGATGCACCCAAAGATGAAAGTAAAAATCCCAATGCTTTTCGTTTGGATCTTACCGATTGTGTGAAAATGGCTCTTCGAAACAATGCGGAAATCAAGGGGGCGGATTACGATATTGTGGAAGCGAATTACAAACTCAAGGAGGCTCATCCTCGGGGAGTTCCTGTGATTCAGTATGAATATCAAGGTGCACCCATCCCCAAAGATGTTTCGAATGCGATCCAGGACTTCTTTTCAGGAGATTTAACCTTCGTCAATCGTGTAAAGTTGGGGATTGGGGTTCCGATTACTACTTTCGGGAAGCTTCAGATTGGTAATGATTTGGCTCATGAAGGAATTGATGCAGCCAAAGAAAAGAAAAACCAGAAATCCAGTGATGTCGTTCTGAAGGTAAAACAACTCTATAATGGCATCTTGTTCGCCCGTGAAGTGAAGTCCATGCTTCAGGAAGCAGACAAAAGATTGGATGAGGAAATTACGAAACGGGAAGCGGAAAAAACTCCGGGAGATCCTGTGGAATTGGCAAAGCTTAAACTAACCCGTTTTGAAATTTTGAAAAAACTGGGAGAGGCGAGCAAAAAAGAAGAGTTGGCGGTCCAGGGCTTGAGATTACAAATTGGTTTAGATCGAACTTTTGACTATGATTTGGTGGATAAAAAACTCAAACCCGTAGAGTTTGAACTGAAAGATTTTGAATTTTATTTGGAAGAATCCAAACGCTACCGTCCAGAGTCAAAATTGTTAGATATCGGGATGAAAGCCAAAGAGGATGAATATCGTGTCGAAAAGAGGAAGTTGGCTCCCGATATGGGTTTGGGAGGATTTTTTGAAATTGGTAGAACGGCGACGCCGATTACAGGTGTGGGGCAACAGAACGATTACACGAACCCTTTCAACTTTACTCGTGCGGGTGTGGGAATTCAAATCAAGGGTGAGTTGAACTGGATACAATCCATGGCGCGCATTAAACAAAAAGAAGCAGAGTTTTATAAAATGAGTGTTACAAAAGATTATGCAGAGCAGGGCTTGGATTTGGATTTAAGAGATAGTTATCTTTCTGTAAAACAGAATAAAAAAGATCTGGAAGATTCAGACAAGGCTTATCGTTTGGCAAGACAACTTGTCTTTCTCACCAAAACCAATTACGACGTGGGAGTGGGAGATAAAAAAGATTATGCCGATGCCTTGCAGGCCTACTTGTTGATGAAAGGTCGTTATTTTGAATCTGTTTTTAATTACAATGTAGCGGTGGCTACTTTGATCAGTAAAGTGGGTTATCAAGCAGAACCTTAAAGTTGAAAATAAATAAGGAGAAAACATGAAACGTTTGTCTTTGTATTTAACTTTTGCAATACTTTTAAGTTCTCAGAGTGTGTTTGCAAAAACAGATACCACTGTGGGGCATTCTAGTATCGGTACACCTACTTCAACAAGTTCAGGAAATACGGGCGATACGGTGGTAAAGCAAACACCGGATGCTCCTGCAGGAACCCCCA
>CAYPXN010000141.1:0-8644 GCA_964414715.1 uncultured Pseudomonadota bacterium | reverse complement strand
TTGAACCCAAGTAGAACGGTTTCGCAGGCCGCTGCCTCACCACCTGGCTACCGAGCCATTCGCTCGACCCAGCAAAGCTGGAACTCGCTAAAGTCAGGTGGAGATCTTCTCCCCCTGACAACCCCCATCACTCGCTTTCGCTCGTATTTGGGGTTAAACAAACTATCAAATCCCTTGACCAAAGGAGAAGGGGCCTCTACCTTTACAGAAAAGAGGAGTGAGGTGTCAAATTGAAAGAATTACAAAAAGAAATCCTTTCGGAAGGACAGATTCGGCGGCGGGTACGAGAGTTGGGGGCTCAAATCTCCCGGGACTTTGCGGGCAAGGAATTGGTAGTGGTGGGAGTTTTGAAAGGTGCTTTTCTGTTCATGGCGGATTTGGTGAGGGAGTTGAGCATCCCGGTGCGTTGCGATTTTATTCGGGTTTCGAGTTATAATGCAGATGGGAGTCGTAGCGGTTCTATCCGATTGGATTTTGATGTGACCCAACCCATAGAAAATGAAGAAGTTTTGTTGATCGAAGATATTCTCGATACAGGTCATACTCTTCGATATTTACTTCAACATTTGTCAGCCAAGAATCCAAAAAGTTTAAATGTGTGCTGTCTGTTGGATAAAAAGCATCATCCGGATTTGACCAGCCAGATTCGTTATGTCGGTTTTGATGTCCCGAATGATTATTTGATTGGTTATGGTTTGGATTTGGATGGAAAGTATCGAGAGCTTTCTTATGTCGCTTCCGTGAATTTGCAACAATCTTGAAGGAGTGAACGATGAGTACACGACAGGTAATAGTCAAAAGTCTTCAAAAATATACTCAAGAAATTAATGCGGGAGGACATGTTTTGACAGCCGATGAACCTCTCGATTTGGGAGGAGATGATAAAGGCCCAAATCCTTATGAACTTCTTCTCTCGGCATTGGGGGCTTGCACTTCCATGACTCTCAGGATGTATGCAGACCAGAAACAATGGCCTTTGGATAGTGTGGAAGTGTTGCTGACACATGATAAAGTCCATGCGGAAGATTGTGCAACTTGTGAAACAAAAACAGGAAAAATAGATAAGATTCAGCGTGAAATAAAGTTGAAAGGTGCTTTGAGCGCTGAACAGAAAGAAAGATTGTTGCAAATTGCCGAACGTTGTCCGGTGGCCAGAACTTTAAAATCTGAAATAATGATTGAAAGCAAATTGGCGAGCTAAATTATTGGGCAAAGTCTACCCACATTCCTTCTTGTCGAAGACGGGCCGTTTTTTCAAGACCCATAAACTGACTTCGATATTTGAATGAAAAAGGAGAAGAGGTAGAGCAGTAACCATTGTCAACCAACTCTCGGTTTGCCATGAATTTTCCAGCAGTTCCCCAAAAGGGCATGTATCCCTGGTCAACGACCCCTGACATTTTTTCCAGATTCATCACAAAGAGTACAAAAGCCCATTTTTTTCCATCATAGTCTTTTTCTCCCTCAAGCCACACCTTGTGATTCAAGATCATTTTTTCGAGAAACTCTTTGGCTGCGATTCCCCACTTTTGAATTTTTTCATTGGGATCCGTGGGAGAGGGGCATTTCACTCCAATTAATTGAAGGGTGTCACCATTGTTGAGCACGATGCTGCTGGCGTCATTCACTTTGGTAACAGTGTAATAGGTTTTGTTATCCTCTTTTGCAAAGAGATTTAAAGTAACTAAATTAAACAATACGGCTAAATATACGATTTTTTTATTCATTTAAGCACCATTTTTTAAGTTCCTAAATTCCGCAGTTCATTTTTATTCATTTGGCAATCCAAGGGTTTACACTTGGATGTCATCCTGAACGAAGTGAAAGGATCCCGATAGTGCACTCGCGGGATTGCCACGCCCTTCGGGCTCGCAATGACGCCCAAGTTTTATCAACTGTGGAAATCAGGAAGCTGATACTTCGCAACTATTTTGACACCTGGGCGATGATAGGAGCCTCTATTAACATAGTTGAGGGTACACGAAAAGGAAACAATTATGGTACCCCCTTTGTCTTTTGCAGATCGCATTTGCTTGGCTAGTCGGCTTTTAAGCGACCGTCCCAGTCTTCCCGTAACAGATATTCAAAGAGAACTTTCGATTTTGCGTGAAACTCATGCCTGTGGTTTGGGTTTTTCTCACGATATTCGCGAGGAAGCTCAAGCGATTGCGCAAGACATAGCAGCACCCGTAAATCCTTCTGAATTGGGGAGAGAGGATTTATATCGTGTGTTAGGACAGCTGCAATATGGTCTGGTGACAGAAAATATTCATGAAGATCCTTACATGCAGGCGATTTTGAGAGATCGTTTAGGATTTCCGCAGGTGGATCCCGAAGGTGTTCAATTGGGTTTTTATCAAATTCCCCATCGAGATGCTTCTCAAGTATTCTATGTAAGTATTCAACCTGAACATTTGGATCCTTCAAAAAGTCCTCTTGTTTTTGTGACGGGTTTGCATCATCCGACCGTAGTCTATTTGCCTATGTTGGCGGCGCTTGCACGTGCAGAAGGTCGTCGAGTGATTTCGGTCGATTTACCCAGTATGGGGGGAAGCCGGATTGCAAATCAGGCAGCGACCTATGTGTCAGATGCATTGCGTTCCGTTCGTGAAGTTATTGAAAGAGAAATTCCTCGCGGTGGCCATTTTTCAATGATGGGGCACAGTTTGGGGACTCTGCCCGTTCGTGCATTTTATTTGAATGAGCAGGAATATAATTCAGATCTCGGTTCCCGTGATGTAAGACGCGTGTTGGATCGTGCGGTATTGGTAGCGCCTGTTCCTTCTCAGGAAGAACGTCAGATGGGAGATCGCATTCGACCCTCTTTTAGCGCGGGGGTTGTCGGACAAATTCTTTTTGCAGGGGGAAGGGTGGGGCCTACACGTCTCAATGAATTGTTTTTTCAACATCACTCTGCAGCAGATCAAGAATGGTTATCTCAAGCCATTTCCCAAGAAAGATTTGAGACAAGTTTATGGGGAGCTTTGTCGCATTATTTTTCTGCCTATTTAAATCCGCTTTTAAATCGGGTGGGGGAAGATGAGCGCTTAAGAATTGTTTTCCCGAGCGATGATCAACTGATGCAAATGAGTAATCAGAGTGATTGGGAAAATCATCGAGGAGTTTTGATTGTAAGAGGGGAACAGGGTGAAGCTGCAGACCATTCCTTTTTAGCAGGACAGCATGTGGATTCTCATCACTTAGAAGTTTTGAGATCGGCATTGAATAATCCTTTAAATCCCTCTCAAGAGAGTTTGAGTCGTGGAGAACTCTATCGACATCTTCGCCCCGATCTTCAGGCTTATAGTCTTTTTGATACTCGCGGAGGATTCGGTGCGGGTTTGCGTGCAGGAATGCAAAGTGGTTTAGCTCCCCTGGGTCCTTTGGGTTTACGATTTCAAGCAGGGGCGGAAGTCGATTTGCGATTGCCCGCTTCTTCAGAAGATCCCGGAGTTTCAAGTTTAAATGGATCGCTGACTTTTGCGAATCGTTCTGCGGCTCAAGGGAGAATTTTTACAGAACTTGCTTTTGAAAGTTTGCATTTACCTTTTCAATTAGGTTTGGGAGCTTACGCGCAAAGCAGCACACCTCTTTCTGATTTCAATCTCAATAATAATTTAGGTGCTTACACCTTTCTTAGAATAATGCCCGAAAATCTTGTGAGTATTGATGCTCGTTTTGATTATCCCATTTATTCATGGAATGGTGTGAATACTCCTCCGACTTTTCAGTTTCGGGTAGGAATTCCTTTGGCTCAATAAAGCTAGGAATTCATTGCTGCCCCTTTTTGAATATTGTAAAGCTTTGTCATGAGTGACAAACAAGATAAAAGAACCCAAAGTGAGCTTGATAGTTTGGTGGTGAACATTGAGCTTACACTCATTAGTATCATTCAGGGCGTGGCGCTTTATTTTCTCATCGAGAATTCCAAAAGCATTATTTTGCAGAAACAATGGCAGTATTTCCCTTATGTATTCACCTCATTGGTGATTATTCTAACCTTTTGGTCACGATCGATTATTCACACACTTACTGTGATTCGCTGGCCTTTAAAGTTTTGGCATAATTTTTTGTATATTACCTCTACATGGGTAGAGGCGATGAGTTTCAATCAGCTTTCAAATCCTGTTCACTGGTTTGCCTTGCAAACGGTATTTGCTCTGATGCTTTGGTTTTTGTTCATGAGTGATCTGGAGATCATCCGACAGCGAATGAAGGATAGTCAAGGGTTTGCAGGAAATTCACTTTACAGGATGGTGCAGAAAGATCAGTTTACCAATATCCGTTATCTCTTTCCCGTCAACATCCTGTTTAATGTGCTTTGTTATCTTTTGATTAAGAAATACCCCGACTATTATTTGGCATCTCAAAAACATTGTTGGCTGGCCAGTTTCCAGATGATCGTTGCCTTTGTTTATTTGTTTTACGGAACTTACTTTTATCAAAAGCTGATTCCAGGCATTGCTCATACCCGCCGTGAATGGTTGGAAGATACGCTGATCGAAGATTAAAGTCCCAAATAAACAGAAACCAGGAAAAGAAGACTAATCAATCCATTGGTTTTAAAGAATGCAGCATTTACCCGAGAAAGGTCATCTGCTTTTACCAGGCGATGTTGTTGAATGAAAAGCAAGCCCATGATTCCCAATCCTGCAAAGTAGGGCCAGTGAAGTTTGGCGACCATTCCCAGAAGAAAAAACAAAAGATAAGAAAAGGTATGCATGACTCGGGCGAGAATTAACGCTTTGGGAATTCCAAATTTGACGACCATGGAATTGAGCTGGTTGGATTTGTCGAATTCATAATCTTGGGTGGCATAAAGAATGTCGAAACCTGCGACCCAAAATAAAACTGCAAAACATAAAAGGACGGGTGTGATTGCAAGATTGTTTTGGATGGCTACCCACGCTCCCACGGGGGCAATTCCCAGGGCGAGTCCGAGAAAAATTTGGGAGTATGCAGTAAAACGTTTTGTGTAAGAATAAAAAAACAGAACTCCCAACACGAGGGGGGAAAAGTAGAAACAGAGTTTTCCCAACAAATATGAAATATAAACAAAGCCGAAAGAACTCAAAAGAGTAAGGCCGAGAGTGTATTTTTTTGAAAGAATACCGCTCGGAATATGACGATCTTGAGTGCGGGGATTTTTTGCATCGATGTCCGCATCCGCCCACCGGTTAAAGGCCATTGCAGCGGTGCGTGCAAACACAAGGGCCAGAATGATCCGAAATAAAGTAATGGGAGAGGGCATTCCCTGGGAGGCAATCAAAAGAGAAGCCAGGGCAAAGGGCATTGCAAAAATACTGTGAGAAAATTTGATAAGTTCGAGGGTGCTACGAATCTTTTTCAGGGGCATGGATTTTTCCTTCGTAACGTTTCATTAAATCATTATCGATTCCCATTTGATCGAGTACGCGTGAAACCACAGTGTTTACTACTTCATCGATGCTTTTCGGTTTTGAGTAGAAAGAGGGAATTGCCGGAATGATAGAGGCTCCTGCAAGCATGAGAAGCTTCATGTTTTCGACATGAATCAGGTTGAAGGGCGTATCGCGTGGTACAAGAATGAGTTTTCTCTTTTCCTTCAGGAGAACATCTGCGGCACGCGTGATTAAATCGTCAGAAATTCCATGAGCGATTCTTCCCATAGTACCCATGCTGCAGGGGATGATCACCATCTGATCATATTTTGCGGAACCACTTGCAAAAGGGGCCTTGAAATTCTTTTTGGAATAGGTGGGGTATCCGTAATCTTCAAATTTGCCACCCAGCTCATCATTCCAGACAATTCTCGCATTGTCGGAGTAAGCGATGTCAATCTGGTGTTCGGTATGTTTCAAAAAGTCGAGCAATTGTTTGGCGTAGATTGCTCCGGAAGCGCCCGTAATTGCGACCACGATTTTTAAGGTTTTCGAATTCATTGCACTCCGTTTTGATAAAGGATTTGCATCGCAGCGTCATATTTTTTTTGATTTTCAGGAGTGTGAGGCGTTTTTTTGAAATTGTAGTCTTGCACTATTTTGAAGGCTTCTGCATTTTTGGGATCTTCAAAAAAAATCTTCATTTTTCGTCCGAAGTTATTCATAAAATCTTCTTTGATCGAATTCGCCAAAGCCGGCCAGTCCTTTTCTTGTACAGCCAACTTTCCGTAATCTTTGTACAAGGGGGATCCCTCGGGAATAACTTTCCAAGATTCCAGCATGTTGATGGCGGTTGAAAAATCTTTCGGACTCGCCATGACTACTGGGTTGATATTGTGTCCGACCGTATCATTTAAAAAGGAAAGATAAGTTCTGATGTTGTTGCCGTTTGGCTCCGGAAGATTATAACGTTTGGTGTCGAAGGCTTTTCGAATTTGTGCGGCGTAAAAAAGAAAACCCGCATTCACCATGTCTCCCAAACGAAAAGCGGTGTTGGCCGCAATATAAAGATAAGCAGAATCCAGTTTTGAATTATCCTTTACAAAGGATTGTATCATGCTTTTGAGCTCTTCGGGTTTACCGAGGAAATAATCTCCCTTGGGATCATTTGAAGACGTCTTTAACTGTAAAACGCTTTGGGCATTGTTTTCGAAGGCTTTTGTTTCTGTTGTTGAAAGAAAGGAAATAACAGAAAAACAAAAAAAGATAAGCAAGGTGCTATAGAAAAATTTTTTTATTTTATTCTCCAATCGTTTTTTGTCCGACCGCAATGCTTGCAATGTGTGCCGTAAGATTTTTGCGATCCAGAAGATGGAAGTTTTTGTTAATCAAGATATTAACAAATTCTTCGAGAGAATAATAGGATTGGATAGAGTTGAACAAATATTCGTAGGCTTCGGGATCTTTCGAGATCATTTTACCGACTCGAGGGAGAATCCATTGTCCGAAAGTGCCATGAAAGAGTTTTCCCTGGAGAGACTGGGGTTTGAAGAATTCCAGTACAATGACACGACCCAAAGGAAGCAAGACTTTGTGGATCTGTTGTAGGCAGCGTCCATTGTCCACTACATTTCTCATCCCAAAACCGCAAATGACTGCATCGAAGCTCTCAGGTGGAAATTCCAGGTTCATGGCATCGCCCACGACAATTTTTACCTGGGATTTTTGGTTGGCAGGAATTTTCTTCTCTCCGATTTCGAGCATTTTTTCGGAAAAATCCAGGGCAGTTACCTGGGCATCTGGGAATTTTTTGAGGATTGCAAGTGTGAGATCTAAAGTGCCCGCGCACAGATCCAAAATTTTCAGATTTTCTTTTGCGGGAATGTAGGAAATCGCTTTCTTGCGCCAACGTTGATCGATGGATCCACTGAGAGTGCGGTTGAGTAAATCGTAAGTCGGTGCGATGCGACCAAACATTTCTTTTATGTTTTGGGCTTTTTCAGAACTCATTTAATTCCTAATTTGGGCCAAAGTGCGTCTACTTTTTTCTTCGTAGTCTCATCCATTAAAATATCTTCTGGCCATTCGCGGGTGTAGCCTTCTTCTTTCCATTTGCGGGTGGCATCGATTCCCATTTTACTGCCGACGAATTGGATGGGTGAGGCATGATCCAGATGATCGACAGGCCCATCCACGAAAGTGATGTCGCGTCGTGCATCGATGTTGTTCGAAACACGCCACACCACTTCTTTTACGTTTTGTACATCCACATCATGATCGACCACAATGAAAGCTTTGCAAAACATCATTTGTCCCATGCCCCAGAGCGCATGCATGATTTTAAAAGCGTGTCCGGGATATTGTTTCTTGATGCTCAAGATACACAAGTTATGAAAACAGGCTTCGGGCGGAAGATACATATCGACGACTTCGGGGAAGGTCATTTGTACCAGCGGCAAAAAGAGGCGTTCTGTGGCTTTGCCGAGAAATTCATCTTCCATGGGAGGGATTCCTACCACCGTGGTGATGTAAATCGGATTCTTGCGATGCGTGACTTTGGTCACATGAAACTTTGGAAATTTTTCGACGGGTGTGTAGTAACCTGTGTGATCTCCGAAAGGACCTTCGTCGACGAGTTCTTCCGTCGGATCAATATATCCTTCCAAAATAAAATCGGCCGAGGCGGGAACCTGCAAATCATTCGTCAAACACTTCACGGTTTTGATGGGTTCCCCCTTTAAAAATCCTGCAAACATGAATTCATCCACCTGATCAGGGAGGGGAGCAGTGGCGCAGTAAGTGAGCACCGGATCTCCACCGATTGCAACCGCGACGGGAATTTTTTCTTTGCGATCTTTGTATTTTTGATAATGGCGAGAACCTACTTTATGAATTTGCCAGTGCATCGCGGTGGTATTTTTGTCGAGCACCTGCATACGATACATTCCCACGTTGCGGATTCCGTTTTCAGGATCACGCGTGATCACCATGGGAAAGGTGATGAATTTTCCACCATCTTTCGGCCAACATTTCAAAATGGGAAGCTTCGATAAATCGACATCTTCCATGACCACTTCTTGACAATGTCCGGAACCCACTTCTTTGGGTAGAGATTTCGCGATATCGATGAGCTTGGGAATGACTTTGAGCTTATCCCAGAAAGATTGCGGAGGCTGCATTTTGATGAGCTCTCGGAGTTTGTTGGCCAAGTCTTCCACGTTCTCCACACCTAAGCCCCAAGCCATTCTTTTCCAGGAACCATAGGAATTGATCAAGACGGGAAA
>CAYPXN010000140.1:0-4325 GCA_964414715.1 uncultured Pseudomonadota bacterium | reverse complement strand
TCTGTAAGTGCTGAGTTAAGCCCGTCTATTTCCAGCTGAGTTGAATTCAACACGGAAGTCGACAAACCCAAAGAAGCTCTTCGGGAAAGAAGATTTGTAATTTGCATACCTCGCCTCGATAAGGAATACTCCGCAAGCCCTCTGAAAAGTTGCGGATTAAAAATCTTCCTTCTGAACCCAACCCGAGTAGTATTTTCCCCTTGAATCCTGTTGTAAATAGATTATTTAAGAGCCCATTATGACAAAAAAACCCATCAGCGATTTCATAAAACACCATTATCGTCATTTTAATGCCGCCACGCTTGTGGATGCCGCCGAAGGCTACTGCAAACACTTGAACGAAGGGGGCAAGATGATGATCACCCTCGCAGGTGCCATGAGTACAGCCGAATTAGGGGTATCCCTTGCGGAAATGATTCGTCAGGACAAAGTACAGATTATTAGTTGTACAGGAGCGAACCTTGAAGAAGACCTCATGAATCTGGTGGCCCACGATCATTACAAGAGGCTTCCCAATTATCGAGATCTGACTCCCCAACAAGAATGGGAATTGCTTGAAAAAGGTTTAAATCGCGTTACCGACACCTGCATTCCCGAAGAAGAAGCTTTTCGACGTCTGCAAAAACACATTCATGCTTTGTGGAAAAAAGCCGACAGCGAAGGAAAGCGATTTTTCCCCCATGAATTCATGTTCGACATGATTCGTAGCGGAGTCTTGAAACAATATTACCAAATTGATCCCAAAGACAGCTGGATGGTCGCTGCAGCCGAAAAGAATTTACCGATTGTGGTGGGTGGTTGGGAAGATTCCACCATGGGAAATATTTTTGCTTCTTATGTAATCAAAGAAGAAATCAAAGCCACCACCATGAAAAGCGGCATTGAATACATGGTTTGGCTTTCGGATTGGTATCGCAAGAACTCTTCGGGTAAAGGTGTCGGATTTTTCCAAATTGGCGGAGGTATTGCGGGTGACTTTCCCATTTGCGTAGTTCCCATGATGTATCAGGATTTGGAATGGCACGATGTTCCCTTCTGGAATTATTTCTGCCAGATTTCCGACTCCACCACTTCTTACGGCTCTTATTCTGGCGCCGTCCCCAATGAAAAAATTACCTGGGGTAAATTGGATATCAATACACCCAAATACATTATTGAATCCGATGCCACCATCGTGGCTCCTCTTGTTTTTGCTTACGTCTTAGGCTGGTAATGGGAGGTCATTGCGAGTCCGTCCACCTTAGTCGGACGTGGCAATCCAGTGGCTGCAAATTTCGAAAATTTGTTCTTTCTCTGTAGGATCAAACCATTTTATTTCTTCGTCAGATTTAAACCAGCTGATTTGTCTTTTGGCAAAATTGCGAGTTTCTTTTTGAATTTCTTGAATCGCATCACTGATAAAAACTTCTCCATGAGCGTAACGTGCGATCGTCGGGTAACCAATGGTTTGAGTTTTCCCATGGATGAGATCGTATTTTTTCATCAAAC
Source organism: uncultured Pseudomonadota bacterium (assembly GCA_964414715.1). Lineage (GTDB taxonomy): Bacteria > UBA10199 > UBA10199 > JADFYH01 > JADFYH01 > CAYPXN01. The sequence continues at coordinate 2,837 of CAYPXN010000140.1, read as the reverse complement.
TTTTCACTTCTTCCACCCAGCCATGATTCAACATACTTAAAACCCGTTGATCAATTCGGCGGTAAAGCTCTTCACGATCAATTTGTAATCCAATTTTTAAGCTCTGATATTTTGATTCCTGAAATTGATGCTCTCGGGCCAAGTCCGAAGGTTTTTTCCCACTCAGATGAAAAATTTCCAATGCACGAATAATCCGAACGGAGTCATTCGGATGGATTTCTTCGGCGCGCTCAGGATCAACTGTCTTCAATTCTTCATAAAGTTTTTCTAAACCTTCCTTCTGAATATGCTCTTCCAAGCTTTTACGAAAGGCTTCATCGCGTGTAGGGGCCTCCATAAAACCATGCAACAAGGCTTTAATATAAAGGCCAGTACCCCCTGATATTAAAGGAATTTTCCCTCTGGATAAAACATCTCGAATCGCCTCATCCGCCAGCTCTGTAAAGCGGGCGGCATCGAACACTTCTCCGAACTCTGCAACATCAATAAGATGATGAGGAACTTCCACCTGTTCTTCTGGAGATGGTTTTGCAGTGCCAACATCAAAACCTTTCAACACTGCTTGAGAGTCTGCAACAATAATTTCCGCACTTATTTTTTTGGCAAGCTCGATCGAAAGCGCTGTCTTCCCCACTCCTGTAGGTCCGCAAATGATAATGATTTTTGATTTTTCTACATTCATACTCAAATCCAAGAGGCGCTTCGAATCAATTTTGAAAAAACCTTCAGGTGGGCCCCGTAACTATTCGTATCGTTTAAAAAACAAAAGTAACGTTCTGAAGGTTTTTGAAAAATTCGGTTCGGAGCGCCTCTTATAACACTCTCTTAAACCACTTCTCAATTTCCCGATAAGGAATCTGAACCATTACAGGTCGACCGTGCGGACAATGATAATTTTTTGCATCTTCATCGAGCTGATTGATGAGCTCCTGCATTTCCAAATAAGTCAAATTATCTCCCGCACGAATTTGTCGATGACAAGCCATGGTTGCGAACACATCATCCAATTTTTCTTCCAACTTCTGAGTACGATCCTGTTTCTTTAAATCATCGATCATATCTTCGAGAAGTTTGCGAACATCGGTTTTACCCAACAAAACGGGGATTGCCTTCACAACCAAACTTCCACTGCCAAAATCCTCCAACTGAAGTCCCAGCTTTTCAAAAGATTCCTGACGACTCAACAAAAGCTCTTTGTCAGCTTCTTTGAATTCCAGCGCCTCTCCCAAAAGAAGCGTTTGAGATTCCATATTTCCCTGCGCATGGGCCGCTTTCAATTTTTCAAAACCAATTCTTTCATGTGCCGCATGTTGATCCACGAGAACAAAATGTTCTTCTGTTTGGCAGAGAATATAAGTGCCCTTGAGTTGACCAATGATTTGGAGAGTATTGAAAGGGAGTTTTCCTATCTGTACTTCCTGAGCTTGTTTGAGAGGCTGGTAGTTTTGTTGAAACCAAAACTTACTGTCATCGCGAGGAGTCCGCCACAGGCGGACGACGTCGCGATCCCATGAGTGCACTGTCGGGATTGCCACGCTCTCTTCGTTCGCTCGCAATGACACATCTTGTTCAGACTTAGATGGCTCCCTCGCCCAGGGTGCGCTCGCCATTTTTTTCTGGATTGCATCCGCCACAAATTGATGAATCACGTTCGGTTGAACAAAACGCACTTCCCGTTTCGTCGGATGCACGTTCACATCCACAAATTCGGGAGGCACTTCAAGATAAAGCACGACCATCGGAAATTGATCTTTCATCAAATAATTTTTGTAACCCGCCATCACAGCATGGTTCAAAAGTCGGTCTTTCAAATGTCGTTTGTTCAAAAAAGTATAGATATGGCTCGAATAAGCCTTGCTCAAGTGTGGATGCCCAATGAATCCTTTCAAGCTCAAACCATTGCGAGACTCTTCCAGTGAATACAATCCCTCCATCACATCACTGCCCCAAATTTCGCCCAAGCGCGCCAACATATCTTTCTGACTGTAACGGAGTTTTTCTTTTCCATTATGATAAGCGACGAACTGCACTTCCGGAAACACCATAGCCATCGCGGTGAGATAATCCTCAATGTGGCCCCATTCGGTTTCATTGGATTTCAAAAATTTAAGACGTGCTGGAGTATTATAGAATAAATCTCGCACTTCGATAGAAGTTCCCGGAGGATGCCCCACTTCTCTTTCGTGAATAATTTTTCCTCCCTCGATTTCAATTTCAAAACCTGACAACAAAGAAACTTCTCTCGGTCTGCTTCGCAATATAAATTTTGAAATCGCTGCCATCGAGGGCAAAGCTTCACCCCGAAAACCTAAAGTAGAAATGGAAAATAAATCGTCGACCGAACGGAGTTTTGATGTGGCATGACGTTCTAAGGAAATCCGCATTTCTTCCGGATTCATCCCGATCCCGTCGTCCTGAACTTTGATGAGTTTCTTGCCTCCTTCTTCGATAAAGACTTCGATTTTGGAGGATCCCGCATCGAGGCTATTCTCCACGAGCTCCTTCACGACGGAAATGGGGCGCTCCACCACTTCACCGGCAGCAATTTTTTCGGCAATTTCAGAGGGTAGTTTTACAATGCGAGAGGACATTAATAAGGTTTTATAAATTCTTACTCTATAATTCTAGTTTAAAGTTAATTTGTATCAATTTATGTTTATTTGACCTCCACCTCTATTTTCTATATACTTTTCAGATGCTTACCACCGAAGAACGTCACCTTAAAAAACTCCTACAAATTTGGGCTATCGTCTTTTTAATTGCAGGATTATTTTTTGTCTTTTTTCCGAATCTCGTCGTGGGATCTTTAAACAATATTTCCCAAAAATGGACTCCCA
>CAYPXN010000139.1:0-6457 GCA_964414715.1 uncultured Pseudomonadota bacterium | reverse complement strand
GCCATGGCTGACAATCCAAACTATCTCACAGAAAATCACCCGACCCGTGGGGGAATTAAAAACAAATACCTCGCCGACAAAATCGATGCGGAACGTTCCGCCCTGAAAATGGCAAAGAAACATCCGGAAATGGTGGTCACCATCTTGCGCCCCTGCCATGTGCTGGGTCCCAATGTGAAAAGTTATAAAACCCGTTTTCTCGCACGACCTTTTCTGATTAGTATTTTAGGTTACGATCCTCTCATTCAATTCGTTCATGAAGATGACGTTATTCAGGCTTATCTCAAAACCATTGAGGGAAATTATCCGGGAATTTTCAATATTGTGGGAGATGGAGTATTACCGCTTTCGCGCATTATTAAAATCATGGGTAAATTTGAGCTCTCGCTTCCAGAATTTTTGGCACGCAATTTGGTCCAACTCACCTGGTATTTCGACATTTCACCTGCACCTGCCAGCTATCTCAACTTTTTAAAATATTTATGCGTAGCCGATGGAAGTAAATCTAAAAAAGTTATGGGATTCAAACCGAGGTATAGCACCCGTGAAGCCCTCCTGAGTTTTGTGGGAGCAGAGCGGCTAAGAGATGTAGATTTACAGGATCTCGGACTCGAGGGAGCTTAAAATGAAAAATAAAACCCAAAAGAAAACTCCCAAACTCCATCTCCTGAACATGATCGGAAACAATGTTACGGCTCTCAAGCCAAAACATGATCCACAGAAACATTTGGAAGAAAGAATCAATAAACTCGAAAAAGAACTCTCCAAGTCCCTTCACTTGTTGCAATCGGAACTCAAGAAAAAGAAAAAACCGAACAAAAAAGATCCCGAGTCTCGCAAAATTATAGAAGAACTACACAAACTCACTCAGCTTCTCGAAAATAAACCCAAAGAAAAACTGCTTTTATCAGAAACTTCTTTACCCACTGAAAAACTGAGCACTGTTGCACCCAAGGCAAGTTACTTCAAAGTTTTCAGCCATTATCTCCAACGTGCTCTTTCTCTGAGAACTTATAAACGGATGTTATTTGGAGTAACCCGCCTTGACAAAGAAGAGTTCGACGAATTCGGACGTGATCCTGCCTTTGAAAAGAAGCTCATGCCCTTTTTCGATTTTCTTTATTACAAATACTGGCGGGTAAATGTGGAGGGAATTGAAAATATCCCCCACAAAGGCAAGGCACTCATCGTTGCGAACCACTCGGGAACTCTTCCCTTCGATGGGTCCATGATTCGCATGGCTGTGAATAACGAATCCCATTCTCAACGCGATGTCAGATTTTTGGTGGAAGACTTTGTCTACTATCTTCCTTTTCTGGGCACCTGGATGTATCGCATTGGAGGGGTTCGTGCAGATCCTGAAAATGCGGAACGCTTATTGAGAAAAGGCCACCTGGTCACTGTTTTTCCGGAAGGTGAAAAAGGAATCGGGAAAAGTTACAAACAACGCTACCATTTGCAACGCTTTGGTCGTGGTGGTTTTATCAAACTTGTTTTAAAAACGGGCGCCCCGATTATTCCCTGCGCTGTGATCGGTGCGGAAGAAACTCACCCTCTCCTTTACCGAACAAGTTTTTTGGCAAAACCTTTCGGCATTCCCTATGTTCCGATCACTCCGACTTTGCCGTGGTTGGGCATTCCGGGGCTTCTCGGACTTCCTGCAAAATGGACCATTATTTTTGGAAAACCCATCGATCTTTCTGAATACGGCCCCCAAGCCCTCGAAGACGAACTCCTCATTCATCGTTTAAGCGAAAAGGTCAGACAAACCATTCAAGAAATGATTCGAGAGGGATTGAAAAAACGTAGATCGGTTTGGTTTGGGTAAATCAAGTAAGCTCCAAACCCAGCTTAGTTAAGTGGACATGGTGAGGCTCTCGAACCATAACTGAGCTTATCTTGCGTGCCTTTTTGATAATTCTTTCAGTGCTTCCCAGTTTTTCGTAATTAAAGCTTCTTTTTTCTTTCGACTCCATTTTTTGATCTGAAACTCTCTTTCAATAGCTTCTGGCCAAGATAAAAATTCTTCAGCAAAAACTAATTCTACCGGTCTACGATCAAAAGTGTAACTTTCAACCAAGCCTTCTTGATGTTCTGCAAGTCTTCTTACAAGATCTTTGGTTGTACCTGTATAATAAGAGTGGTCTGAACATTTCAAAATATAGAGCCAAGGCATATTTTGATTCCATTTGATGGTTCGAGACGTCCGCCCGGGGCGGACTCCTCACCATGTCCTTTTTGATAACATAAATTCACCTCATAATTTCAAATCACAAAATTTGGATTCATTTTCTTCTCGGCCACTTCGAATTTGTATTTTTCAAAGCCAGGTTTTCCCAACAATCCGGCGGCAAACTTTTTACCCAACTCTACTCCCGGTTGATCAAAGGGATTTACATTGAACAGTTCGCCTGCAAAGGCTGTGGTCACTTCCAAAAGATAGATTAATTGCCCCATACAATAGGCATTGCGATGCGGAATCAGAAACTTTGCAGAAGGACGCTTCTGCTGTTGAAGAGAAGTTGCGGTAGCCAAGGCTTCCATTTGCACAACATTACCCAAAGTATGACCCGCCAGATAATTCATTTCTTCGGGAAAACTTTGATGATGTGGAATTTTCTGATTGGAGTCGTAGTTTTCTAAAATTAAAAACAAAATCAGCTTATCGATGGGTCCTTCCATATAAAGCTGAACCTGAGAATGCTGATCGCGAGGTCCGCAAGCTGCCACCGGAGTGGATCCCGTATAAACTTCTTCCCCTTTCAGGGAGTATTTTTTGCCGATACTTTCCGCCCAAAGTTGTCCATACCACTCCGCCAATGGAAAAAGTAGCTGGCTATAGGGCATCATCACCACAATATTTTTGTTTTTCTGAAACATGAGATGTTTAATCGCCGCAAGCATATAGGCAGGGTTCAACCAGATATCTGATTGATTGACTCGCGCATCGGCGCGACGAGCTCCCGCCAACAAATCCTGAATAGAAATTCCAGCCATCGCTGCGGGAAACAAACCCACCGAAGACAAAACAGAATAACGTCCCCCCACTCCCGAAGCAATGGAAAGAGATTTGAGATTTTCTTCCTGAACCATCTTTCGGAGCAAACCCTTTTCAGGATCAGTGGTAATCACCACATGCTCTTTCCATTGAGTTCCGCATACCTCTTCCAATCTTTTTCGGACAATCATCCACTGAGACATGGTTTCAATGGTATTGCCAGATTTGCTAATCACATTAAAAAGAGTCTTTTTCAAATCGAGTGAATCCAAAAGTAATTGAAAGGAGTCTGGATCAATATCGTCACATACAAATACTTTGGCAGAAGCACTCGAGCTGGAAAAAACCATAAAGGGTTGCAAGGCACCTTTGAGGGCCGTCAAAAGGGCCTTTGTGCCCAAAGCAGAACCTCCAATCCCCAAAACCACGAGATTCTCAAAATTTTCGAGACTTTCCTGGGCGAAAGATTCTATTTTTTTCACGCTCTCCTCTTCATAAGGCAAATGCATGAAAGGCAAGTGCCCCATTTCCTTCATGGCATGAAAGGCCTTGTGAATCTTATCTACCTGTTGTTCTAAACTTGTTATCTCAGAAGCCTTGATTCCCGATTCCTGAATAAATGAATCCATTACGCCGTTAAAGTCAAAGCGCACATCACTGTGGGTCATGAGCCATCTCCTTTAGATAGAAAAAGGATTTAAACGCGGAAAACGAAGATCGTCAACGTGAAACGCCTCGTCCTGTAAGAAAAATACTTCCTGTTGGCTGCTGAGAATCATTGGTTTCAAAAGAAACTTGCGTGGAATAGGTTTGGGCAAAGGATGGGGCAAAAGTAATTCGCAAAAGTCTTGTTTCACCCGGTGGAATTCTAAAGCCGGTATCAGAAAGTCGATAAGCAGTATTACCCACCTGGAGATTTCGAATCACCAGAGGGCGATCTCCCAGATTTTGAAAACTGATAAGTTGGGACTGGGAAGCATAAACCGAAACTTCTCCAAAACTGATGTATGTTCTGAAAGCAGCAAGACGTGGAGCTGAAGTTTGCTGTGCAGGGACCGGGTCTACTCCAGCAAAACTTAAATCTGGAAACCCTTTTCCATTCGAGTTTAAATTTACTTTCTTGTTCGACATGGAATAAATCCTTCAGTAAATACTCATGAGAAACAAAGTATAAAGGCATTTTGTCACCAAAAAATTCTTTGTTTCTCATAGTACTAGCCGATCTATATGTGTACATACTAATGATCGGCTTAGTAAGAACTAAGATATTTAAGGATGATTTGGCAATGCCCTTTTTAAAGCCTAAAAGCACACTTTTCATGATTCTGATTCTGATCTGTCCTGCCATTTCAGGAGCCTGGAACGAGGACTATACGATTCCTCCCCCTGCTCCACGAGGAGTCTGCATCAAAAATTTATCGGATATTCTGAAAAACAATCCGGTATCGGTGAGAACTGTATCTTCGGAAGAAGGATGTAACGCCGATGAAATTCGCTATCAGTGGGTGTTTGGAAAAGAGCCCAAGGGTTCGATGGCGCTAATTCCCATGAAAACCGTCCGAGACACCCTTCCCCCCTCTGTTCCCGCCTGGCCTGCCAATGAAAACGCTTCCAAGCAACGTATTTGGCATTTTACCTGTGTGGCCACGGTGGAAAAACAAATTCTGGGAACCGCAATGAAAACTTATGTATTCAAGGGTGAAATCACCGCTTCCAGCAAATACCAAAGTTGCGAGTCTGCCTACACAATGGCCCAAGCCGCCTGTGCTGATCAAATGGGAGGGAATGATCTGTACGAACAATGTTCTGGAGGGAGCAATTATCCGCTCGAACAACCATGAAATATTTTTTTCTTTTTCTGACATTTTTTTTATATTCCTTCACACTCCAGGCCGCAGAAAAAACCCTGCTTTGCCTTCCCAACCTGGACCCCAGTTATCGAAGCATGACTTTCCAAATAAAACCCAGCAAAGGAACTTGCGAAAAAGATGAAAAGATTTTTGAAATCAAGCGTGGAGAGGGACAAGCTGTTTTACTCATTCCCTATGAAGCTCCCAGCAGTCAGCCCGCTCATGGAATTCCAGGAAACCCTTCTCTCGGAAGACAACTGGGACCTTATTAATCTTACACCACATTTTTGTCATTGCGAGGAGCGAAGTGACATGGCAATACTCCCAAGTATACTCGCGGGATCGCCACTCTGCGCTCGCGATGACAACTATTTAAAAGGAGCTTTTATGACCGACGCCTATATCATTGATGCCGTTCGAACCCCTCGCGGAAAACGAAAAGGATCTTTTTCATTGCTTCACCCCATTGATCTCGCCGTACAACCTCTTCTTGGACTTGCTCAACGCAACAAGTTTGATCCCGCGGAAGTATCCGATGTTATCTACGGTTGTGTTTCTCAACGCGGAGAACAGGATAACGTCATCGCGCGCGAAGCCGTGCTCGCTGCAGGCTGGCCTCTGGATGTAGCAGGTGTTACGGTCAACCGATTTTGCGGCTCAGGACTCACTGCCGTCAATATGGCTGCGGATGCAATTATGGCGGGTCAAGAAGACCTCATGATCGGTGGCGGTGTGGTACACATGACCCGCGTGGCCATGGAAATCAATTTTGATATGGCAGGTTCTCTTCTCGCAGAAAAATGGCCGAACTTAATTCCCCAAGGCTTGTCTGCCGAAATGATTGCAGAAAAATATGGATTTACTCGCAGACAACTCGATGAATTCGCTGCTCGCTCTCAAGCCTTGGCCGCAAAAGCCTGGGAAGAAAAACGTTTTGATAAAAGCATTATCCCCGTAAAGTCCAAAAATGCGGAAGGCCAAACGATCACTGTTTCAAGAGATGAACATTTGCGACCCGGAACCACGGCCGATACGCTTGCAGCTCTCAAGGCATCTTTCAAAGAAAATGGAAGCATCCATGCCGGAAACTCAAGTGGTATTGTCGACGGTTCTGCAGCCGTTCTGCTCTCTTCTCCGAAGAAAGCCAAGGAACTCGGATTAAAACCCCGTGCAAAAATTACCATGACCTCGATTGCAGGATCCGACCCCATCATCATGTTACTCGGACCTACTCCTGCCGTTCAAAAAGCCTTAAAGAAAGCAAATCTCAAAGTAGAAGATATCGATTTGTGGGAAATCAATGAAGCATTTGCTCCCGTTCCACTTGCCGTTGCAAAAGACCTGAACATCAATCTGGATAAAGTGAATGTGAATGGTGGTGCAATTGCTTTGGGTCATCCTCTCGGTGCTACAGGCGCCATGCTTTTAGGCACCGCTTTGGATGAACTTGAACGCCAAGATAAACGTCTTGCTTGCATCACTCTTTGCATTGGACATGGCATGGGTGTCGCGACCATCATAGATAGAAAAATTTAACTTGAGCGATAGCGATTGAGGGGGAGGCTCCGCCCAGCTTTGCTGGGTGGAGGGGGCGACGCGAGCCCCTGAT
>CAYPXN010000138.1:0-4469 GCA_964414715.1 uncultured Pseudomonadota bacterium | reverse complement strand
CGGAGCCATTTTTTCCATCACTGAAAAAGGCGAAGAAAAACTGGTGGTGGTTTGGGAAGTGGATGAAAGAAGTTTCCAAAATCGTTTACCCGATGAGGTTTATAACAAGATCCGTGAAGTGGTTGCTCTCAATCATGAGTTACATGTTCATGCAATTAGTTTGGTAAATAAAGGGGCTGTTCCGAAAACTTCAAGTGGAAAAATTCAGAGACAATTTACCAAAAATGCTTTTTTAGAAGGGGAGTTGGATGTTTTCAATCTTTGGCATGAACATCACAAACCGAGTGCAGAATCCAGTCAAAGCCGTCCCTTAGAAGTATCTTCTTCTGCCTCTTCCGGTCGCATTTCCTACCGAGTCATAGAAAAATGGTTGATCGACAAGATTTCTACAAAGCTTCAAGTTCCTGAATCAGATCTGGATATTCGGGCTCCTTTTCAAAGTTTCGGTTTGGACTCTAAAGAAGCCGTAGGGCTTTCAGGGGAATTAGAAGACTGGCTAGGGATTAAAGTTTCTCCGACCTTGCTCTGGCAATACCCCAACATCGAAAGTTTGGCGAAACACCTATCGGGAGAAGGAGCTTCCCATGTTTCAGGACAACACTAAAGAGCCTATTGCGGTGGTGGGGATGGCTTGCCGTTTTCCGGGGGCGAATTCTTCCGAAGCTTTTTGGGATCTTCTGAAAAACGGAGTGGATGCCATCCGTGAGGTGCCAACAGATCGTTGGAATGTAGAGGCCTATTATGATCCTCAGGCCTCCCCAGGAAAAATGAATACCCGATGGGGTGGGTTTTTGGAAAGGGTGGGAGATTTTGATGCCCGTTTTTTTGGAATCTCTGCGCGGGAAGCAATTCGCATGGATCCCCAACAGCGGATTCTTCTCGAAACCAGTTGGGAAGCCCTCGAAAATGCTGGTTTGCGAGTCGATACTCTGAGTGGTTCTAAAACCGGGGTATTCGTTGGGATTGGAAGTACTGATTATCTTCAACTTCAACTAGACAATCATTGTTCCTTTGATGCTTATGTGGGCACCGGCAATGCACACAGTATTGCAGCAAACCGTATTTCTTATTTGTTCAACTTCAAGGGGCCCAGTGTCGCCTTGGATACCGCTTGTTCTTCTTCGTTGGTTGCCATCCATCTTGCTATTCAAAGTCTCCGAAATCATGAGTCCAATCTAGCCTTGGCGGGAGGCGTGAATCTCATTTTAAAGCCGGACACGACTATTGTGTTTTCCCAGGCGAGAATGATGTCATCCAAAGGACGTTGTTTCACTTTTGATGCGGAAGCAGATGGCTATGTAAGAAGTGAAGGCTGTGGCGTTGTGGTGTTGAAACGTTATAGCGAGGCTTTGAGAGATGGGGATCCTGTTTTAGCCCTGATCTTGGGAAGTGCCGTGAATCAGGATGGCAAAAGTAACGGTTTGACGGCGCCTAATGGAAAAGCTCAGGAAGAAGTTATTGAAGAATGTTTGAAAGATGCACAGGTAAAACCCAAGGATCTGAGTTATTTTGAAGCTCATGGCACAGGAACTCCTTTGGGAGATCCGATTGAAATTCAGTCGATTGCCAATGTTCTGAAAAAAGATCGGGAAGAAAATGAAAAGTGCTGGATTGCCTCGGTGAAAACCAATGTCGGGCATATGGAAGTGGCTTCCGGTGTTGCAGGTTTGATGAAAGTAATCTTGTCACTGCAGAACAAGCAGATTCCTCCTCATTTGCATTTCAAGAAAATTAATCCTTACATTCCTCTTCATGAAATGCCTTTGCGGATTCCTGTCGCGCTTCAGGACTGGAAGCACGAGGGGAAAAGAATTGCAGGAGTCAATTCTTTCGGTTTTGGAGGAGCAAATGCGAGCCTGGTTTTACAGGAGGCGGAAAATAAGGAAGTAGTTTCAAATGCCAAAAGTTTGTCTCAAATTTTGAAGATTTCGGGAAAGTCCGAAAAGGTACTTCGAAAAATTGCGAAACAATATTCCGACAGAATAAAGTCGAATGTAAATCTTTCCGTCACGAACTTTGCTTATTCTGCCAATGTATCCAGAACCGACTTTGAACATCGGGCCTTTCTTCTTTTTTCTTCGAAGGAAGAGCTTGAAAAAAAATTGGAAGACTTTTCTCAAAACAAAGACAGCGGAGTTTTGTTTGCCAAGTTGCCTCACTATTCCCAACCTAAGACAGCTTTTCTTTTTACCGGCCAAGGGGCCCAATATCCGGGAATGACTCGCAGACTTTACGAGCAAGAAGCTTTGGTGAAAAACATCTTTGATCGTGCGAATGAAATTTTGAAACCTTATTGGGAAAAATCTCCCCTGTACCAAAAAGGAAAAAGCTTTTTGGACATGATGTTCGATGAAAGTTCCTCTCTCATTCATGAAACCTCTTTTACCCAACCCGCATTGTTTATGCTTGAATATGCTCTTGCGGAACTTTGGAAATCTTGGGGAGTTCAGGCAGATTACGTCATGGGGCATAGTGTGGGAGAATATGTGGCAGCCTGTTACGCATCTGTGATGACTTGGGAGGAGGCTTTAACTTTGGTGGCGGAGCGGGGACGTTTGATGCAAAGCCTGCCCAAAAATGGTTTGATGGCGGTCATTCATGCTGCGGAAGAAGAGGTTCGGCCAATTTTGACTCCTTATGCCCGAGAAGTTTCTATCGCCGGAGTGAATGGTCCTAAAAATGTGGTGATTTCGGGAGAAAAATCCAAAGTTGAGATCTTGGTTAAATATTTTGCGGATCAAAATGTGAATACTCAGATGCTCACTGTTTCTCATGCCTTTCATTCTCCTCTTATGGATCCGATCTTGAATGAGTTTGAAAAAATAGCGGCAAAAATTGATTACAAAGAAGCCCGAGTTGCGTTGATTTCAAATTTGACAGGGCGCTTATTTGAAAAAGGTGAAAAACCTTCTGCATCCTATTGGAAAAAACATCTCCGTGAAGCGGTACGCTTTTATCAGGGTATTGAAACCTTGCTTCAGGATTCTTGCGAATTATTTTTGGAATTGGGACCCCAAGCTCATCTTTCGAGTATGGGACGTGCCTGTGTAAAAAATGAAAATCCTACTTGGGTATGGAGTCTCAAAAAAGAAAAAGAAGACAGGGCTTCTTTGCTCGAAGCTTTGGGAAAGTTGTATTTGAAAGGATGTTCTCCGCGTTGGACAGCATTCAATTACGGAGACAAAGCCCAAAAAGTGCCGCTTCCGACTTATCCTTTTGAGCGAGAAAGATTTTGGGCAATTGATGAGAAACTCACAAACAAGAGAAATAATTTTGAAAAAGAACTGCATCCTCTTTTGGGAGCGAAGATTGATTCTCCTTACAAAGAGCTTCAGTTTTTGGAATTTCTCCAATTAGAAAATCTTTCCTACCTGAAAGATCACCGGGTTAAAAATGAGATTGTTTTTCCAGGTGCAGCCTATGTTGAAATGGCATTGGCAGCGGCGAATCATTTATACGGGTCTTTTCCTTTGCGTTTGCAAAATTTTCAAATGAAGGAGGCCCTGTTTCTTTCTGAGAATACATCTTATGAGTTGGGAACTCTACTTTCCAAAGAAACGCAGAATGAGGGTCGAGTTCAAATTTTAAGTCGTGAAATCTCTGGGCAAGAAAATTCCTGGAAGGAACATGTTTCTGGCGAGGTGCAGAAGCTTTTAAAATCTTCTCATGAGCAAAAGAGAGAAAAGCCTTCCTCTTTGATTCAAGATGGTAAAATGGAAAGTTTGGATAAGACATCTTTTTACCAGCAATTGCATTCTTTGGGTCTTCAATATGGTCCTGCCTTTCAGTCCCTTTCGCAAATTTATGTGAATTCGGAATCTGCGCTCGGATTTTTGCATTTGTCCGAAGAGGTGACTGGCTCAGCTCAGAAATATTGGATCCATCCTTCCTTGCTCGATGCAGGTTTTCAGCTAGTGGCGGCTTTTGTGGCTCAGCAGGGAATTAGGGAGAGGGTCTATCTCCCTTCAGCTATCAAGCAATTGGATTTTATTGAAAAGTGTCCTCATGACGTCTGGGTTCGGGTGAAAGCTTTGGGACCCATTTCAACAAATCTCCAAAAGCTTAAGTTTGATTTGGAGTTTATTCATCCAGATGGACGTCTTCTTTTGTATGTTTACGGATTTGAAATCACGGCTCTTCATTCAATTTCTACAAAAGATAAATCGCTGATAACTTTGGATGCATCTCAGCATTTTTATGAAATGGAATGGCAAGCGCAGCCTTTTCCTGATTTGAAAGAGCGATCTTTGGAAGGAAACTGGCTGTGTTTTGTTCCTAAAAAGTCTTCTTGGCAGGCCTTCTGTGATTCTTTGAAAAAGCAGGGGGGACAAAGCGTTGTGATCCATGAAGGTGAAAAATTTTCAAAAAATTCCGTCTATGAATTGAATCCTCATTCTTTGCAGGATTTTGAAACTCTCTATGAAGATTTGAATTTGAAAGAAAATGTTTGTCGAGGCATGCTGTTTGCT
>CAYPXN010000137.1:0-3004 GCA_964414715.1 uncultured Pseudomonadota bacterium | reverse complement strand
GTGCTGAATATTTCCACCCCGGGAGCCGCAAGGTCTACGGTGTTTGCTCCATAATTGCTAAAAAAGGGTAATTGATCACGAGAGTCTGTGGCTGCTACTGCAATAATATTATCTTCGGGATAACTGGAAGGGTAGTTTGAGTTTTGGGAATCTTCATCATTGTTCATGCCTGTTGCTGATGTTCCCGAACCATTTCCGGCACTTGCTACCACCAGAATCCCGGCATCTTTTGCACGACGAATAGCATCTTCCAAAGTACGAGAAGGATCCCCATGGGGAGTGTAACCCCAGCTCATATTGATGATTTTTGCATTGTGAGCAATGGCAAAATTGATGGCGCTGACCGCCTTGGAAATTGTAGAGTTACCTGCAGAGTCTAAAACTTTTAGACACATTATTCGGGCATTCCAATTAATTCCGCTAATACCTTTTCCATTATTACCGTTAGCACCGATGATCCCAAATACCATCGTTCCGTGCTCATAATCATCGAAAGGATCTGGATCTGAATTTTGGAAGTCATAACCATTGACATCGTCTGTGTAGCCATCATGATCGTCATCAACACCATTTCCCGGGATTTCTCCGGGATTACGCCAGACATTTTCCTGCAAATCTTCGTGATTATAGTTACAACCCGAATCAATGAGAGCAATTAAAACGTTATCGGAATTGGTTACATAGTCCCAGGCTTTTTCCACATTTACATTACTAGGACTTCCTTCTAATGCCCACTGTTGTGAAAAAAAAGAATCGTTGGGAGTGCTGTGAGCGGAAATGATTGAATCTTCCTCTACATATTCCACCGACTCATTTTGTCGCAGTTTTTGAATCGCATCATGAGACGATTGGGAGGGATCAAGTTCTAAAACTTCTGTTTGAGAGTCTGTAAGAGGATAAGATTGGCTTATATTTATTTGTTGAAGCGTGTTCTGACGAAGAGAAGGGGATAAAGAGTTTTTGTATTTTACAATAAGTCCCGCTGCATGGAGATTAAATGTAAAAAGTTGGAAACACAAAGACAAAGAAAGAACCAGGAGTCCTGTAATATAACTTCTAAATTTCATACTTATTGTACCCTCAAAAAGAAGCGTGCTCTTTAGCGGATTATCGATGAAAAGACAATTTTGTTTCTAAGAAGTTCCAAAAAAAGAATGAAGAATTATGACGCATGGCGCCAAGTTCGGCTCTAAATCAAGACTGTCGAGAGTCTCTTGACAGATGGACCTCTCATGTATAAAGTCCAAAAATGTTGAATCAAATCATTGAAGAAGCCCTTACATTCGATGATGTTCTCATCGTTCCTGGGCATAGTAAAATACTTCCCCATCAAGCAAAAACAAACACCCGACTCACGCGCAAAATAGAGCTGAATATTCCCATTATTTCAGCAGCGATGGATACCGTTACGGAGTCTAAAACTGCCATTGTAATGGCTCAATGTGGGGGAATTGGAATCATTCATCGAAATCTCTCCATTGAAGGACAAGCTTTGGAAGTTCAAAGAGTCAAGAAAAGTGAAAGCGGAATGATTTTAAATCCAGTCACTTTGGGATCTGAAGAAAAAATCAGTACTGCCATCCAGGTGATGAATCAAAATGATATTTCAGGCCTACCTATCGTAGACCAAGGAAAGTTGGTGGGAATTCTGACTCACCGCGATTTACGTTTTGAGAAAAATCTGGATTTGAAAGTTTCTCAATTGATGACCAAAAATTTGGTGACAGTTACTGAAAAAGTTACTTTGGATGAAGCAAAGGAACTTTTGCACAAACATCGTATTGAAAAACTTTTGGTTGTAAACAAGTCGGGTGAGTTAACAGGTTTGATTACCATTAAAGATATTGAAAAAACCGAACGCAATCCGAATGCTCTCAAAGATGCTCGAGGAAGATTGTTGGTGGGAGCAGCGGTCGGCTCTGGAGACAAGGCCATTCAAAGGGCAGAAGCTTTGATTAAAGCGGAAGCCGATGTGATTATTGTAGATACGGCTCACGGACATTCCGAATCTGTTTTGCAAACCGTCCGGGAATTAAAGAAAAAATATCCGGAAGTTCAGGTGATCGCTGGAAATATTGCCACTTCTGAAGCAGCGAAAGATCTGATTGAGGCAGGAGCGGATGCTCTTAAAGTAGGTGTGGGGCCCGGATCCATTTGTACAACTCGTATGATTGCCGGAGTGGGAGTGCCTCAGTTGACTGCAGTTCAAAATGTAGCAAAAGTAGCTTATCCTTCAAAAGTTCCTGTAATTGCAGATGGTGGAATCAAGTTTTCAGGAGATATTACAAAAGCTCTTGCGGGAGGAGCGGATTGTGTCATGATTGGAAGTCTTTTTGCGGGTACCAATGAATCTCCCGGTGAATTGGTTCTTTATCAAGGAAGAAGCTATAAAACTTATCGTGGAATGGGATCCATTGGGGCGATGAAAGCAGGTTCTGCGGATCGTTATTTTCAGGATAAGGATGCGGCCCCTTCCAAATTTGTACCGGAAGGTATTGAAGGAATGGTGCCTTACCGTGGTTCTTTGGCTGATAATGTCTATCAACTCATTGGAGGAATTCGTTCCGGCATGGGTTACGCAGGTTGTGCGACTATTGAGGAACTCAAAACAAAAGCAAAGTTTGTGAGAATTACCTCTTCTGGACTCAAAGAATCTCATGTGCATGATGTGATGATCACGAAAGAATCACCCAACTATCAAATTGAAAAATAATTAAAGAACTTTTGGAGTAATTTTGAAAAGCTTTAAACTGCATTTTTAAAGTTTTAAAAAATTCATTCTAAGTACTCTTTAAGTAAATCATTATGGATAAAGTTCTTATTTTAGATTTTGGATCTCAATATACTCAGCTCATTGCTCGGCGAATTCGTGAAAATCAGGTTTATTGTGAAATTCATCCTTTTAATATCTCCCTCGAAAAAATTAAAAACTTTCAACCCAAGGCAATTGTTTTGTCAGGCGGCCCTTCGAGTGTTTATGGAGAAGGGGCCCCTCAACTAGATC
>CAYPXN010000136.1:0-29749 GCA_964414715.1 uncultured Pseudomonadota bacterium | reverse complement strand
GCCGGTCGATCATCGGACTCATCAGCCTATGGGTTTATTGCATGGGGGCGCTTCAGTAGCTTTGGCTGAAACCGCTGCGAGCATGGGAGGCTGGTATTTGGTTGCAGAGGAAGGAAAAGCGGTGGTGGGTCAGGAAATTAATGCCAATCATATTCGTCCCGTGAAGTCGGGCAAGGTGAAAGCCATCGGAGAGTGCATTCATCAGGGTAAAAGCTCTCAGGTATGGGAAATCAAAATCTATAATGAAGAGAAGAAGTTGGTTTGCATTTCCCGCTGCACTTTGGCAGTGATAAACCCTACATTATAACCCTCTTGCATTCTCACTCCAGCTTTGGAATAAGCTAGGATTCCCCAATATTTAAAGGGATACAACAAAGGATGAACTATGAAAGCCTCAAATAAACATTGGCGTGATAAACTTATATCGAAGATGTCTCCAGCATGGGCTGCCGAAATTGATCAGTTTGAAACCGAAATTGAACTGAAGAAGGCGGGTAAGCTAGAAGACAGAATTTTTGCAGAAACTCGTCTTCGACGTGGGGCTTACGGCCAACGCTACGATAACGGTCAACGCCATGACGGAATTCAAACTCAAAAACTACAATTTCCTGCCGGTGAATTAACGAAAGGACCTCATACCTATTGGGATGCTCCCGGCATGCAACGTATTAAGATTCCTTATGGCGGCATGAATGCCACTCAACTGGAAGTGATGGCGGAATTGGCGGAAGAATATTCGGATGGTATCGCCCACGTGACGACTCGTCAGGATTTTCAGCTTCATTTTGTCCATATCGATGACACCCCCGACATTATGCGCCGATTGGCGGCAGTGGGAATTACTTCTCGTGAAGCTTGCGGAAACTCCGTTCGCAATGTGACAGGTTGTCCTTTTGCAGGAGTTTGTAGTGATGCCCCTTTTGATATCAGTGCTTATGCGGATGCTTTAACCTGGTTTTTGATGGGTCATCCCGATGCCCAGGATTTTGGCCGTAAATTCAAGGTTGCTTTTTCAGGCTGCGTAGAAAATGCCTGCGGACTCGTGAATATACACGACTTGGGTTATATTGCCCAAGTTCGTGAAGTGAATGGAGAGAAAAAACGCGGCTTCATGTTTTATGTCGGTGGGGGTTTGGGCTCTGTACCGCAAAATGCAAAACTTTTTGACGAGTTTTTGCCGGAAGAAGAAATGCTTCCGATGGCCCAAGCGGTTTGTCGCATCTTTGGACGTTACGGCGAAAAGAAGGATCGCGGTCGTGCACGTATCAAATTTTTGATCAAGGATTGGGGTATCGAAAAATTCAAGGAAGAAGTGTTGAAGGAACGAGCCGTTTTGAAGTCGGATCCGCGTTGGACAAATTTCCTTCCCAACACGCGCAAGGAATTTGAAAGTCCTTTGAAGCCTCCGGGAAAATTGGATTTAGCTGCTCAATCTGAAGATTTCAAAGCCTGGTATAAGACGAACGTTTATCATCAAAAACAGGAAGGTTATAAGACTGTTACTGTCGCTTTGCCTCTGGGAGATGCGACTGCGGATCAATTGCGAGCCCTCGCCGATATCGCCCGAAAATACACTCATGAAAGCGTGCGTACGACGGTGGAACAAAACATTATCCTGCGTTGGATTTCGGATTCCGATTTGCCTGCGGTGCATACAGCCTTGAAAAAGGTTTGCTTGGCAGAAGCCTGTGCCGGAACGATTTTGGATATCGTGACTTGTCCGGGTACGGATACTTGTAAATTGGGAATTTCCGCTTCACGCGGTTTGGGAGGCGAGCTTCGCACGCGTTTAGCAACTCAAGCACATTTGTTGGATGAAGCAGTTCAGAAGCTTCATATCAAGGTGAGTGGTTGTTTTAATTCTTGCGGTCAGCATCACATTTCCGATCTGGGATTTTATGGAGTGAGCCGTAAAGTGGGTGGTTATATGGTTCCCCACTTTCAAGTGGTTTTGGGAGGTCAGTGGGAAAATAACGGTGGATCTTATGGCTTGCCTGTGGGTCCCATCGCCTCAAAAAATATTCCGGAAGTGGTTACTCGTCTGACAGGTCGTTATGTGAGCGACCGAAATAAAAACGAAAGTTTCAAAGAGTTTATCCAGCGTATTGGAAAAGTGGAAATCAAGAAAACCTTGGAAGATCTTACTCAGATTCCGAGTCACGATGCAGATCCTTCATACTATACCGATTGGGGTGATCCTCGTGAATACACTACCGGTGATATTGGAGTAGGAGAGTGTGCGGGAGAAGTGGTGTCTCCAGTGGAGTTTGATCTTACGGGAGCCGAACGACAGGTTTTTGAAGCACAGATTTTGCTTGAAAAAGGGGATGCGCAAGCAGTTGCGCAGAAGGCCTATGATTCGATGCTTCAGGCAGCAAAGGGTTTGCTCAAACATTATACCTTAGATATTCCGACAAATTCGGATGACATTATCGAAGATTTCAAGAAGCGTTTTTATGATACGCAACTTTTCTTTGATCCCTTTGCGGGTGGAAAGTTTGCTCAACACTTGTTTATGGCCCATAAAAAATTAGGGACTCCTTATAATTTGGAAATGGCCCATCAATTGGTGGAAGAAGCAACCTTGTTTATTGAAGCAGCACATAGTTGTTATATTCGGATGACACAAACAAAACAGGCTATATAGTAGTTATTGTGAGTCCGGCTGAGGCGGATTCACAATGACAGGAAAGTAAAAATGAATCTCCAACACTTAAATTTGAAAATTTTTACAGAAGAATCTGCAAAGAAAATTCCGTTTGAAAACTACATTCCTGTGTTTCACTCTTGGATTCAGAAAAAGGTGACGCAAGAAATGCTTTTGGATGTAGCGGATTACGCACATGTTCCTCAAGGTCCCGGCGTGATACTGATTGCCCATCAAGCGAATATCAGCATGGACGAAAATGAAGGCCGTTTGGGTTTTCTTTACAATCGCAAAGTAAAAGAAGAAGGAAGTAATGAAGAAAAAATCGAGCGTCTTTTTAAATGGACCTTTGCTCATGCCAAACGCTTGCAGGGAGAAGCTACTTTGAAGGAAAATTTGAAATTCAAGGCGGGCTCTTTGCAGCTAATTGTGAATGATCGACTTCTTGTTCCAAACACCGAAGAAAATGCTCAGGCTGTGGAATCAGAACTCAAAAAAGTTCTTCAGAAAATTTATGGAACTAGTTCTGCAAAAATTTCAAGACATACAGATCCTCGCGAACGTCTGATTTTAGACATCGAAATTGAAACGAATAAAAAATTCGAAGAAATCGCTTAAACTCAAATTATGAAATGGGCATCCTCTATATCTGATTCGGAAGATCTGAAAACGGCGGTTCTTGCGACTTCCAGGGAAATTAAGGCCCATCTCGGAAATCAAAAACCCGACATTCTTTTTGTCTTTGTTTCCCCCCAACACTCTAAAGATTGGCACGAACTTTCTTCCTGGCTTTATGAAAGTCTTTCTCCCAAACATTTGATCGGATGTTCCGGTGGAGGGATTGTGGGGAATGGAGAAGAAATCGAGAGGCGAGCTGCCCTTTCTGTGACGGCGGCAATTTTACCAGAAGTCGAAATTGTTCCTATTCACTTTCAGAATGATGCACTCCCCACCCAAAAGCTCGACCGAAAAATTTGGGAAAGACTAATGGGAGTAGAATTTTCCAAGAACCCTCATTTTATTTTAATGCCGGATCCTTTCAGTTTCGATTTGGATATTTTGCTCAAAGGTCTCGATTTTGCTTTTCCCTGGAGCAAAAAAATCGGAGGTGTTTCCAGTGCAGCGACGGAACCTGGCGGAAATATTTTGTATTGTGATCGTGAAGTGTTGCACGAAGGTTTGGTGGGCTTGGCTCTTTCTGGAAATATTGTGGTGGATACTTTGGTCGCCCAAGGTTGCCGGCCTATTGCAGAGCCCTTTCTCATTACCGAGTGCCATTCCAACCAGATTGATTCCTTCGATGACAAGCCGCCCTTTGAAGTGTTGAGAAAAGTTTACGATGAACTTTCAGCGGAAGATCAGCATTTGTTCAAAACTTCTCTTTTTGTGGGTTTGGCCATGAAGGAAGATTTGAAAACTTACCAAAAAGGTGATTTTTTGATTCGAAATATTATCGGGATTAATCCTGAAGGGGGAAGTCTGGCCATTGCAGCACATCCTCACAAAGGCCAAGTGCTTCAGTTTCATATTCGTGATGCGGAAACTTCTGCACATGATTTGGAAATTTTATTAGAAGAAGGTGTTGAGGAAATGGGGACTGCAAAAGCCGAAGGGGCTTTACTCTTTTCTTGTATGGGAAGAGGTTTCTATCTTTACGGAAAACCAAATCATGACAGCAGTGTTTTCAACAAGTATATGGGAGATATTCCAGTGGGAGGATTTTTTTGTAATGGGGAAATTGGACCCGTTCACGGAAAAACCTACTTGCATGGTTATACGAGTGCTTTTGGAATTTTCAGGGCCAGATATTAATTTTTAAGATGGAATCAAA
Organism: uncultured Pseudomonadota bacterium; assembly: GCA_964414715.1. Classification (GTDB taxonomy): domain Bacteria; phylum UBA10199; class UBA10199; order JADFYH01; family JADFYH01; genus CAYPXN01. The sequence continues at coordinate 25,271 of CAYPXN010000136.1, read as the reverse complement.
AGTTCAAAAGAAAAAATTGGGAATTTTAGGGGATGGCGAGCTTGCTCAAATGCTTGTCGAAGCGGCTCATCTGCTCGGTGTGGAGCCTTTGGCGTTTACTCCCCATGAACAAACTCCCGCAGCGACTGTAGCCAAACATAAGGTGATTGGAAAAGTGGATCATCCCGAGGAGTTGAAAAATTTTCTTTCACAAGTAGATGTGGTTGCTTTTGAAAATGAATTTTTAGACACTCGCCTTCTTCAGAATGCAGCTCGAGATTTGAAGGCAAAATTCTTGCCTTCATTGGAGGTGTTGGAGCAGTTACAGGATAAACTCAATCAGAAAATTCTTTTTCAAAATTTTTCAATTGCCACTGCTCACTGGGTTCCTCTGCAGAAAAATTCACAGGAGGAAATCCAAGATCTTTTTCTGAAATATCCCAAAGGTTTTGTCTTGAAATGGAGTCGCATGGGGTATGACGGAAAAGGAATTCTGATTGTCAGTGAAGCAAACTCAGATTCTCTTGCCCGAATCCAGGATTTTATCCAGGAAGGATTGAAACGGGGGGCGAAGGTTTACGCGGAAGAAAAAATAGATTTTGAACAGGAAGTTGCGATTATAGCGCTGCGATCCCAAAATGGGGAGATGTTGTATTACCCTTTGGTACATTCCAACCAACTTTCAGGGATTTGTAAAAAAGTTTGGGGTCCTTCTGTAAAGTTTGGAATTTCGGAAAAGAGGGAAGAAGAAGCCCAATCCTATGCCAAAAAAGTGGCGGAGAAGCTGGGCATCGTCGGAGTTTTTGCCTTGGAAATGTTTGTGACGAAAGACGGGAAGCTTTTGGTCAATGAAGCTGCCCCCCGTGTGCATAATAGTGGTCATTATACTCAAGACGCTTGTCAGGTGAGTCAGTTTGAAAATCATGTGAGAGCCTTGTTGGGACTGCCTTTGGGAAGCACAAAAACTGAAAAATGTTTTGCGATGCTGAATCTTTTGGGACCTGAGGAAGGGATTTATGAAAGTCCTCCTTATGAGGTAAAAAAACAGGGGAATGTGTTTTTGCATTGGTATGGGAAAAAAGAAATTCGTCCCTTGCGTAAAGTGGGACATTTGAATACGGTATTCGAAAATAATATTGACTTGGCAGATCGATGGAAAGAAATGGAGAGTTTGGAACGCACATGGTTTCAAAAAAACAAAAAGTAAAAACTAAAAAATCTCCTCAAGTGGCAATTGTCATGGGAAGTGATTCCGATCTTCCTGTAATGAAAAAAGCGGCGGAAGCTTTGAAACAATTTCACATCCCTTTTGAAATCGGGGTGGTTTCTGCGCATCGTACTCCAAAAGAAGTGGCGAGTTTCGGTGAAAATGCGCGCAAGCGTGGTGTGCGAGTGATTATTGCAGGTGCGGGTGGGGCGGCCCACTTGCCTGGAATGGTGGCGGCCCACACCGAACTTCCGGTGATTGGAGTGCCTGTACCGATTGGTCATTTGGAAGGTCAGGATGCGCTTTTGTCTATTGTTCAAATGCCCCGTGGAGTTCCGGTAGCAACCGTTGCCATTGGAAATGCCTGGAATGCAGGAGTGCTTGCAGCTCAAATTCTGGGAGCAGGAAATTCCCCGCAGTCTGAAAAAGTTTTGGACCAGATTGCCACTTATAAATCAAAAATGCGACAGGATGTTCTCAAGAAAAAAATAAAGGCTTAAATCATATGCAAAGACTCGTTTCTATTACCCGAAAAGAAGATATTTATCCCCAGTATCAAAATACGCCCATCGGGCACTTGCTCGAATATCATAATCTCTCGCGTCCCTTCGATTCTTTCCAAAGCGCGGAGCTTTTGATCGGTATGTGCATGGATAATCGAAAATCTTTGCGCATCCCCGATAATTTTTCCTTCATTATTCGCTCCGGTGGTGCAAACCTCCGTTACAGTGATTTTCAGGTTTCTTTTGCGATTTCGGTTGGGGGTATCAAATCCATTGCATTGATTGGTCATACCCAGTGTGGTATGGCAGGCCTGAATGGCCGCAAGGAAAATTTCATCGAAGGAATGATCAAGAATGCAGGTTGGACTCGTGAAATCGCCGAGGAGCATTTTCTGGCTTATTCCTCTTTCTTCGAAATCGGTAACCCTGTCGATTTTACTTTGAATGAGGCCTACCGCTTGCGCCATCGTTATCCGAAGATTTTAGTCGCGCCGCTTATCTATAAGGTGGAAGATAATAAACTCTATCTTTTGCCGGAATAATTTACTCGAATACCACTTTGCCGGTATCAATATCATAATAGGCCCCCACAATTTTTAATTCCCCTTTCTTGACGAGGGGAGCGAGGATGGGTTCGGAATTCTTGAGCTCTTCAACAACCGCTTCGGCATTTCCGATAATGGCGCAATCGAGTTTGTCTTTCATGGGGCAGATTTTTGCAGTTTTATCGATGTAAATGCTTTTACCTACATCGGCAATATGACCAGGTAGGGATTTACCGGAAGCCGCGGCAGAAACTGCTCCGCATTTGCTATGACCCAGAACCACAATCAGGCGAGTATCGAGTACGGCCACGGCATACTCCAGACTTCCAATGCCAAGATTTTGGACGGTATTTCCGGCAGAACGCACCACGAATAAGTCTCCCAAACCTTGGTCAAAAATAATTTCTGTCGGAACGCGGGAATCAGAGCAGCTGACGATAGCAGCGAAAGGAGTTTGCCCGGATTTGAGTTCATCCCGGCGTTCTTTGCTCAGGTTGGGATGCTGGGTTTTTGCCTCCATAAAGCGCTGGTTACCCTGTTGTAATCTTTCAAGAGCTTTATCGGGAGAAATTTTGGAATCTTGTGCAAACAGAGATACGGGAATGAAAAGTGTGAAACTTAAAATAAGTAAAATTTTTTTCATAAATCCTCTCTTTAGTTGAGTCTTCGTCATGCCGGACTTGATCCGGCATCTCCATTGATCCCGTGAGACTCTCGATCGAGTCCGTGGCGACGGTGTTTAATTAAAATGCTTCTTTTATTTCATGGCCCACTTTTTCAGATCCTTTTTTAATTTCATGTCCTGCTTTTACAGAACCCTTTTTAATATAATGCCCTGTTTTAAGAGTGCCTTTCTTGAAGTAGTGCCCGGTGGTAGTGGCCCCCTTTGCGATTCCGTGACCCGCGCTTTTAAAGCCTTCTTTCATTTCATGGCCGGCTTCGTCAAAACCACTTCGTTTACTTTCTGAATGTTCAGATTCTGCAGCGAATGTCTGGGTAAATGCAAACAGAAGAAATGTAAAAATTAAAATTATTTTTTTCATGAAGAAACTCCAAAATAACTTGCCTGAGGATGATGAAATACAATCGCGGAGATGGATGTCTTGGCTTCCATCATGAAACACTCAATGTGAGTTTTTTTTCTTGTTTTTGCCCCAGATTGTATATTGTCCAGATTTCATTTCTGATTCTGTCTTTTTCAATTTTTTCAGGATGTCGGGTTCTGTTTCGAGGATATCTAAGGTCTCTAATAGGGATTCATATTCATCAAAAGGTAGCAAAGCGCTTACAGGCTCTCCATCTTTCAAGATGATGAAAGATTCCCCCAAATCTTTATTGCGTCTCGCAAGGTCGAGTAATTGTTGTTTTGCTTTCGAAATAGTCAATAATTGTGCCATAAATTATCCTCTGAATTTTTCGTATACTTCTTTCCTGTGTTGTATCCTCAATATTTCTATCACGATCTGTTGTTGTTGGATGGTGTAAATGATTCTATATACCCCAACCCGGAACGACCAATATCCCTTGAGTTCTCCCTTTAAGGTTTTGCCGTAAAAAGGATCTTGGCTCAATTTATTGATCCCATTTGCTAACTGTGTTTTGTGCTTCCCGGTTAAAGAATCATAGAAGTTTTGAGCCTGTTTTGATAATTTAACTGTCCACATAAATGGATATTAAAGATTCTCTAATCTGTGGTCAAGAGTGGATTTTAGGGGAGTCTATTCTCCCACCCCAAAATAACTTGCCTGAGGATGATGAAAGACGATCGCGGAGACGGATGCCTCGGGTTCCATCATGAAGCCATCAGTGAGTTGGACGCCAAGGTCTTCGGGTTTGAGTAAATCAAAAATAACTTTTTGATCTTCGAGATTGGGGCAGGCAGGATAGCCCGGTGAATAGCGCTTACCGCGGTGTTTTGCCTGGAAGCGTTCCATCATGGTCATGTCTGGTGTATCCGGAAAACCCCACATGTTGCGAATACGCGAATGTAAAAATTCTGCATAAGCTTCTGCGGTTTCCAGCGCAAGAGCGGCCAAAGCATGAGATTTTAAATATTCGCCTTTGGCTTTTAATTCTTCCGATTTTTCACGGATGCCTTCGCCGGCCGTGACGACGAATAAACAGAGATTGTCTTGTAGGGACAGGGTTTCCGCGCTCCTGGCAGGCGATACATAATCCGCCAAGCACAAACCATTTTTTTCTTTCTGACGCGGAAAATGAAAGCGGCCCTGTTCTTTTCCCTGGGCATTGAAAATAATAACATCATTTTTATCTGAAGCTGCATGAAAAAATTGATAGACTGCTTTGGGTTGCAGAGTTTTACGGAGTTCTTCTTTGATTTCCTGGACTACTTCATAAATCTCGAGGGCTTTCTTTCCCTCTTCAGTGTTTAGTAAGGGCGAAGCATGCTTCGCTCCTGCAGAAGATAAAATTTGTTTTACAACTCCACCTTTAAGTCCCAAGTGTCGCGAATACAGCATCAGGGGATTGATGAAAGGCCAGATGTGATCCAAAGGAGTATTTTTAAGGGCATGTCTCTCGTAATCAGGAGCTTGAGGAATATCTTTGATAATTTCGATAAGAGGAGAACGTTCCGTGGAAACAGGTTCCGTGGAAACTTCTACATAAGTGGCTTCGCTGGCGCTTTTTTGTTTTTCCAGAATTTTCTTTTTGAGTTCGCCGAACAAATGGGGATCCTGAATTTTTTTGGCAAGCTCCAAGCCTGTCATGGCGTCATTTGCGTAAGTGACGAAGCCTTCATAAGCGCGCGCGATTTTTTGATCCGTAAATTTTTCGGAGAGTGCAGCACCTCCCACGAGAATGGGAATTTTAATTCCATGCTTCGATAAATCTTCGGCGGTGATCACCATTTGCTGTGCGGATTTGACCAGCAGGCCGGAGAGTCCGACCATGTCCGGTTTATGTTCTTCAATGGCAGCGATGAGTTGCTCGGGAGGAATTTTGATTCCGAGATTGATTACCTGGAATCCATTATTAGAAAGGATGATGTCGACCAAGTTTTTCCCGATGTCGTGCACGTCACCCTTTACCGTGGCGAGCACAATTTTGCCTCGGCTGGCCGAACTTACTTTATCCATGTGCGGCTCTAGATGAGCGACGGCCGCTTTCATGGCTTCGGCGCTTTGCAAAACTTCGGCGACGATGAGTTCATTTTTATTAAAGAGACGACCTACTTCATCCATGCCCTTCATGAGAGGACCATTGATGATGTCGAGAGGTTTGGATTTTTGCAGCGCTTCATCGAGATCTTCTTTGAGTCCGTCTTTGGAGCCTTCCAAAATATATCGAGCCAGGCGTTCCTCGAGCGGAAGGGTTTTTAAATCTTTCTTTACTTGAGGGGTTTTTGCCCTGAAATAAGCAGCGAAGGCAGCGACCGGATCTGTACCCCGATTAAATAGTAAATCTTCAGAGAGTTTCTTTTCTTCCTCCGGAATGGATGCGTAACGTTCGAGTCCTTCGGCATTCACAATCGCGAGATCGAGGCCCGCTTGAACACAATGATAAAGATAAACGGAGTTTAAGACTTCGCGTCCTGCGGGAGGGAGTCCAAAGGAAACGTTGCTGACTCCTAAAATTGTTTTCGTAAGAGGAAATTCTTTTTTGACGAGACGGATGCCTTCGATGGTTTCAATGGCAGAGCCGACGTAGTTTTGATCGCCGGTGCCGACAGGGAATACGAGACAGTCCCAATAAATATCTTCCGGTAATATTCCATATTTTTCGGTGAGTAATTTGTAGCTGCGTTTGGCGACTTCGAGTTTGCGCTCGCGCGTAACGGCCATACCTTGAACTTTATCTTCGTCGATGAGGCCCACCACCAATGCAGCACCGAATTTTTTCGCGAGGGGAACAACCTGTTCAAAGCGTTCTTCACCATCTTCTAAATTGATAGAATTTAAAATTGCTTTTCCCTGGGAATAAGGGAGAGCCAATTCGAAAACTTTCGCATCGGTGGAATCGAACATGAGAGGCGCTTTTACTTTTTTGATGACGTGCTCGAGAAAGTTTTTCATGTCGGCCGTTTCATCGCGATCCGGATCCGCCATGCAAATATCAATAATTTGAGCGCCGTTTTTGACTTGGGCTCGGGCGATTTCAGAACCTTCCTCGAATTTCCCTTCGGCGATAAGTCTTTTGAATTTTCGGCTTCCAATCACGTTCGTGCGTTCTCCGACGATCACAGGTCTCATGTCGTCGGTGATTTCAAGATAGTCAATGCCGGAAAGAAAAGATTTGTGCTGGATTACAGGTATCCGGGGTTTTTTACCCTCTGCGAGCTTTGCCATCGCTGCGATGTGAGGCGAGGTGGTGCCGCAGCAACCGCCTATAAGATTGATCCAGCCCGCTTGAATGAAACGATCAATCACGCGAACAATCATCTCGGGAGTTTCTAAGTATTTTCCATTTTCATCCGGTAAACCCGCGTTCGGTACGCAAGCAACCAAAGTTTTTGTGAGGCTGGCCAAAGTTCGAATGTGGTCGGTCATGAATTCGGGGCCGGTGGCACAGTTGAGTCCGATATAAAGAAGATCTTCGTGGGCGAGCGAGGCGGCAAGGGCATCGATGCTTTGCCCTGCCAGCAAGGTTCCCATGGCTTCGATGGTGACAGAAACGGCAATGGGAATTTCTTCTTTTACTTCGGAAAGAAATTTGTGAATGCCTAAAAGCCCCGCTTTGATATTTCGGGTATCCTGGCAAGTTTCAAGAAGGAAGTAATCGACGCCTCCTTCATATAAACCTTTGGCTTGTTGATAGAAGTTTTCGATGAGTTCTTCAAAGCTAACACCCCCCGTGACCGATAAGGCTTTGGTGGTGGGTCCCATGGATCCGGCCACAAAACGGGGCTTTTCCGGAGTCGAAAATTTGTCGGCAGCAGTGCGGGCGATTTGAGCAGCCTTTAAATTGATTTCATCCGCTTTTTGCGAAAGATTATATTCCGCTAACACCAAGGGTGTGGAACCGAAGGTATTGGTTTCAATAATGTCCGCGCCGGCTTTGAGGTATTCTTCGTGAATCGATTGAATCACGTCCGGTCGAGTGAGGATGAGGTTTTCATTGCAACCTTCGAGGTCTGCGCCGCCAAAATCTTGAGCTGTAAGATTTTTGGCCTGCAACATGGTTCCCATGGCTCCATCAAGGACGAGGATTTTGGACTCTAAGCTTTTTTTCAATAATTCAGATCTGGCTTTTAATTTGTTCAATTGGCACTCCTTGCTGGAAGGTGTTACTATAAGTTTTTATCAGAATGCAAATACTCTAAAGGAGCAAAACTTTGGATTTAGGCATTATTGGAAACTGCAAATCTGCGGCTTTAATTGATTCACAAGCGAAGGTGGTATGGGCTTGTTTGCCGGATTTTGATAGTCCGTCTGCTTTTGCATCCCTTTTGGATCCCAAAGGAGGATATTTTTCGGTGGAAACACCTTCTTCCGCAAAGATTACGCAAAAATACCTCCCTGCGACTAATATCCTTCAAACCACTTTCGATGATGGTGAAAACGCCTTTGCGGTCATCGACTTTATGCCTCGATATCGGGAGGGGACGGATCATTTACGTTCAGTAGAAATTTTCCGTTATTTGAAACCTCTGAAAGGGTCGCCTCAAGTGAAGGTGAAATTTGAGCCCAAACTGAATTATGCAAAAGGCGAGACCGTTCTCAGAAAATATTCCGATTTTATTCGGGCAATCAACGGAGTAGAAGACCTCTTTTTGTATTCGGACATGTCCTTGGAGCATGTTTTGAACCAAAAAGCTTTTACGCTCAAAAAAGATCACTTCTTGTTAATGACCTACCATGAAAAAGTTTCCATTCCGAAGATGGATTATGTCTATGAGCAGTTTCAGAAAACAAAACAGTATTGGGAAAATTGGTCGTCAAACTGCCGCTTGCCCGGTTATTATGATGAGGAGGTTTTGCGTTCGGCATTGGTGCTCAAGCTTCTGACCTATGAAGATACCGGTGCTGTGATCGCTGCAGTGACGACTTCTTTGCCGGAAGTTTTGGGCGAGGAGAGAAATTGGGATTACCGTTTTTGTTGGCTGCGAGATGCCTCTCTGATGCTGGAAGCTTTGAAGAGCATTGGTCATTTTGAGGAAGCAAGGTCGTTTATTCGTTTTTTGCTTCGCATTTTGGAAAGTAAGCAAAGTACGATCCAGATTGTGTATGGCATACGGGGGAGTCGTAATCTGGAAGAAAAAATACTCGATTATTGGGAAGGGTATAAATCATCCAAGCCCGTTCGAATCGGAAACCATGCTTGGACTATGAAACAAAACGACATTTTTGGAGAGGTGGTCCATGCCATCTATCTTTATTATTTTCATTACAAGTTTGAAAAAATAACCGAAGAAGTTTGGTCTTTGGTGAAATTTTTGGTGGCAACAATACTGAGAGACTGGAAGAGTGAAGATGCGGGTATTTGGGAATACCGCCAGCAGAAAGCACATTTTACATTTTCAAAAATGCTTTCCTGGGTTGCCCTGGATCGAGGTGTGCGAATCGCGAAAAGCTTGAATAAAGAATACATTTCTCAAGAGTGGGCAGAGGGTGCGGCGGAGGTTCGGCAAGATATTGAACGGAAGGGTTGGAATGCCGAATTACAATCTTATACCCAAGCGTATGGAGATAAAAATTTTGATGCTAGCTTGCTCACCGCTGAAAGATATGGTTTTTTAAAATGTGATGATACCCGTTGGATAAGCACCGTACAGCAAACAGCAAATGCCTTGATGAAAAATCGCTATGTGTTTCGGTATGTAAACAAGGATGATTTTGGAAGGCCGAAAAGCGCTTTCATAGTTGCAACACTCTGGATGGCGAAGGCACTGTTTTCAATTGGTGAGAAACAGAAGGCAAGAGATATCTTTGAACATTTGCTGTCCAAATCGAATTCTTTGGGTTTATTGTCCGAAGATATTGATCCTCAGAGCGGAGAACTTCTTGGAAATTTTCCCCAAGCTTATTCTCATATGGCCGTCATTAATACAGCAAACTTATTGGCAAAAAACTAAATCCATCGAGCAAGCAAGTCCAATAATTCTGCGGGAGGATGAATCCTGAGATCCGCGTGACTTTTTTCTTTTTCGGGATGGACAAGGACGGCAAGTCCTTTTCCCTTGATACTTTGAAAGGCGTCTTCATCTGTAAGGTCATCTCCGAAAAATGCAGCGGAAATATTCGGAGGTGATTGTGCGAGAATTTCTCGTACGACGCTTCCTTTGTTTCGTGTTATGGGTAACAGTTCCCATCCACCGTCGAAGGCTTGAATTTTGAGATTTTTTGATTCGAGGAGAGGTTCCCATTGAGATTGGATCACGCTCTGTAATTCGAGGATCTTCTCGGGATGTAAATTCCTCCAATGTACAGCCAGACTGCAAGGCTTGATTTCGATTCTGTCTGCATCGAGAATTTTGTGAAGTTTCTCTTGTGCTTTTTGGAGAAGACTCTCGGCAAGGGTTCCTTCGATAAAGTTGTGGTACTTTCCTTCGGGGCTAAGGTGTTCAAAGCCGTGACAGCCCCAAATTTCAAGTTCTTGAAAATTTGGAAAGAACCGTTTAATATCAGGAATCGTTCGACCTGATACAATCATCATTCGATTGCGTTTGTTTTTATGAATCTTGCATAAGAGATCTTCTATGCCGGGATAGGGCCTTGCATCCTGACGATGAGCCGTGAAAGGTGCGAGGGTGCCATCATAATCCAAAAATAATATTCTTTGCCGGTTTCTTTCCAGGTTGTCGAAGAATAAATCAAGTTTTAAGCCTTTTTGAAGTATCTTCACGAATTGAGGATATGTTTTTGAAAGGAGAGAGGTCAAGAGATGAAGAAGTCTTTTTCAAAGTACTTGGTGGCTATCGTGTTGGGTCTTATTTTACTTGGGGGATTCTTTTTATACCACCGCTTGAACGAGGATAAAGCGAACTTGGTGGAAGATTTAGAAAAAAGAGCCTTGATCATTGCGCGTAGTCTTTCTCCTGAATCGTTAAAACTTTTAAAAAGACAATTACCGGACTCTACCGAAGAACAGGAAGAAATTGCAGAACGTCTTTCCGGGAAAGGTCGCACTCTGGGTATCGTTTTGTGTCGTACCGATGGGGAAACAGTGGCACATTCCTCTCGGATTGATTCTTCCATCACTTGTTTGGATGATAAGGTTCGTGATGTGTTGCTGAGCAAGACGTATCAATTTTTCTGGGAGGAAAAGGAATCTCTTACCTACAATGAGCTTCTTTATCCCTTACTGGATAAAAGTGGGCAGGTGATGGGGGTTCTGATTGTAGTTCATGAGGGATCTTACATTCAAAAGAGGTTTTTTGAGGGCTTGTTGTGGAATTCGGTAATGTTGCTGATTGTGAGCTTGGCAGGGATGGGGCTAGCTTATGCTGTTTCAAAATATTTGTTCCAAAAATCCCTAGATCGTTTTGCGCATTGGGTAAGATCGGACAAGTCGTGGGAAGAAAATCCACCCGGCGAAGAATTTTTTAAGCCTGTCTCCCGAGAATTTAAGAAGATGGCGGCTCGTTTGGATTCTGCGCGTAGGATTGCCGAAGAAATATCTCACGAAATTGAGGGCAAGGATCAATGGACAGCGGCTCGTCTGAAAGCTCATATCATTTCGAGTCTGGGACAGAGACCCTTCATGGTTGTTTCCAATCGAGAACCTTATATTCATACCCGTAAGCAAGGACATCGAAAAGTTCTTATTCCTCCAGGGGGCTTGGTGAGTGCGTTAGATCCTGTGTTGAAAGCTTGTAATGGTTTGTGGATTGCTCATGGTTCCGGAGATGCGGATCAAGAAGTGGCGGATGAAGAGGGAAAGTTAATGGTTCCTCCTTCACAGCCCAGCTATACTTTAAAGAGAGTATGGCTGAGTAAGGAAGAAGAAGAGGGTTATTACTTTGGATTTTCAAATGAAGCCCTGTGGCCTTTATGTCATATGACTTATCAAAGACCAGAGTTTGAGCCAAAGGATTGGGAAACCTATGTTCAGGTAAATCATAAATTTGCACAAGCTTTATTGAGCGAGGTGCAGAAAGTACCGCCTTTAGTGCTGGTGCAAGATTATCATTTTACATTGTTGCCTGCCATGGTTCGCCAGGAAAGACCGGATATTCGTTTAGGCTTGTTTTGGCATATTCCCTGGCCGCATCCGGAGGCTTTCAGATTTGCCCTTGGCATGAGGAAATTTTGAAAGGAATGTTGGGAGCAAATCTGATAGGTTTTCATTTTCAATCCTATTGCAATCGTTTTTTGGAAACAGTCAATCAGTTGCTGCCTGTAAGGGTGGATTGGGATCGTTCAGCCATCTATCATCAGCATGGGGTTACTTATGTGAAGCCTTTTCCCATTGGTATTCAAGACTGGAATGAACGAGTTTCCATGTCGCCGATAGAAGTGCAGGACTCCATCCGTCGTATTAGAAAAGAATTGGATTTGTCACCTGAGCTTCGGTTGGTGTTGAGCGTGGATCGTTTGGATTATACAAAAGGTATTTTGGAGCGGCTTCGGGCCATTGATCTCTTTTTCACTCAGAATCCATCTTATAAAAAGAAAGTTACTTTTGTTCAGCTCGGTGCGCCCTCCAGGATACATATTCCCAAATATAGGGATTTGGTAAGTGATATTGAGGCACTTACGGATCACGTAAACTGGAAGCATGCGGAGTCTAACTGGAAGCCGGTGATTTTTTTAAAAGATCAGCATCCTCCTGAACAGGTCCATCTGTTTATGAAAATGTCGGATGTTCTTATTGTCAGTTCCTTGGCGGATGGGATGAATTTGGTGGCGAAAGAATTTGTATCTGCCCGTGATGATGAAAAAGGAGTTGTGATATTGTCGGAGTTTGCAGGGGTTTCCAAAGAATTGGAAGAAGCCTTGATTATCAATCCCTATGCTCAGGAAGAGTTTGCAAAGTCAATTTTGTATGCCTTGGAAATGGACGAAGACAAACAAAGAAGATGTATGTCAAGAATGCGCAAGAAAGTCCAAGAAGAGAATGTTTACAGATGGGCAGGAAATCTTATAAGCGATCTTGTGAGAATTGAGCAGTCCAATAAGGAACAGGCGAGTCTTGCGAAGAAATATCCTTTAAAATTGTTAAATCCAAAAATATAGCGAATTTTGACTTAAATTCAATTTGACTTCGCCTTTCAATTTGTTAACTTGGCATGACTATTGAATATCATAAAATAATACTCTAAATGGCGAGTCATGTTAAGTCGTGAAAAAATCCAAGAATTAAAAGAAATTTGTCGCATCCTTCGCATCGATGTCCTCAAAATGCTGCATAAGGCAAAATCGGGTCATACCGGTGGACCTCTGGGCATGATGGAAATGATGGTGGCTTTGTATTTTTACAAAATGCGCATCGATCCGAAAAAACCCTTATGGGATGAGCGAGATCGTTTCATTTTGGCGAATGGTCATTGTGCACCCGCCTTGTATGCCTGCTTGGCGCATGCGGGATACTTTCCGAAATCGGAAATGGATCATCTTCGACAGTTGGGTTCTCCCTTGCAGGGACATCCAAAATTAAAACCCGAATGGGGCATTGAAATGTCGACCGGTTCTTTGGGACAAGGGATGTCTGTAGGAAATGGCATGGCGATGTCTGCCCGTCTGGATGGAAAAAAATTCCGCGTATACAGCATGCACTCTGATGGAGAAGCCCAAGAAGGAATGTTGTGGGAAGCCGCGATGGCGGCAGGACACTACAAGCTGGATAACCGTTGTGGTCTTCTTGACTACAATGGCATTCAAATCGATGGTTTCAACAAAGACATTAAAGATGTTTCTCCTCTTGAAGATAAGTTTACGGCTTTCCGTTGGAAGGTTTTTTCGATCGATGGAAATGTGATAGAAGAAGTGGTGGAAGCTTTGGATGAAGCGGAGAAGGTGAAGGGGCAACCCACCATGATTATTGCACGCACGATTTTGGGCAAAGGCGTTTCGATTTTCGAAAACAAGCCTCAATACCATGGCGTGACCCCCAGTGATGAAGAGTTGAAGATTGCCCTACAAGAATTAGGTGAGAAGTAAGAAGTGAGAGGTGAGAAGTTTAACATCTCACGTCTGACATCTAACGTCTCACAGCATTTATGACTGAACAAATTGCCACAAGAGATGCGTACGGAAAGAAATTAGCTGCTTTGGGTGAATTGCATTCCGATATTGTCGTGTTAGATGCAGATCTCTCCGGTTCCACAAAGACTGCTGTTTTTGCAAAAAAATTTCCCCAGCGTTTTTTCAACATGGGTGTTGCGGAACAAGATTTGATGGGAACTGCAGCGGGTTTTGCACTCACCGGAAAAGTTTCTTTTGTGTCGACTTTTGCGATGTTTGCAACGGGTCGTGCTTGGGAGATTGTTCGTAACTCCATCGCTTATCCCCATTTGAATGTAAAAATTTGTGCGACTCATGCCGGTTTGACCGTGGGTGAGGATGGTGCCAGTCATCAAACCGTGATGGATATTTCTCTCATGCGGGTCATTCCTGGAATGACGGTGTTGGTTCCTGCTGACGGAGTGGAAACCGAGCAAATGATCGAAGCTGCTTATAAAACTCCGGGACCGGTTTATGTGCGTCTTTCTCGTGCAAAGTTTCCGGTGATTTTTGATTCTTCTTACAAGTTTGAAGTGGGGAAGGCCAAAGTTTTAACTGAAGGTAAAGATATTGCCATTATTGCCTGTGGTTTGATGACTTCCCATGCCTTGGAAGCCCAAAAAATTCTTGCTCAACAAGGAATTCAGGCAAGTGTAGTAAACTGCTCAAGTATTAAGCCCCTGGATGAAAAAACTATTCTTGAGCTTGCACAGAAAACAAAATGTATTTTGACCGTTGAAGAACATTCCATCATTGGTGGTTTGGGTTCTGCGGTTTCCGAGTATCTGTCGGGTGTGTATCCGGTTCCTATACATCGAATGGGAGTAAGAGATCAGTTTGGTCAGTCTGCTCCGGCGGAAGTGTTGCTGAAAGAATATAAATTGTTGGCTTCTGATATTGCCCATGAGGCAAGCAGTTTTATCAAAGAAAGAAAAAAATGAAAAAAAATCATCCAAAACGCCTTCGTTATTTATTCGCGGGTTTTGTTTTAGGATTTGTTTTTGTTGCAGCTTTTTCTTCTGTTCATGCGTTCTCCGAAAAAATTTATGAATCTCTCGAGAAGTTTTCAAAAGTTCTCTACTACGTCGAGAATGAATATGTAGAACAGGTGGATTCACAGTCCTTGTTGCAAGGAGCCATTAAGGGAATGTTGCAGACCCTTGATCCCCACACTCTTTATTTAAGTCCGGAAATTTACAAAGAACTGAAAGTAGATACCGTGGGTCGCTTTGGAGGAGTTGGCCTTGAAGTGACGGTGAAAGATGGTGTGTTGACCGTCGTTTCTCCCATTGAAGACACTCCTGCGGCCAAGGCAGGTATTTTACCCGGTGATAAAATTGTCAAAATTGATGGCACTATTACGAAGGACATGAATCTCAGTGACGCCGTCAAAAAGATGCGAGGCCTCAGAAAAAGTAAAATTAATCTGACTATTTACAGAGAAGGTTGGAAGGATGTTCGTGACTTCAAGCTGACCCGTGAGAATATTAATGTAAAAAGTGTGAAGGGTGAACTGCTCGATGGAAAGTATGCTTATGTGCGTGTGACGAACTTTCAGGAACGCACTTCGGAAGATTTATTGAAAGAACTGACCCGCATGGAAAAAGAGTCCGGAGGTCTCAAGGGAATTATCTTGGATTTGAGGAATGATCCGGGTGGATTGTTGGATCAGGCGGTTGCGGTTGCAGATATTTTTATCAAGCAAGGGGTGATTGTCTCTACCAAAGGAAGAACTGGCAATATTGATGAACGTAAGGCCGATGGAAAAGCAGAGTTTCCAAATGTGCCTTTGGTGGTTTTGGTCAACGGAGGTTCTGCCTCTGCCTCTGAAATTGTTGCAGGTGCTTTACAAGATTATGGACGTGGCTACCTGATGGGAACCCAAAGTTTTGGGAAGGGTTCTGTTCAAACAGTGATTGAATTGGGTGATGACTCGGCTCTCAAGTTAACCATTGCCCGATATTACACGCCGAAAGGGCGCCAGATTGATGGAAAAGGAATTGCGCCCGACGAAGTGGTGCATCTCAAGATTGCAGAATCAGGTCCGGAATCTCAAGCCTCCCAAGAGAAAAAAGAAGTGAAGGGTAAAAAACAGGAAAAAGAAGAACCGGATAATTTACCCCAGGATGATAATCAGAAAAAAGCGGCACTCGATCATTTGAAGAAAGTATCTCCCTAGTTTTTTATCCCCACCCAGCCTTCCCTTAGTTTAAGGGGAGGTGTGGAGGGGATACGGAAATAATTATGAGTTTTTTTAATTCAGAACACGAAATCTTTCGCAAAACGGTTCGGCAATTTGCTGAGAAGGAACTTCTTCCCCATCAGAAAGAATGGGAAGAAAATTGTGATGTCCCCAGATCTGTTTTTAAGCGCGCAGGGGATTTGGGTTTGTTGGGGGTCCATTATCCTGAAGAAGTCGGTGGTTCTGGCGGAGATTATTGGTTTGAAGTTTGTTTGGTAGAAGAACTGATGCGCTCTCGCATGAATGGTTTGGTGATGGATTTGTTGGTGACCTGCGGAATTGCAACTCCGGTGATTAATAAATTGGGTACGCCGGAGCAAAAAAAAGAATTTTTAACCCCCGCGATTCAGGGCGATAAAATTGGAGCTTTGGGCATTACAGAGCCTTCAGGCGGCTCCGATGTTGCGGCTCTAAAGACAACTGCCAAAAAAGTGGGGGGAGACTATATTATTAATGGATCCAAAACCTTCATTAAGAATGGAGGACGTGCGGATTTCATTACTTTGGCGGTTAGAACCGGTGGGGAAGGTTACAAAGGAGTAAGCCTGATTCTTTTTCCGACAGATACTCCGTGCTTTCAACTTGGAAGAAAACTCAAAAAATTGGGAAACCATTGTTCGAACACCTTCGAAATTTCTTTTGAAAATTGTAAAGTCCCTGCTCGAAATTTGCTGGGTGAAGAAAATCACGGTTTTTACTACATCATGGAAAATTTTCAGGGAGAACGTTTGGGCGCAGCCTTGATGGCGGTTGCTCATATGGAAATGATGCTCGAAGATGCCATGAATTACGGGGGTGAAAGACAGGCTTTTGGGAAGCCTTTGGCAAAGATGCAGGTGTGGCGTCATAAATTTGCCGAACGACTGACCCAGGTGGAAGCAGCCAAAAGGCTGACTTATCATGCCTGTGACTTGTTTAATCGGGGAGAAAACGCACTTCGTGAAATTTCGATGGCCAAGCTCTTTGCGTGTGATTTGGCTTGCCAGGTGGCTTATGATTGCTTACAGATCCATGGCGGTTACGGTTATATGGAAGAATACGATATTGCCCGTGCCAACCGTGACTTGAGATTATTGACTATCGGGGGCGGTGCTTCCGAGGTAATGAAAGAAATAATAGCGAAGACTAGCGGCCTTTAATTCAACAAGCCGAAAGGCGTTGAGGGGGAGGCTCCGGTCCGCCTTAGGCGGAGCGGAGGGGGCGACGCGAGCCCCTTGTGATGTCATGAAAGAAATAATAGCAAAAACATCAGGATTATAAATTGAGGAGTAATAAAAATGATTCGTCTTTATGATTTTAAATTTTCACCTTTCTGTCATCGAGTAAAAATCGTTCTTGCTGAAAAAGAATTGGATTATCAGGTGGTAAATATCGACTTGATGAAAAAAGAAAATCGAACAGAACAATTCTTGAGATTAAACCCCCTTGGAAAAGTTCCTGTGTTGGCGGATGACGATTTGATTGTGGCAGATTCCTCGATTATTAATGAATACCTGAATGATGAGTATCCTTTTCCTGAATTGACTCCGGAAGATCCCCAAGAAAAGGCTCAAATGAGAGTATGGGTCAATCAGGTGAATGCTTTGGTTGCAGATCCTTGGATCGAGTTGTTGATGGCCGGTTTTGCTAAAGAAAAAGGGGAAAGCGTAGACGAAGCAAAATTGGAAGCCGCACGTGGAAAAATCAAAAACTTTTTTGAAATTGCAGACCGTCAACTCAAAGGGAAGGATTTCTTGATTGGAAATTATTCCTTGGCAGATATTGCTTTTGCTCCCTTTGTGTTTCTTTTTGAGAGGGTGGGAGTGACCGTGCCGGATCTTCCTAACCTTTCCGTTTGGTTCAAAAGGCTTTCCACCAAAAATACCATTTTGAAAACCAGACCTGCTTAGTTGGAATTATTTCTTTTCCCAGCTATATCGGTAAGTCTCTTTTCCATCCGTATGGAAAAATTTGAGGGTGGCTTTGCTTGGGCTTAGTTCCATCCAAGCAGGGCCGAAGCTGGAATCTGCACCTAAAACTTTTGTATCAGAATGCGCGCTGCTTATTCCGTAAAGTTCTTTTCCTCCCGTTCCCACGATAATTTGATCGTACTTGCACTCATCCGGTTCAGGGCGAAGTTGAGCAAAGATGTGTTCGTGCCCTGAGAGGATAAGATCAATTTTTCCGCAGACAATCGGTTTCAAACTTGGCCACAGATGCATTTGATCTGGGGGGTGTTTGTCTCCCGTGTTGAGAATGGGATGATGAAAGGCGAGCATTTTCCATTTTGCAGTAGAAACATCGAGGTTCTTTTTCAGCCAATTTTGTTGTTCGACATTAAAATTATTCGAGTTGAGAACAAATATTTCGAGAAGAGGATTTTTCTCAGGATAGCGGATCGAATAAAAATAAGCGGGCATTTTCCAGCGGGAATCTTTTTTGGAATAATCCACTTGAGCTTGGGGATTGCCTCGCCAGTCGTGATTTCCAAGAACGGCGTAAAAAGGGATATTCAAACCTTGATAGATATCCTGATAACGGCTTTTCCAGAGGGGATCTTCTACGCTTGATACACCTTTTTCATAAAAATTATCTCCCAGAAGAAGTCCAAAATCGCAGCCGAGCTCTTTGCAAACTTTTCGAGTCACTTCCGCAACATTTTTTTGATCTTGAGTGCCTGAACCCCAGTCTCCAAAGGTGAAAAAGCGAACGGATCTTATGGGCGAAGACTTTTCTCTTGCTGGCAGGGAATTGAGATGAAAGAGAGAGAAGAGAAAAAAGAAGGCAAAGAAGAGTCTTTTCATAAATGAAACCTCGTGGTTTTATAGGTAAATGGAGCTTTCCCTGCAAAAAAATATCCTGGAATTCTTCGACCAAAATACCTGCATTTTGGAACCGAGCCAAGCCTATTTGCAAGAAACACCCCTTTGTGATTTTTCACACCCTCTTATTCAAACTTTAAAAAACAATCTTTTTGAAAATTTGGTCGAGCCTGAAAAAATTGCAAACAAAGCTTATGACTATCTCCGCTCACATATTGCCTATGCTTTTGATGTCTGGCCGGTGATGGCTTCTGAAACAGGACAAAAAAAAGAGGGAATGTGTTTTAATAAAAGTAATGTAATGATTGCCTTGTTGAGATCCATGGGGATTCCTTCCGTGTATTCCTTTTTTTGGATAAGTAAAAACGGATTTCGTTTTACTTCCAATCCGGAAATGTTTGATAAAATCCAGCCACGTACGGTGCATGCTTATGTGGAAGTTTATTTGGAAAAACAGAAAGTTTGGCGGAGGTATGTGGACACTTCCCTCGATTTTCCTTTAAGAAAAGTTTTACAAGCGCAAGGTTACAATCCCTTTCAAAATATTCTGACTGATTTGCCCATTGAACGTTTTTCAACGCCTGAAGAAGTTCTTGCCTGGCGAAAAAAATACAAAGAATCCGTAGGCGCGATCGATGTGATCACGAAAGAGGAAATGGAAAAATCGAATGAGAGATTGAGAGAATTGAGAAAAGGCTAAGCCTTTTCCTGCTTTAATTCACTGGCTTCAATACCTGGCTCGGTAATTTCATCTTCAAAGGCATCCACGTTGAAATCGCCTTCAAGGCCTTTGACAAGATCTTGTATTTCTTCCTGGGTAATTGCAGGAATTTCCTTTGGACTCGGTACGGCTCTGAGATGGGGTGTTTTACTGGGATTTGGCATAAAATTCGGTCGGGGTTCGGGAACTTTCAAGGGTTCCGAATCCACTTTTAGGTTCATCCAGGGTTTAATGACTAAACTTAATTTTCCATTCAGGGTCTGGTAAGAATATTGAAAAATACGGAGAGGAATTCCCTTAAGATAAAACAAGATGGTATTCAGGTTTGAATCCATTTCGGCTGCAAAAAACCAGACTTTGAGTTGTAATTCCCCGCGGCGTGTTGCCTGGGGAAAAAGATGCTGCCACAAAAGGACATTTTTTTTCATCCAGTCAAATTCGGCAATCAAATCCACCAATCTCTGTGCTTTTAATACTTCAGGGGTCCAAATAAGGATGAGTTCGCCGGCATGATTATAGGCGAGCAAATCGACCTTGCTACGACCTTCCTGAATAGGAAAATTTCTCTCGATGATCTCGACATTACTATCCATGGCACGAATTTGTTTGATGAGAAGTTGGGAAAAATCATCCAGAGGAATGTTCTGTGGAGCAGGGGTGGAGCTAGAGTGTGCGTGCGTTTTTCTTTCTTTGATGGATCGAAGAATTTGGGTAACGGATTTTAAATGCCAACGCCTTTTACTCATAGCTTTGTTGTTCGAGCTTTGCGAAATAAGAAGGAACCGGGTTTTTAATCTGTTGTTTACGATCCCAGGCACGGTAATTAGCCTGAATACGTTGGGCAATCGCCTTGATGCAGGCAACCACTTGTGAACGTGGATGAGAGATCGTGACAGGTTCCTGAATTGCAATGGAATGTAAGAGATATCGATCGAAGGGGATGTATCCCATGTAGTTTAATTTCATGCTGGGAAGATGTTTTTGAACCACTTGTCGGAGTCGTTGCATGGAAGAAATCGAATCTTCGCGACTTTTTACCCGATTCAAAACCACCTTCAGTTCACTTCCTTTGTGTTCATTCCACACCGAAAGGCTTTTGATCAAACCATAAGCATCCACCAAGGCAGTGACTTCCGGATTGGTGACAATGATAATCTCATGGGCAGGTTTCAAAAAACGCATGATTTGAGGGGAGATTCCGGCAGCCAAATCAAAAAGAATGACATCGTAATCAGGTTCAAGACGGCCAATTTCACGGGCCAAGTTTCGAAGATCATAATCTTCCAGGGAAGACAAATCACTGGAGCCGACTCCACCGGGGAGAAGGTGAATACCGTAAGGACCTTCTAATAAAACTTCGCGGACATCTTTTCTTCCGGAAAGTACGTCACCAATATCACCTTGGGGATTGAGTCCCAATAATAAATGGTCATTTGCCAATCCGAAATCGGCATCGACAATTAAAACCCGAAGTCCTTTGGCTTTTAATGAAATGGCAAGGTTGGTGGTGAAAGTCGTTTTACCCGTTCCGCCTTTGCCGCTTGCAATGCAAATGACTTGGCTTTGAGCAGGTGGAATCGAGATGCGAGGAGCTTTGTTCTTATCTCCCAATTCGAAAGGAACAAAGACGGGCGTCGAGACATCCATTTCTTTCTCCAAAGCTTCCGCCTCCAACAGCTCGGAGAAATCCGATGATCTTACTTCCACTTGATTTTATCTCCCTCTTAATTACCCGATGAAAAGTCGGGCAACCTCACCTCGAAATGTAAAATTGAATTTACAATCGACATTTTCACTAGTGCAAAAAAAAATGCAATAGAAATGAAGAGGAAAAACAAATTATTTTTTTCATTTCTGCAGATGTAGGCGGAGTCTGTTATTGCCATTGATAAGAATAAGAGGAAGAAGCAGTTGTTGGAAAAAAATCGAAAGAAATTTTTTCAGAGGTAATGGAAAAATATCCCAACCCGAAACTTTGTTCGGTGTAGAGAATGGTGGCAGGGGCAGAATTTGCGGGAGCAATCGGATAAAGATCCTGTCCTCCTGTTCCAATTACCAACTGATCGTATCCGCAATCTTCACTTTCATCCCTGAGATGTGAGAAAAAGTGATCATGTCCCGAGAGAAGCAGGTTGATCTTATGACAAATGATGGGTTTCAAGATGGGATAAATTTGTTTTTCATCGGGTGTGTGTCCGGAACCATTACTAAAGACCGGATGATGAAAAGCAAGAATTTTCCACTTTGCGGAAGATTGGTTGATTTGTTCACTCAACCAAGTTTGTTCTTCCGTATTTGTTTTGAAATCATTTGAGTTGATAATAAAAAGTTGCAGTAAAGGATGATCACTGTCTGGCAAAACTTGTGTGTAATATGCCGCAGGCATTTTCCAGCTGGAGTCGACAGCAGAATAGTCAATTTCTGCCTGAGGATTTGCAGGACTATCCCAGTCATGGTTTCCGAGGAGAGCGTAGAAACTGAGTCCTAAGGAACTGTACACATCTTTGTATTTTGTTTGCCATTGAGTATCTGAAGTGCTGCTGACCCCATGAGGATAAAAATTATCTCCCAATACGAAGGAAAAATCACATTTGTCATTTTGGCAGATTTGATGAGCGAGACTTGCCACTGCTTGTTGGTTGGAGTTGCCGGTCCCCCAATCTCCGAAACTAATGAAATTTACTTCAAGGGGGCTAGGCGTTGGATTGGAGTTGTTGGAAGATCCGCAACTGAGGGCACCTGATAATAAAAAATAAATAATGAAAAAAGTGCCCCAACGTTTCATTTTTATATTATTTCATTATTTACTACGCTTCTCAATAGGGATGTAATCCCGTTTGTCGTAGCCCAAATAGATTTGACGAGGACGGGCAATTTTCTGATCGGGATCCGTAATCATTTCGATCCATTGAGAAATCCAACCTGACATGCGCGGAATCGCAAAAAGAACCGGAAACATGGAGACCGGGAATCCCATGGCCTGATAAATGAGGCCCGAGTAGAAGTCTACGTTAGGGTAAAGTTTTCTTTTGATAAAGTAATCGTCTTCCAAAGCAATTTTTTCAAGATCGAGTGCGGTTTCCAAAAGGGGATTGGCACCTGTGATTTCAAAAACCTTGTAGGCAATTTCCTTGATGATTTTTGCGCGGGGGTCATAGTTTTTATAAACTCGATGTCCAAAACCCATGAGTTTCCCTTCGCCGCCTTTTACTTTTTTAATGAAATCAGGAATATTTTTCTTGCTGCCAATGGCTTTCAACATCTGAAGCACTTCTTCATTGGCACCCCCATGAAGAGGGCCGTAAAGTGCGGCGATAGCTCCTGCAGTGGCTGAGAAAGGATCCACATGAGAAGAACCAATGCTGCGCATGGCGTTCGTGCTGCAATTTTGCTCGTGGTCAGCATGAAGAATGAAAAGTACATCTAGTGCATGTTCCAAAACCGGATTGGGAACATACTTGGGTTCGGCAATACGGAACAGCATGTTTAAGAAATTTCCGGAGTAGGAAAGTTCATTGTCCGGATAAACATAGGGCATTCCCAGACTATGACGATAAGCAAAAGCTGCGAGTGTGGAAATTTTTCCGATCAAACGATAGGCGGACATCATTCTTACTTCGGGGTCATTAATTTTTTTTGCATCGGGATAAAAAGTGGAGAGCGCGGCCACCGAAGAAACAAGCATTCCCATGGGATGGGCATCATGATGAAATCCATCCATGAATTTTTTCACGTTTTCATGAACAAAGGTGTGATAAGTGATGTTTTTCTTCCATTCCTGTAGCTGAGTTACGTTGGGAAGTTCGCCATGCAATAAGAGATAGGCGGTTTCAAGGTAGGTGCTTTTTTCGGCCAATTGTTCGATGGGAATTCCGCGATAACGTAAGATACCTTTATCTCCATCAATATAAGTAATTTTACTTTTACAAGAAGCGGTATTGGTAAAAGCGGGATCATAGGTCATCAAACCAAAATCTTCTTCGGAGGTTTTGATTTGACGAAGATCCATGGCGTGAATTGTGTCATTTTCAATCGGAATTTCGTAAGTTTTACCATTTCGGTTGTCGGTAATCGTGAGAGTCTCTTTAGCCATTGATTTTCTCCATTGAACAAGGATTGAAGCTATAGGCTTTACAGCGAAAGCCTAGAGGCGTCAAAACAAAAATAAGCCTGAAAAATAAGTCGTTTTTATTCGCGGTGCAAGAATTTAAGCTTAGGGATTTGGACGACTTGTCGGGCTTGAAGAGGGAACAATAGATAAAAGATTTGTAAGGATTTTTTGCTCTTTTTGTGCCTCTCCATCTGTGTAACGAATAACAGCCTTTTTTCCATCGAGTTCTACGAAAGTGGCAGGTCTCCAATGATCTCCTTCCAAAAATTCGACAGGGCTTCCCATTTTCAGGCTATTCAGATCAGGTTGGGTACGAGGAATAATGTTGCGGATTCGTTCCGAAGGAACGATTTCTTCTCGAGAGGCCCAATAACCCATGAAGTGGACTCTGTAGTATCCTTCTTTTTCCACGCGTTCAATTCGGGATTTATACCAGGCTCCGTGCCAGAGAACCTCTACTTTGTCTCCCTTTGCATAAGTTTGGGCGAAAAGGGATGCAGGAAGAAGGGAAACGAAAAAAAGTAAAAATAAAATTATTTTCTTCATGGTTTTTAAAGATCCTGGGGTTTTACGGTGGAGCGTTTGTTGCCTTTGGTACGGCTGACAGCTTCTTCCAAAAGTGTGTAAACTTTTTCAGAAAGTGCCGCCAAGGTATCTGAGGCGGTCATGCAGCCTTTACTTTTGATAAAATCTTTCACTTTGCTTGCAACCACTAAAGTTTCACGGCTTTTAGAGTGTTTTTTTGAAGTCATAGATAGCTCCTCTTTTTTTCTTCATTTTTCAAAAATAAAAAGATGTGATAGTTTGGCCATATTTTAAAATGCTGTAAACCAAAAAAATAGGGAGGTTTTAAATGAGCTTTGGACTTTTGATTTTAAGAATTGCCTTGGGTGTTATTTTTATCGCCCATGGAGGACAAAAAGCTTTTGGTTTGTTTGGAGGACATGGCATCGAAGGTTTTGCTTCGCATATGGGGAATATGGGGATGCCCGCTTTCATGGCTTATGTGGCAGCTTATACGGAATTTTTTGGGGGGATTGCCGTGATTGCAGGTTTACTTACTCGCTTGGCAGGACTGGGAATTTCTTGTGTGATGATCGTTGCCATTTGGAAAGTGCACGGCCCCAACGGTTTGTTTTTGAACGGAATGTGTGAACCGGGCAAAGGGCATGGTTATGAATTCGCCATGGCATTATTGGCCATGGCTCTTTGTCTTGTTTTTACCGGTGCCGGAAAAATTTCTCTCGATGGATTTATCCGAGGAGGAAGTAATTTGAATTAAGATCTAAATCGGAGCAAGTCGTGGAATAAATCTTTCAAATAATCGTCGTTGATATCCGGATCACCGTTTGATTTTTGTTCCAAGAGATTGGTGTCTGAAGGAATGTTTTTTGCGTTGGGAAGAGTTTCTTCATGCAAAAGGGAAGAAGTATTCAGAATGAAAGTTTTTCCGGAAATCCCCATCCATTGATTTGCTTGGAGAGAGGCAAGGGCCGATTGTAACACGGCTGTATAAGTGACAAGATCATCCTGTGAAAAGCGCCATCGGAGCCAGGCATCAATCAATCCTGTTTTGGATTCATGCAAAAAATTATCAAAAGATTGTAATCCGTTCCTGAGAAGCGGGGCATTATGAACAATTTGCGTGGCAGCATCTGAACTTAAATCGCCAAAGCGTTTGTCTCCACTGCCTTGTTTGCCATTGATATCTTGATAAAAGCTGTCTTCGAAAGGCCAGGAAGGAAAATAATCGAAGCCCCATTCATATTGGGGGATGCTCATTGCCAAATAGGAAAGTGAATTACTTGCGAATTGAAGAAAATCAATATCTCGGGAAGTGACCTTGATTTTATCTTTGCTGCCGAAGAAGTTTCCTTCGAGTTCATCTTCTGGAAAATTTTGCGGTACTTTGGCAAGACATTCACTGACGCCTTTCAAATCTTGGCCCAACTGGATGAATTTTTGGTTGAGTTCGTGAGTGGAGCTGTGATCATTGCTGAGCTGTGTTCCCCATTGCAAAACAAGATCCCGTAATTTGG
>CAYPXN010000135.1:0-11353 GCA_964414715.1 uncultured Pseudomonadota bacterium | reverse complement strand
GGATCAGAACTCGCGAGGTACCCAATCCTCGTCACTCTCTGGTCCAAGGCTTCCCGACGTTCGACTCGGATGTTACAATGTTTCGCTCAAACACGCTGATCCTCATTACAGAAAACATATTCCGCCAAAAAATTAAGAGGTTCCCATAGTGCATTTTTTTCAGACATTCATTCCCCTCGGTGTTCTTCTCGCAAGTTTTGCAGGAAGTTTGCATTGTGTGGGAATGTGTGGAGGCTTGATTACGGTTGCAGCACCTAATCGCCAGGCGGTGTTGTTTTATCATTTGGGACGTTTGTTGGGCTATTTGACTTTGGGAAGCATTGCCGGATTTTTGGGAGAAAAAGTTCTCGCTTCTTCATTGCATGGAGTAATTCCCTGGGTTGCGGCTTCTGGTTTGGCGCTTACTTTTTTCTATCTTGGAATTCGTGCCTGGAAAGGGGAGACGCATCTTTTTCAAATGCCCAAATCTTTCATGAAATTGTATTCGAAACTTTGGGAAAAAATTTTCAAAAAGAATTCTTCTGAAAAAAAACCGCATCCTTATTTTCAAGCGGGAAGTGTGGGACTCCTTTCGGTATTTCTACCTTGTGGCTGGTTGTATGGTTTTGTGTTGGGAGCGCTTGCTACACAAAATCCGCTTTATGGAGCTGCTTTTTTGTTTACTTTTTGGCTGGGTACTTTGCCAGCCATGAGTATAGCTCCTTTGTTTATCCGAAAAATCTTATCTCCTCTTACCCAAAGAGCACCCCGATTTTCGGCAATTTTGTTAATGAGCTTGGGTCTTTTTACTTTGGGTTTCAAACTCTACCCGCTTTTGGTAACTCCAAAAGATTCTGCCCCTACTTGCCACCATGAGATGGCTGTTTCTGATCGATAATCTGCTCTTGAATTTGATTAGATTTCTTCGTAGGGGCAGGTCTCTGTGCCTGCCCAAAGAAGGGTTGCCACAGGGAGTCGCCCCTACATATGTTGTTATCTGAATTCCATTATGATTATCCCTCGGAACTCATTGCCCAAGAGGCGATGGAGCCGCGTGATGCTTCTCGCATGATTGTGCTCGATCGTTCTTCCCAAAATTTTTCACACCATACCTTCAGAGATTTTCCAGACTTTTTTCAAAATGGCGATGTCTTACTTTTGAATAACACAAAAGTTTTACCGGCACGGGTTTGGGGGAAGAAAAAAACAGGGGGGAAAATTGAGGTGTTGTTTGTAAGGGAAATTCAAACGGGTCCTCAAGACTTGCGAAGGGGTGACGCGACTGGGGGCCCCCCAATTTCCGCCAGCAGCGCAGCGATGCCGAAATTGGGGGTGAGGAGCGGCAGGACCCGTTCGCAACTGGGTAATGTTTGGGAGTGCCTTTTCAAAAATATCGGAAATTTAAAAAATGATGAGGAAATTTATTTTGAGATGGGGGAAAAGAAAATTCCCGCAAAGTATTTTTCAGAAGGTGAAAAAAAATATTTGGAATTTCCAGCCGATTTTTCTGTGAGAGATTTGATGATCCAAAATGGCGCTGCGCCTCTCCCTCCTTATATTAAACGCCCAGAACCTCGATCTGCTGATTTGGAACGTTATCAAAGCGTTTTTGCTGAAAAAGAAGGGGCCATTGCAGCACCCACTGCAAGCCTTCATTTTACCCCAGAAGTTTTTGAGAAACTTCGAGCGAAGGGAGTAGAAATCCATTTCATTACCCTTCATGTGGGGATGGGAACTTTTGAGCCCATTCGTGTCGAAAATATCGAAGATCATGCGATGCAGACGGAGTATTATGAAATTTCTCCTGAAGTGAAGGAGGCGATTCTCAAAGCAAAGCAAGAAAATCGCCGAGTGACCGCGGTGGGAACTACGGTGATGCGTGCGGTGGAAAGTTTTTTTGTTTCTATCGATGCATCGTGGCAAACGGGTCCTGTCGCTGTGGCATTCCCCGGAAGTCCTCGGCCAGTAGGCCTGCGGGCATGCGGGGGGGGGGCTGCCTCGCGCCACCCGTTTGAAGCGACCCCGTGCTTAGAAACTCAACTCTTCATTACCCCCGGCTACAAATTCAAAATCATCGATCGTTTTCTCACCAATTTTCACCAACCCTGTTCCACGCCGCTTTTGCTCACGAGCGCCTTTGCCGGAAAAGATTTCTTGTTTCGAGCTTACCAAGAAGCTATTGAAAAGAAATACCGATTGTTTAGTTATGGCGATTGCATGTTTATCAGATAACTCCCCTCTTAAGATTAAGAGGGGTTGGGGGGAGTTGTGATAGGGAGAATTTTATGAAATATTTTCAGTTTTTATTCTTAAGCATTTTTCTTTTTTCACCATCGCTTTTTGCCGCAACTTTGAAACCTGTTTTTAAAACCGATGCTGTTTTTCAACAGCCGGAATCTGCACTTTATGATGCGAATCGGGGCATTATTTATGTTTCGAATATCCAGGGGGATCCCTATCAAAAAGACGGGAAGGGTTTTATTTCCAAACTCGACGAAAACGGAAAAGTGCTCGACCTGGAATGGGTGAATGGCTTGCATGCTCCGAAGGGTTTGTGTCTTTCGGGCGATAATCTTTATGTGGCTGATATTGATGCCTTGGTGCAAATCAATGTGCTTACAAAAAAGAAGAAAAGTTTTCCGGCTGCGGGTGCTGTTTTTTTGAATGATGTGAGCTGCGATGACAAACAGAATGTTTACGTGAGTGATATGTTACAACCGGCGATTTATCGTTTGGTGAATGGACAATTCCAGTTCTGGTTAAAAGATGATCGTTTGGGAGGTCCCAACGGAGTGCTTTTGGAAGGTAATCAGCTTTATGTGGCCCAGTGGCAATCTTCCTTGCCAAATGCAAAGCAGAAATTTCCGGGGCATATTATTGTGGTGGATACAAATACCAAGCAAATTTCAGATTTTGGTTCTCCTCATCCCATTGGAAATCTGGATGGCCTTGCACGTTACGATGCTGTTTCATTTTTGGTTTCTGACTGGATGAAGGGAACTATTCTTCAAGTCACCAAAGAAGGTCCCAAAACGATTGCGACCTTTTCTCAGGGTACTGCAGATATTTCTTATGTGCCGAGTAAAAATTGGCTGATGATTCCCCTGATGAACCAAAACCAACTTGCGGTGTATGAGTGGGTGCCTTAAGTAGGATCAAGTTTTATGAAAATTTCATTTCAGGGCCTTTTATTTCTGATTACTTTTCTTGGGCTGCATAATCTTTGGGCTGAAGATCAATTTGTTTCCGAATACACCTCTCTTAAAAATTGCAGAGTTTTAAAACATCCGGGCGCTCCCAAGGAAAATGATCCCAATGATGACTCGAAAGAATTGTGCCCCAGCAAAGAAGGATATCGTGTTTATATTGAGGGCGGTGACGATCGTACTTGGCTTGTGTTGAGAAAAGGCAAAAAAGAAACGAATCTTCAGGGTGTGGGTGAGGGAAGTATGCAGTTTCCTAATATCAATGGCAGCCCCTTGGAATGGAGATATCGTGTTTTGAATAGGCAGAAAAATTTGTCTGCCTTGATTTATCGGGTTGTGGGCCAAAACGGAGACACTTTTAAGGAAGTGAAAAAACTTTGTGTCGTTCATTTTGAAAAAGGGGATAATTATTGCCCTTTATCTTGTGTGAGTACAAATGAAGAGGCTCGAAAACTCGCAGATACGACGATAAGTTGTCCTAAATAAAGTACAACGAATATCATTGAAAGTATGAGAGACAGCCTGTAGTAGCCCTTCGCTATGTCTTTTTCCTTCCAAGTCCATAAAACTTCTTCGGATTCCAAGGCACGTTTGGGTGAATTTACGACGGCTCATGGGAAAGTGCAGACTCCTGTCTTTATGCCCGTCGGCACTTATGGAACCGTGAAGGCCATCCGACCCGATCAGCTCAAAAATGAACTCAAGGCCTCTATTATATTAGGGAACACCTATCATTTATATTTACGACCTGGCCATAAGCTCATCGAAAAACTGGGAGGTTTGCATAAATTCATGAATTGGGACGGCCCCATTTTGACTGATAGCGGGGGTTTTCAGGTTTTTTCACTGGCTCAAATGCGCAAATTAAAGCCGGAAGGGGTGGAATTTCAGTCCCATGTCGATGGCTCCATGCATTTTTTGACCCCTGAACTGGCGATTGAAATTCAGGAGTCTCTCGGTTCGGATATCATGATGGTCCTCGATGAATGCTTGGCTTATCCCGCTACGGAAGAACAAGCTCGGGTTTCTTTGGATCTTACCGTAAAATGGGCAAAGCAATGTTTGGATGCCCGTAAGAGTTCCAATGCCTTGTTTGCGATTTTGCAAGGTGGCATGTTTAAAAATCTTCGCCGAGAATGTTTTGAGAAATTGTCTAGCCTTGCTCCTGCGTCGGATGGGCGCCATTTTGATGCTTATGCCATTGGAGGGGTTTCCGTGGGTGAACCCATGGAACTTGCTTACGAAGTAACCGAATCTTGTACTGATTTTCTTCCCCAAGAAAAGCCGCGTTATCTGATGGGAGTCGGTTATCCCGAAGATATCGTAGAATGTGTGGATCGTGGCATCGATATGTTTGACTGTGTACTTCCTACCCGATCTGCCCGTACGGGAACCTTGTTTACCTCATTTGGAGAGCTTGATATTCGTCATTCGGAACACAAGGAATCGGATATTCCTTTGGATGAAGCTTGCGAATGTTATACCTGCAAGAATTTTAGTCGGGCTTATCTTCGACATATGTTCCAATCGAAGGAAATTTTGGCCTCGATTCTGAACTCAATTCATAATTTACATTATTATCTGAATTTGTTAGCCCAGATCCGCCTTTCCATTTCGGAGGGGAGATTTAAGCAGTTTAAACAAGAATTTTTTTCTAAAAGAAATATATAAGAACGGGTGACGCGACTGGGGGCCCCACAATTACCGCCAGCAGCGAGGCTTTGCGAGCGATGCCGTAATTGGGGGTGAGGAGCGGCAGGACCCGTTCAAGAGGAGTATTCCATGCACTTGTCTAACTTATTCATTTCATCCGCTTGGGCTCAGGCTTCCGGAGCGGCACCCCAAGGCCCGGGTTTTAGCATGTTCGTTCCGATGATTTTGATTTTCGTGATTTTTTATTTTCTGATGATTCGTCCTCAGCAAAAACAGCAAAAAGAACGTCAAAAAATGATTTCCGAAGTCCAAAAAGGGGATCAGGTGGTAATGACTTCTGGAATTTACGCCAAAGTCGTAGGAGTTGCTGATAAAATTCTTACTTTGGAAATTGCAGATAATGTAAAAGTGAAATGTGAACGAGAGGGAGTTGCCACAGTGGTCAAAGCCCCGGAAAATTCATCTAAATAAAACAAAAGTGCACCCTTCGAGAGCCTCAGGGTGTCCCTTGTATATTAAACTGGACATGGTGAGGTTCTCGAACCATGAGCTATTATGTCACAAAACTGGCGATATAAAATTTACTTAGTCTTATTTACGGTACTTCTTTCAATTTATGTTCTTGTTCCGACAATTTTTCATTTTCAAAGTATTCGTGAGAACTCGGAAAAGAATGGTCAACCCATACCCTGGTACGTGAAGCTATTTCCTGAAAAGTCGATTAATCTGGGCCTTGATCTTCAGGGAGGAATTTACGTTGAATTGGAAGTGACTGTCGAACAAGCAATCGGAAATCGTTTGGACGTGATGGCGAGCGATATTTCACGTCACTTGAAAGATGAAAAAATCGACAACGCAATCGTGGTTCATATTCCCAAGACCTATGCTTTGCGTGCGATATTGCCTAGCCAAGATGCTGTCGACAAATTTAACAACTATATTTCGGAATATTATCGCGGTGCATTGGCTCCCAAGCGTGAGTTTCAGGAAAAAGTCTACAGCGTTGAGGAAAAAGACGATAACAAACTCCAGGGAATTTATGGGGACTTGGTTACGGCATTTCAAGGGAACGCTGATGTGCTGGGCGTTGAATGGTCCAGAGGAACTTCAATCTTTCGTGTGGTGTTGAAAGAAGGATCCCAGGATGCCTCGATTTCTTCTCTCATTGCCTCCAAGTTTCCAAATCTCAAAGAAACCCAGGAAACAAACAAGGCCTTTGTTCAACTTACCCAAGCCTATTTAGATAAACTGCGTGCGGATACGGTGAAACAGGCTGTTGAAACTATTCGAAATCGTATCGACCGTTACGGTGTGTCCGAACCTTCCATTCGTCAGCTGGGAGATAATCGTGTTGCGGTGGAACTTCCTGGGGTGACAGATCCAGATCGAGCGATCAGTATCGTGAAAAAATCCGGAAAGTTGGAATTCAAATTGGTGGATGAAAGCAAGAAAGATACCGAAATCCAGGCCCTGGTTTCCCAAATTCGCAAAGACAATAATATTCCCGAAGGATTTACGGAAGAAATCGTCAACAAGATCAATGACGCTGCAAAAGGCAAGATTCCTTCGGAAGATGAAATCTTGTTTGAAGTTCAATACGATCCCATTACGAAAAAAATTGTGGGAGGAACTCCCTATTTGCTGAATAGCAAGGCAGAAGTTACGGGAGACATGCTCCGCGCTGCGCAGGTGAGTGTTCAGCACAATGAGCCTTATGTAAGTCTTTCATTCAATAATATTGGAACTAAGGCTTTCGGAGATTTGACTGCGAACAATATTGGAAAACGACTGGCAATTATATTGGATGGAAATGTAACAAAAGCTCCTCAAATCAAGAGTGCCATTCCTTCGGGTGAAGCACAAATTACCTTGGGTTACGGAAACTATCAGTCGATTTTGAAAGAAGCCGATGATTTGGTTCTGGTGTTGCGTGAAGGCGCCTTGCCTGCTTCACTCAAAGAAATTACCAAAACAGTGATTGGCCCTTCTCTTGGTGAAACAGCGATTCACAATGGTTTGATGGCTGCCCTGGTGGCGGGCATTGTGGTCGTGGTTTTCATGATGATTTACTATAAATTTTCAGGAGTGATCGCAGACTTTGCTTTGGCAATCAACGTATTACTGATTTTGGGATGTCTTGCTTTATTCCAGGCAACACTTACTTTGCCGGGTATTGCAGGGATTGTGTTGACCATGGGGATGGGTTTGGATGCGAGTGTTATTATTTTCGAGAGAATTCGCGAAGAGGCCAAGCTGGGAAAAACCGCCAAAGGAGCTGTGGATGCCGGTTTTTCCAATGCTTTTAGCGCGGTAGTGGATACCCATTTAACCACGTTCTTGTCGGGGATTGTCCTTTATCAATTTGGAACAGGTCCGATACGCGGATTTGCAGTCACCTTGATGGTGGGGGTTTTAACCACCTTATTCACGGCTTATTTCTTCTCTCATTTGATTTTTGACTACATGACGACGAAATTAAAGGTCCAGAAGATCAGCATATAAAATCGAGTAATCACTATGAAAATTTTCAAAACAGATATTCCTTTCATTAAAAACCAGGCCTACATGATAGTCCTTTCCATTTTGCTGACGCTAGGCTCCTTGGTTTTAGTTGCAAAGCATGGCTTAAAGTTCGGCATCGATTTTACCGGTGGGATCAAGTTGGAATACAAGTTTTCCAAAACTGTGGATGCAGCCGAAGTAAATGCGGCTTTGTCTAAAGGGCTAAGTGAAAAATTTGTGATTCAGCAATTTGGAAATCCCGCTGACAGTACCTATGCGGTCGATGTTGAAAAACCTGAAAATGGAATTGAGGGTTTTTCTGAAAAAGTAACTCAAGCTTTGAATGCAGGTTTGAATGGGACGACCGCAAGTCTTTTGAAAGAAGAAGCAGTGGGTCCCAAGGCTGGCCAGGAATTGCGTAGAAAAGGAGAGTTGGCAGTTATTGTTACCTGGATTTTGATTTTGATTTATATTGGTTATCGTTTCGATTTTTTCTTTTCACCAGGGGCGATTATTGCCTTGATCCACGATTTAATTATTACCTTGGGAGCCTTTGCGGTTACAGGTCGTGAGATCAGTTTAACTGTTTTGGCAGCCTTTTTGACGATTTTAGGTTATTCCGTCAACGATACGATTATTGTTTACGATCGTATCCGTGAAAATGCGAAGAAATATAAGTCCATGCCCGTTCCTGAACTTGTAAACCAAAGTATTAATGAAACCTTGTCCCGAACCATCGTTACTTCTTTGGTGGTTTTCTTTGTAGTTTTTGTGCTTTATGTGATGGGCCAGGGCGATATTAAGGATTTTGCTTTTGCCATGATTATCGGAGTAGTGACAGGAACTTACTCCTCAATTTTCATTGCCTCACCGATTTACATTTATCTCAAGAAAAAATTTCCTCAGAAATAAATAAAAAGCCTTGCGAGAGTAAGTTGAATATTCAATCCTTTCCTCAATGGCAAATTTGAAAACAAAACAATGGCTTTCCAAGGCAGTTTCTTCGGAAAGTGTGGATCAGCTTGCCAAAGAGTTAGGTGTACATCCAGTAACAGCCCAACTATTGGTGAATCGTGGCTTGGAAGAAGCCAGTCTAGCCAGACAATTTCTTAATCCTCAATTAAATGAAATTCCGAATCCTTTTTTAATGAAAGACATGGAGAAGGCCGTCTTTTTTTTGGAAGAAGCAATTCAAAAAAAACGAAAAACAGTGATCTATGGAGATTATGATGTCGATGGAACGACAGGCTCTTCATTGCTTTATTTATTCTTAAAAGAACTCGGAGCTGAAGTGGATGTCTACATTCCTCATCGGGTGCAAGAGGGTTATGGTCTGAATTTAAAAGCCCTCGAGTATCTTAAAAGTCAAAACTATGAATTGGTTGTGACAGTAGATAACGGAATTTCCTCTATTGCGGAAGCAGAACGGGCCCGGGAAATTGGTTTGGACTTGATTATTATCGATCATCACCAGGTTCCTCCCCAAATTCCTTTTGCGAAAGCCATACTCAATCCGAAGCAAGTGGGTTGCGAATATCCTTATAAAGAACTTGCGGCGGTAGGAGTGGTTTTTCAATTTTGTCTGGCCTTACGAAACCATCTTCGACAAAAAGGATTTTTTGCCACAAGATTAGAACCCAATCTTAAAAAATATTTGGATTTGGTTACGCTGGGGACGATTGCGGATATGGTTCCTCTGACGGGCCTGAACCGGATTTTAGTGAAAAATGGGCTTGAAGTGTTAAGTCGTTCTCAAAATATGGGAGTGAATGCGCTCAAAGAAGTGTCGGGGATCAAGGGCGAGGTCAGTCCGGGGCAAGTGGGGTTTCGATTGGGACCGCGAATTAATGCAGCCGGTCGTCTGGATTCTGCAAAATTGGGTTTTGATTTGCTGACGAGTTCTGATGCCAGTTTGGTCAAAACATTGGCCGAAAAACTGGATGCCGCCAATCGAGAAAGACAGGAGCTTCAGGAAAAGATTGTGAAAGAGGCTTGTGAAAGAATTGAAAAAGGAAATTACCTTCAACAAAGAAAGTCTATTCTGGTTTTTGATCCGAATTGGCATGTGGGTGTGATTGGAATCGTGGCGAGCAAGTTGGTAGAACGATTTCATTTGCCTGCCTTGGTGGGAAGTCAGGAAGGAAACGAAGTGAGATGTTCTGGAAGAGCGATTTCAGGTTTGAACTTGTATGAAGCTCTGTGTGAAAGTGCGCCCTATCTCAAAAAGTTTGGGGGACATAAGCAGGCGGCCGGTTTGCATTTTCATTTGGAAAATGCCGAAAGCTTTTGGGAACAATTTGATCAATCTGTAAAAAAACAACTTCAAACAGAAGAAGACTACATTCCGAAAGTAAGATTTGATGCGGAGTTAAGCCCCGAAGATATTAATGATTCTTTGATAGAAGAAATTCAAAAGCTCGAACCTTTTGGCATGGGAAATCCCGAGCCTGTTTTTTGGAGTAATCAGTATAAGGTTAAACAACAAAAGGTAGTGGGGGAAAAACATTTAAAGCTTACTTTAGAAGCAAAAAATAGGGAATTTGATGCCATTGCCTTTGGAATGGCAGACTCGCAAGTCCCTGTTTTTTCAGGGATTGAGTGCCTTTTTGCCTGTGAGTTCAATGAATGGATGGGAAATAAAAAAATCCAGCTCCGTCTCTTGGATAATCCTCGAAAAATCTCTTAAAAAAACAAAAAAATAACGCATCGCACAAATAAAATATTGACATCGCTTGACGCGACGTGTTACCTGATTTTTTATCAACGTTTTTAAAGGAGGATTCCTGTGGCTGCAAAGAAAAGCAAAAAAGTAAATACCTTGGCTCAAAAAGATTTTTTGAAGCTTCGTCTTGATAACATCAATAACATTTTAGGTCGTTTTGAAAAAGAAGTGGAAGGAATTTTCAAGAAGCTTGTAAGACAAGGTGAAAAATCCAGCCGTGAAATTCGCAAGAACTTTGATGATGTGATTAAAAAGGTTCGCAAGACTGATATCTATACCAAAGCCCAGGAAAAAACCGAAGATTTTGAAAAAGAAATTCGTAAATTGGCCGATGAAGTTGTAGGTCGCGTAAAAAACTTGGAATTAGGTCAAAATCTGTTCTCTGCAAAAAAGATTTTTAGAGATGTTCGCAAAACTTTCAATACTTTTGTAAACAAAATTGAAAAAGCAGATATTCTCGAACAAGCGAAAGAAAAAGCTGAAGTAACTCGTAATGAAATTCTTTCTTTCTTCAGCATTCCTTCTCAAAATGAAGTGGAAAGACTCGAGAAGAAAATCGTGAGTTTGGAAAAAAGAATTCAAAACTTGGCTAATAAAGCAGCCTAGTTATTAACAAGCTTACCTCCCTCGAAAAGGGCTAGCTCCGAAAGGGGCGGCCCTTTTCTTTTTTTTGTTTCGGCCTTCATAAAAACTCAGCTACTGCGTTGTCTGTTTCGGTCGCTCCTCGACGTACCATTCAAGTACGCCTGTGTCGCGCCTCAACAGCCTGCCTTGTATCTGAATTTTTCTGAAGGCCTCATCATTTTAACTGTACTCGCTCATTCGAATCGCCTTGTAGCTAAACTTTTCTTGAAGCTTCTTTTAAATTACACTCATTTAAAACTTTCTGAATACCTCCAAAAATTTAGAAGAAATATTTGCTTTATTGAATGAGGATCAGCGTGTTTGAGCAAAACCTAGTAACATCCGAGTCGAGTGCAGGTCCGCCTGAGGCGGATTGGACCGGAACGAGACGAGGATTTGGTGCTTTGCGAGTTCTGATCAGAATGAAAGAAAGTAAATGTTTCTTCTAAAAGACCCCATTGAATTAAAATGAATGCTAAGCTAGTCACTTTGAATGCTTCAAGATAAAGCAATTATCATCCTTTCCGGTGGATTGGATTCCACCGTGGCTTTGTATTTAGCAAAAGAAAAGTATGAGCTGAACCTTGCACTTACTTTTGACTACGGTCAGAGGTCTGCGAAGAAAGAATATGAAGCCGCAAAAAAGTTTTGTGAGATTTTGCAGCTT
>CAYPXN010000134.1:0-24233 GCA_964414715.1 uncultured Pseudomonadota bacterium | reverse complement strand
ATCCAATTCACTTTTCGCAAGCACAGAAGCATCATCATGCCCCAACAACATTAATCCCTTTTCCTCATGATAAGCACGGACATATAAGCTTTTGAAGCGTTCCGCTAATTTTTCAGGGGAATATTTTTTAAAATTTTCTGCGAAAGTAGTTAATGCCTGAGCTTGCGTTTCATCTGCCTGGGATAAACATTGGCTGTCTTTGCAAAATTTCACATTCCAATAATCAGCATAGAAAACATCGCTCGAAGCATGGTTTCTGGCAAGTTCTTCCATGACTCTGTTGACGCTGGTTTCTGGATTTTCACCAGCTTTAGGTGAGGTCGCTAACAAAGGCCGATATGCAGGCATAGTAGAATAAGTCATAAGTGTCCCCTTATTGCTGCTAGCCCTTTGCTTAGGGCGATTATCGACTTGAAACTTTTTTTGTTGCGCCTTGTAAAAGAATAGGTTGCGTCCTAAAAACTAGGGGTAAAACTTTCGTCATGCCGGGCTTGACCCGGCATCTCCCGCTTACACTCACGAGACCCCGGATCTAGTCCGGGGTGACGAATCCCGGGTTTTCAGGACGCTACCAAAAGAATAGTTTTTTAGGAATACTTCTTAAAAAACTTCACCACGCGTTTGGCCACGACGTCTTTATCGTAGTCTACTGTAATGATATGGTTTGATTTCTTGAGGGTGAGGGTTTCCACCGTTTCCGAGCCGATGCAGGCACGAATGTAGTCCAAATTCCCGTAAGGCACCGTTTGGTCATCAATAGCATGGGCAATCAAGGTGGGTTGTTTGATGGCATGGAGTTCCTTGCGAACTTTTTGTTGGATATCGAGCAAATTCGCTACTGAGGCTACCGGCACTTTATCATAAGTTTGATGGCGACGTTGTGCTTGGGGGTCTTTAATCGAAACAATATACTTCTTTTGATACTTATAGAGATATTTCAGGGGAGTTTTCCAAATCAGGGGAAACAAATAGCGAATCAGCCATCCATCCAGGAATAAAGGGGTCGCCAAAAGGGAAACCGCCCGAATATTACGATGCTGATGGGCTAAATGCAGGGCCAACAAGCCTCCCATCGATAAACCCACCACACAAATCGAATCACAGTGGTTTTTCATCCGATAATAGGCTTCTTCCGCACTCCGATACCAGTCAATCCAGCGAGTTTGCTCCAAATCTTCCGCAAAAGTTCCATGGCCCGCCAAGACGGGTGCAATCACACTAAAGTTTTCTTCGTGGAGTTTATTCGCCAAATAATGGAAGCAATCGGGCGTTGCCGTAAACCCGTGGAACAAGAGGACGCCTTTACGCGAACCCACGAGCTCAATCGGGTTAATCGGACGATGAATTCCAGGTCTGCTTTTCCTCATAATAAGGTGAAAATTTTACACAAATATTGAAAGAGTATGCAAGAAAGTAAAAGCCCTTGACACCTTCAAAATTCACATGTTAACGCTGCGCCGCATTTTGAATCCGGCAACATTTTCTAAAACCATTCAAACATCAGTTTTTAAGTTTCTGGACGCGTTATGAACTTAACTCCGAATATAACATTTTTCTACCAACTTGCACTTTTTCTCGTCGTTTTATCCATTTTAAATGTCTTCCTTTTTCAACCTGCTCTTAAGGTATTAGATCGTCGCAAAAGCGCTACCCAAGGGGTTCGGGAAGAAGTGGCTCACCTCAATCAAATGACCGAAGAAAAAATCCGGGAATACGAAGATAAAATTTATCAAACCAGGCTTCGGGGGGCTGCACTCAAGGAAAAACTCAAAAAAGAAGGCGAAGAAGAAGCCGGAAAAATCATTGGAAAGGCCCGTGAAGCTTCTGAATCCACTATCATGGAAATGGAAGCAAAATTGGCCAAGGAAGAAGTTC
Source organism: uncultured Pseudomonadota bacterium (assembly GCA_964414715.1). Classification (GTDB taxonomy): domain Bacteria; phylum UBA10199; class UBA10199; order JADFYH01; family JADFYH01; genus CAYPXN01. The sequence continues at coordinate 22,358 of CAYPXN010000134.1, read as the reverse complement.
AAGCTGAGTTGGAATTAAAGAATGCATTGGAAGAACTTTCCCGTCAAATGGCTGAAAAGGTCATGGAAAGGAAAGTATCCTAATGAAAAAGATTCTTTCCCTCGCAACCCTTATTTTATCTGCATCTCCCGCGATTCTCATGGCAGCGGAAGAAGCCCATACTCCTCATAGCATTAATGCCATGAATGATATTGTTTATCCCTGGATCAACTTTATTATTCTCCTTTCCTTGCTCATTTATTTTCTTAAAAAGCCCGCAAAGGAATTCTTTCAAACCCGTTCCAAAAAAGTGGCCGAAGAAATTGAACAGGCTGCCCATGAAAAACATGACGCCGAAGCAAAATACCTGAACTACGATCGCCGTCTCAAAAACATTGAAAGTGAAATGGATAACCTTCTTCAAAATCTCAAAAAAGAAGGCGAATTAGCCCGTCAAAAGATCGTCGAAGAAGCGGAAGCCTCTGCAAAACGCATTGCGGAAACAACACAATGGATTGCCAACCAGGAAATTCGCAAGGCAAAAGAAGCTCTCAAAGAAAAATCTGTCCAAATTATTGCTGAAAGAGCTGAAAAGATGATTCATGACAACATCCAGGCTCAAGACCGTCACAATTTGGTCGATAAAGCCCTCAACAAGTTGGAGGTCGCATGATCGCTGGATCTATCGGCAGACGTTACGCAAAAGCCCTTTTGGACCTTGCTCGTGAACAAAACAAGGTTGATAATTATTTGAATCAATTAAGCACCGTTCAAAATTTACTCAATTCTTCTCAAGACATTTCTTTCCTTTTGAAAGATCCCGCATTTGAAGCAAGTGATCGCAAGAAAGTTTTTGAAACTTTATCCAATAAATTGTCCCTGGATGCTTCTCTGGTCAACTTCCTGAAGCTTTTGATCGACCGTGAGCGCATTGCTTTCTTCGATGATATCCTGACTTCCTATCAGGAACAATCAGACGATCTCTTGAAGCGTGTTCGGGTAAAAGTAAAAACAGCAGAAGCTTTGAACAAGGAAGAAGAAAGCCGCCTGAAAAAAGTGGTTGAAAAACTGACGAGCAAAGAAGCCATTCTCGATATTGAAACCGACTCACAACTGCTCGGAGGCGTCGTTATTAAAGTACGTGATATGGTATTTGATGGAAGTTTGAAAAACGCTCTACATCAACTCAAAGAAGACATGATGGGAGCCAGTGTTTAAAAAATAAAACAATCTGTTTTTAAGGAGTTTTATGCAGATCCGACCCGAAGAAATTAGCCAGATTATCCGCCAACAAATCGAAAACTACGACAAAGTCGTGGAACGCTCTGAAGTAGGAACCGTCCTTTCTATTGGGGACGGAATTGCCCGTATCCACGGACTCGGTAAAGTAATGGCGGGTGAATTAATCGAATTCCCCAACAACATTTATGGAATCGCCCTGAACCTTGAAGAAGACAACGTCGGTGCCGCTATCATGGGACATGACGCTGAAATTCGCGAAGGAGATACCGTAAAAAGAACCGGTCGCATCGCAGAAGTACCTGTGGGCGAAGCACTCATCGGACGTGTTGTGAACGCCTTGGGTCAACCTCTCGATGGTATGGGTCCAATTGATAGCAAGCACAAAAGACAAATCGAAATCAAAGCATTGGGAATCGTTGCAAGAGATCCTGTTAAAGAACCTCTTCAAACCGGTTTAAAAGCCGTAGACGGTATGATTCCCATTGGTCGTGGACAACGCGAACTCATCATCGGTGACCGTCAAACAGGTAAAACCGCGATTGCCATCGACACCATCATCAACCAAAAGGGACAAAACGTTTACTGTTTCTATGTGGCGATTGGTCAAAAACAATCCACCGTTGCCCAGGTAGTAGAAAAATTAAAACGTTATGGCGCCATGGAATACACCACGGTTATCGCTGCCAATGCTTCCGATCCTGCACCTCAACAATTCTTGGCACCTTTCTCCGGTGCGAGTATGGGTGAATATTTCCGGGACAGCGGTCGTCATGCCTTGATTATTTATGATGATCTCTCAAAGCATGCCGTAGCTTATCGTCAGCTTTCTTTGCTTCTTCGTCGTCCTCCGGGTCGTGAAGCTTATCCTGGAGACGTTTTCTACTTGCATTCTCGCTTGTTGGAACGCGCTGCAAAACTTTCTCAAGCTCGTGGCGGGGGATCTCTGACAGCTCTCCCCATTATTGAAACTCAAGCAGGTGACGTTTCTGCTTATATTCCGACAAACGTGATCTCGATTACAGACGGACAAATTTATTTGGATACCGACCTATTCTACTCCGGTGTACGACCTGCCATTAACGTAGGTCTCTCGGTTTCCCGCGTAGGGGGTAATGCTCAAATCAAGGCGATGAAACAAGTCGCAGGAACCTTGCGCTTGGAACTTGCCCAATTCCGTGAATTGGCCGCCTTCGCCCAGTTCGGTTCCGATTTGGATAAAGCCACTCAAGCCCAACTTGCTCGCGGTGAACGCTTGGTAGAAGTTTTGAAGCAGGGACAATACCAACCTATGCCCGTTGAAAAACAAATTTTGAGTATTTATGCAGCAACCAATGGTTGGGTCGACGAGTATCCCAAAACCAAAATTCAAAAATATTTAGGCGACATGCTTTTGTTTGTAGAAAGCAAACATCCCAGCATCCTGAAAGATATTGCGACCAAGAAAGCTATTGATGATGAAGTAAAAGGCAAAATCAAAGTCGCTCTCGATGAATTTAAAGCTAACTTCGTAGCATAAGGTTTTCTCATGGCAACCCTTAAGGTTATTCGAAAACGCATTACGAGTGTCAAAAACACTCAAAAAATTACCAAAGCGATGAAAATGGTCGCAGCGGCAAAGTTGCGTCGTGCTCAAAGCGCACTTCTTCAGGCGCGTCCTTATGGCGTTCACTTGAAGGAAATACTTTCTCATGTCGCTGCTTATGTAAATCCCGAAAACACTCCCTTATTGAAGAGCGATCACAAAGGTAAAGCAGCTATTTTGGTATTTAGTTCCGATCGCGGACTTTGCGGAGGTTTCAACTCAAACTTATTACGCAAGGTAAACACCTTCCTTTACCACGAAGGCAAAAATCACGAAAGCATCCAAATTCAAACCATTGGAAAAAAAGCCCGTGATTTCTTTAAAGCTCGCAAAATTGATATTCAAAAAGAACTTTCGAATGTCGTCACCGGATTTACATTTGAAAATGCCTTGGAACTCGCAAATGGAATGATCGAAGACTTCAAAAACGGCGAGTTCGACAATTTTTACATCGCATACAACGGATTCAAATCTGCCATCTCTCAAGAAATTCGCATCCGAAAAATTCTGCCTTTAGAATTTGATACCTCAGAAGAGGGTGCGGGAATCTTTCCGGTAATTTTTGAACCTTCTGCACAAAAAGTTTTTGATGAAATGGCACCCCGTTATATCGCCAGTGAAATTTATCTGGCACATCTTGAATCTGCCGCATCTGAATTAGGTTCGAGAATGTCTGCAATGGAAAATGCAACCAGCAATGCAAAAGAAATGATTAACAGTTTAACACTTGTTTATAACCGAGCAAGACAAGCAACCATTACAAAAGAATTGATGGATATCGTCAACGGTGCAGAATCGTTGAAATAAGAATTCAAGGAGCAAACTATGTCAGAAAATAAAAACCTCGCAAAAGGACAGATCGTACAAATCATCGGACCTGTCGTGGACGTTCGTTTCCCCACAGGAGATCTTCCTGAAATTTATACCGCATTAAAAATTACCAATCCTTCGATTGATGATCGCGAATGGAATCTTGTTGTAGAAGTTGCCCAACATCTCGGTGAAAACACCGTTCGTTGTATCGCCATGGATTCTACCGAAGGTCTGGTACGAGGTGCAGAAGCCATCAATACCGGTGCTCCTATTCAAGTGCCCGTGGGTGAAGAAGCTTTGGGACGCATTCTCAACGTTATCGGTGAACCTGTGGACGAAGCCGGCCCCATTCAAGCAAAAAAGCACTACCCCATTCACCGTGAACCTCCCAAATTCTTGGAACAAAGCACCGAAGTAAAAATGTTTGAAACTGGTATTAAAGTTATCGACCTTCTTGCTCCTTACTCCAAAGGGGGAAAAATCGGTCTCTTCGGAGGTGCGGGAGTCGGTAAAACCGTTCTCATCATGGAATTGATCAATAACGTCGCCATGCAACACGGAGGTTACTCGGTGTTCGCAGGGGTCGGTGAAAGAACCCGTGAAGGAAACGACTTGTGGTTGGAAATGAAAGAATCCGGAGTTTTGAAAAAGACCGCTCTGGTTTATGGACAAATGAATGAGCCTCCTGGAGCTCGTTCCCGCGTTGCCTTGACCGCTCTTTCCATCGCTGAATATTTCCGCGATGAAGAACATCAGGACGTGCTTTTGTTCGTCGATAACATTTTCCGATTTACCCAGGCAGGTTCCGAAGTGTCTGCGCTCCTCGGACGTATTCCTTCTGCGGTAGGTTATCAGCCTACTTTGGCGACCGACCTTGGAGGCTTGCAAGAACGTATTACTTCTACCACCAAGGGTTCTATTACTTCCGTTCAAGCAATTTACGTTCCTGCGGACGACTTGACCGACCCCGCTCCTGCAACCACCTTCTCTCACTTGGATGCAACCACCGTTCTTTCTCGTCAAATTGCAGAATTGGGAATTTATCCTGCAGTGGATCCTCTCGATTCTACTTCTCGTATTTTGGATCCCCAGGTCATCGGTGAAGAACATTACCAAATAGCCCGATCCGTTCAGCAGGTTCTTCAACGCTACAAAGACTTACAAGACATCATCGCTATCTTGGGTATGGATGAACTTTCCGAAGAAGACAAATTGACCGTATCTCGTGCCCGTAAGATTCAAAAATTCCTTTCACAACCTTTCTTCGTTGCAGCCCAGTTCACTGGTATGGACGGAAAATATGTGAAAGTTGAAGACACGATTCGAGGCTTCAAGGATATCGTTGCCGGAAAATATGATGATATTCCTGAACAAGCCTTCTACATGGTGGGAACCATCGAAGAAGCCTTGGAAAAAGCTCAAAAGATTGCAGCAGCTGCTTAATATTAACTTTTAAAAGCCATAACCAAGTCCGGGTATCCGCCTAAGGCGGATGGACGTGGAAATGGTTGGAGCCCGAGAAGGGCGTAAACCATGAAACTCGAAATTTCTACCTTTAATAAAAGTATTGCTCCTGTGGAGGTATCCCAGGTGTCCATTCCTACTGAAAAAGGGGAGACTTTAATTCTCCCAGGCCACGCTCCCATGATTTCCCGACTTGGTGAAGGAACGCTCTCTTATCAGTCCAAAGGAGAAAACAAGAGTTTTCAGATTGCTGGGGGAACTTTGGAAGTCCGTAATGATTCCATTATTGTCGCCTGCGACCAATTGTCTTAATTTTCAATTTTCCATCGAATCGTCCTGTGCTAGTAACAGGGCATGCAAAAAAAACTTTTTTCCTCCCTTTCTTTAATCTTTTTTCTCATTTTTATTTCTCTCAATATCAGCGGCTGCAAAAGACTTCGACATTGGTTCAAAAAAAGCCCTGAAAAGAAAGTAGAAGCACCCCATCAAGCGCCTGTAGAAGATATTCACACAACGCCGCCACCCCCTTCTGCCCCTGAATCTCAAGCAATGCTTCCACCTCCTCCTGCAGCGGCTCCCCAACCCTTGTTCGGAGAAAGTGCCCCATCCAATTCTTTCAGCAATCCTGAATCAGCTCCTGCAAACACAAATCCGGCACTACAAGCCCCGAGCAATTCTGGCACCTTGAGTGTTTCAGCGGGAACTGAAAAAAAAGTATCTGAGGGAAGCTACTTTCTCATCGATGATGCCCAAGCTCTCTCTCCTTTGGGAAAACCCCTCAGCTACCAATGGTCTGTGGTCGAAGGTCCTGCAGAAAAAATTCAAATTATAAAAGGAGATGCTCTTCAAGGAAGTTTCAAAGTATTAGACGTGAATGAAGTCACTCCCCTCACCTTACGCCTGACTGTTTCAGACGGTACAGAACAAAATTTTGCAAATGCAAAAGTAACCATTTATCCGGCACAGCTTAACTTAAAAAGCCACTTGGGAGGGATTACACGACAAGTCGAGCGTTTGGGAGATAACACCTTTGTTTCTCGGGGAAGAACCCTCGAGATTTATGATCCTCAACTCAATTTAAGTGACAAAGTAAATTTGGAAAACCCCATTCTTGAACTCACTGCATTCAGTCTCAAAGGAAAAAACTATCTCTACGCCACTACCGAGGCAGGTGAGTGGTGGTTACTCGATGTAAGCGATTTAAAAAATATTACCAAGAGCCCTTTACAGAAATCGGGAGTGACATTTCATGATCTTTCGGTAACCAGCAGTGGAGATGAAGCCTATGGAATTGCCTTGGATAAAGACAAAGCCATTTTATGGAATCTCAGCAATCCTGCACAACCCCAAGTAAAAGCCGAACTCAAAGGCGCCTATCAAGATATTAAAAAAGCCATCTTGATCGGTAAAAAAATCTATCTCGCAGATCGCAACAACCTGAACTCCATTGAAGCTTCTACCGGAATTCTCAACGCAGCCATTCCTGCCGGAGGAAATATTACGGGTCTGGAAATGCTCGAAAATGGGGGAAAACTTTATCTTGTTGTCTCCTTGGGAAGCAGTGACGACAAAAAGCCCAGCGATTTTGGATTGAGAATTTTTGAAATCGGTGGAGGCGGCAAACTTCTCAATGAACAACGTTTCCGTCTTAAAGGAAATTTTCCTATTGAAAAAATGGTCGCCATCCCAAAATCCACTAAATTACTCTTGGCTGTACAAAACAAAGAGCATCTGGAGTTAAAAGCCTTCGATCTGGCAAGCAAAACAGAAACACCTCTTGATTTCGTAAGTGATCCAAAAATTGCAATCTTGCTCGATATGGCTACGGGGATTATCAACAATCTTCCTGTTGCAATTCTTGCAGATGCCTCTGCCTTGAAAGTATTAAAAATGACTCCCGTGGGAACTCCTCCAAGTCGTTTTAAAGTTGAAAACCTGAAAACCAGCTTTTCCACTCTTGCTGCAGGAGAGGTCAAAATTGCTCCCGGCACCGGCTCTCTCTTTTTGATGGATTACGGAAGCATGCAAAATCCCAACTTGCCTGCCCTTCTTGAAATTAATCCGAACGATCTTTCTCTAAAGTCTTCTTTGGTACTGGGAGATTATTCCTATTTTTCAGACTTCGTCATTACCACATTTCCAAAATTTAATTTTGCCGCAAATCTCAACGATCAAAAAACTCCCCCGGAAAGTCAGCCTCAAGCAAGCAGTAAACCTGCAGCCACTTCTCAACCCAGTACTCAACCCGCAATGGCCACAAATAATGACGGTTTTCTTCGTAACTTCTTCATGGACCCAAAAGCCTCAAAATCATTCTTGAGCAGTCGTCGTATTTTTGGAGGATCCCAAGATGGAAATGAATCGCGTCCCTTTGGAATGGATGCAAAATCGAATGGCGGAAACTTCATTCTAGCAACAGCCGTTTCAAAAATTTCCGGTGTCGGAGTAAAATCAGGGCTCTACATCCTGCGAATGCCGGAAAACGCAGATCCTGCGCTCTTTATCAAGGGTGATTTGAATTCCGCTCTCACTTACCTGCCTTTGAGTGATGCACGAGATGTAAAAATATCCGAAAATGCCAAATGGGCTTTTGTCGCTGCGGGAGTGGAAGGTTTGGTTATTGTAGATCTCGAAAAAAATCAAATCGTCGGAAAAAATATTCCCAATCCCGGAAGCACGAGCGATCGTATTCTTCTTTCAAATGACCAAAAGAAAGTTTTTGTATCTGCCCTTGAATCTAGCAATCCTTCATTTTCTCCCAATGGAGTTACACCTTCCATACCCAGCTCACTTTATCTTTATTACTTTAATGAAGGACAAGTGGGTCTCTGGGGAAGCATGAAAGGTCTCTCATCCATCAATCTCCCTTATGCCATTCGTACGGGAAGTTTTGATTTGTCTTCGGATGACGTATTCTTATTTGTCGCAAATGGCATTGAAGGAGTCCGTGTCTATAATATCAGCGATCCCAGCTCTCCTGTACTCATCAATAAATTACCCACTTTTGGTCTCGCGGTATCTGTAGCTGTCGGACAAAAATACAAAAATATTTATATTGCTGACCTGATCAATGGTCTTGAAATTGCCGAATTTGGTTTTTGATCAAAAAAACTCCTTGCATTTATACAACAAAATATAAATAACCCTACAGTTACGAAGGGGGCTACATGAAACACAAACTATTCCTATTAATATTAGGGGGAGGGTTATGTATATCTTCTCCTGCAAAATCCGCAACATTCACCGTCTCTACCTCAGCTGAGCTGCAAAGCGCCTTAACTACTGCGCAAAGCAACGGGGAAGATGACAGTATTACTCTCAACACAGGGACTTATACTACAACCGGCACCGCCTTTACCTATAATGCTACTGCCGGTGAAAACTATTCTATCACTCTCAATGGCAATGAATCCAATAACGTCGTATTGGATGGAGATCATAATAACTCCGTTATAAATTTTGATTTAAGTAATGTTCTGAGCAAAACAAAAGCGGATGTCATTCTCCAAAATTTAACCTTTCAAAATGCAAATGGAAATGGCCTCTATATTCTCCAAGCATCGAATGTCACTATTTCTCATGGTATTTTTTCCGGAAATACCGGCGCAGTTTCAGGGGGCGCCCTTTACGGTTCAATATTTAATGGTACTGTGTTGGTGACAGATTCACTCTTTACTTCCAACAGCGCACTTCAAGGCTCCGTCATTTATTTTTTAAATACACAAGGAATCATCAACCTTATCAACAATACCTTTACCAATAACAGCTCTCCTGCGCCTTTTCTATCTCCCCCTGTTTATCTTGTAAGCAATCAAGATACTGCAGTCACAAATTTTTATAATAACATCGCTTACAACAATCATGTTGGACTAGATTTGTATGTAAGCGATGACGGGGATTCAAGCGGAACCGGATCTATTGTCAATCTTTACAACAACCTTTATGAAGCCTTCTCTACTTATTGCTTGGATCATACTGGAAGCTGCACTCCCAATGTAACACAAAATGCAAATCTTCCCGGAGAAAACCCATTGTTTATCAGTGATTCAAACTTTCAGCTTGAATATAATTCACCTTGCATTGATACAGGATTACTTTCTGCACCTTCGCTACCTGATACAGATCTCATCGGCAATCCACGAAGCATTCAAAACTCGGTAGACATGGGGGCGTATCAATCCATTCCCACACTCGCCACTTCTGCAAGCATCAGTGATTTTGGAAATGTCACCGTCAACAGCTCATCCAGTAGCATCCTTACTTTTTCAAACAGCGGAAATCACAGCTTAAGTATTAGCGAAATTTCTCTCAGCAATAACAGCTTTTCTTTAGATGTAAATGCTGGGTCTTCTCCTTGCACAAGCACTACTCCAAACATCCCCGCAGGAAACAACTGTACAGCAGCTCTTATTTTTTCTCCCACAAGCGAGGGGAGTCAAACAGCAACTGTAACCGTCACTTCCGATGATCCTAATAATGCCAGCAGTACACTCAATTTCACGGGTACTGGAATTTCTGACTCAGGAGGAGGTGGAGATGAAGGGAGTGGAAGTAACAGCTCCACCGGATGTGCCTTGAGTTTCAACGTTCAAAACTCCTTTTCTGAAATTATTCTTATTTTTTCAGGAATGATCACAATGATCTCTTTACGACGAAAAAAATTCTCACTCTTCTCGAAAGAACAAAAATGAGGACACAGGGAGCCGTCCACCTCAGGCTTCCAATTTTTTGGGAATGTGGGAATGTAGGCGTGATCGGGATCGAACCGATGACCTCTGCCATGTGAGGGCAGCAGTTTATTCGCTCGCAACGGCGAAGCCGTCACTCGCTAAAGTCATGGGGAGATTCTCTCCCCCTGACAACCCCCATCGTGCTGCCAATCTTTTAAAAATGTAAATGTAGGCGTGATCGGGATCGAACCGATGACCTCTGCCATGTGAGGGCAGCACTCTAACCAGCTGAGCTACACGCCTGAAAAACTATGAGCTTTGGTACACGGAAGGAACTGATTTCGTCAAGTGTTCAAACAATTACTCCTTCTTTCCCTCGCACTTTTCCTCCTACAAAAATACGATAATTCCAATGACGCAATAGCGCTCTAATGCCCAAAAGACGGGCTTTTCAGGGTTTTTAAGATTTGCTAAAATTTGGGTTGTCAGCCCTTGGGTCGGGTGCTAGGGGAAAACCCCTTTTTAGGACAAACAAGGCAAAACTCCCTTCCAAAAGGGCTTAAGTATAGGGAATTATTCAGCTATGACACGCAAACTACTCCCAAAATCGAATAAAAAGGCTTCCAGCCCTCAAAAGCCTCGCAAGAGACAAAGTTTTCGTGCCGATGTAGGAGCTCGCACAAAAATTTCTCCCAAGCTCGTTTGGATGTTTCCTTATTTAAGAAAAGCAAAACAAAAAATGCCGTCTTTGCTTTTACCCCGACAAATACGGCCTTACAAACCGGTCAAAAATAAAATTATGCGCGTATTGGGTAATGTTTACTTTGCAAGCAAAGTAGTTGTCATTGCCACTCATACCCAACAAACTTACCTGGACAAAAAAGGCCGCTTGAAGGTGAAAAAAATCGTCCGGCTTCCCAAGGCAAAAATGCTGGATACCCTTGCCCACGAACTTGCCCATTTCCGTTATCCAGATCATGGTTATGAACATGAAGAATTCACTCGCATCATTTTCAAAACTTTTGATCTGAAAGAAAAATGTCCTCATTGCAAAGGATCGGGTAAAATCGAACTCGAACCCAAACCTTAAATAAATTTCATGATGGAACAAATCTCCTCAGCAGATTTTGCAGCAGATCCGGAAGTCGATTTCAAAGTCCTCCTCGAAGACCCTGATTTTTTGGTAGTCGAAAAAAATGCAGGCATTCATGTGCATCCCCTAAAAGCCGATGAAAAAGGCACTCTCTATCAGGGAGTGATTTCGCGTTACCCTGAGATTGCTTCCATAGGAAATAATCCACGAGAAGGGGGACTCCTTCATCGTCTGGATCAAGATACTTCGGGAAGCATTCTTTTTGCCCGCAATCAAAAAGCCTATGACTTCTTAAAAGAGGAATTCAAAAAGAGACGCATCACAAAAGAATATATTGCTCTCGTCAGTGGAAAAGTTTCTGAAACAAATGGCCATATCGAAATTCCCATCGCTCACCACCAAAAAAATTCTAAGAAAATGATCTGTGTTAAAAATAAAGGAATCAAGGTTCGGGGAGAAGCCCGAGAAGCGGTCACTTATTATGAACTTATCGATAACTATCCTGAGGCCTCTCTTCTTAAAATCCAGATCCCCACGGGAGTCCGTCATCAAATTCGCGTCCATATGGCCTTTTTAGGCCATCCCATCTTAGGAGATTTGCTTTACGGAATGAAAACCCCTTACCCTTTTGATATTCCAAGGCTTTTCCTCCATGCTTCCCGTTTGGAATTTCGACATCCTCAAAGCCCGCATCCCCTTGTCAAAGTGGAATCTGCTCTTCCTGCAGATTTAAACAAAGTCTTACAAAATTTATCCGCAACCAAATCCTCTATACTCCGATAAAATGCCCGATAGACTTTAATTTATCCTCTCTTAAGTAAAGCCTGGGGGGCTTGCAAAGAGAGGGGGCTTTGCCAATGAAATGGCGGAGGGGGCTACAGCCCCGCAAAATGGAGGCACACATGTCCGATATCAATCCTATCGCAGTAGCGCACTATGATCTTGTCAATGGAGTTTGCGAAAATCCTGTTGCGGGAGAAACCCAAACACATCAGCCAGAATTTCATCCTAGTTTTTTAGCAAGCATTCCTGTTCTACCCAAAGCAATTCCTGGAACAAATTTGGGAAACAGTCTTCTCACTCGAAGCAGCAGAGCTCCCTTGCCCGAACAATTTGCCAGAATTGATGCTCTGAATGCAGCCATCAGCCATGAAATCACACAACCTTCTACTATTGCTTTAGCGATGGTGGCGCCCTTGGCTTTAGGAAAAGTTCGACAGCTTGGCACTCTGGCTCAGGTAGAAATGGAAGCCGGCCTCTCCACAGTTTTTGCACGTCCTTCTCTTGTACGCGGCGGAGCTGCTTTAATGTCCGTTGGCGTTGCCGCTTGTAGCGCTGCTCCTGAAGGAGGCGACTACACAAGCGCAGATGCAAGCACTCCTCCTCCCAATACCGATGTAACCTGTGACAATATGTATGATCGAATCAATGGAGCCACTTCAGATCCTTCTCTTGCAGCTCTTGTGCAAAGCATTCAATTCCCTACTTTGGATGTTACTTGGGATGGTAATGGAGGAGCAGCTTTTGAAGCAAACTCAGATGGAGATGTTATCGCCACCATTACCCCGAATACTCCTGTCGCTTGGGTAAAAAAAGGAGATAAACTTTTTGTTCTGACGGCCAATAAAGATGGAAATACCTATGCTCCCGCAACCCTGTTTGTTTATGCATTGAATTCAAACAATACTTTAGCTTCTTCTGAACCTTTACCAACAATCCAAATGAACAAAAAAGCACTCTTACTTGATAACTTTGCACCTACAAATATGGCTGAAATCAGCTTGGATTCTGCTGAATGGCTGGGAATTACCTTCGGTGCACCTGGTGGAAACAAGACCTTCTTGCTAGATCCTTCAGGTCCTTTTAATCCGGCTTACAATCCCGACGTAAAGCCTGATTATTGTGCCCTAAAAGATTATCCCGGAACGGATGGCGGAAGCCCCGATGCCGGCGGACACGATTAAAACTAATTAGCAACCAATTTAAGTTCAGCCCGATAAAACATATAGTTCGGGGGCACTCTAAATAACTCTATTTGGAGGATGCCCCCATGTCGTTTTTGACTCGTATTCAACAAACTATTCAATCTGCTGTTACAAACACAACCCATTTAGTCCAAGAGGCTGCCTACAGTACTCAAGAAGCTATTGATTCTTTCAGCAATGCTATCGCGACTCCTCAGGGAGAAAGCTATTTCAATTCAAATGAATACCGTTATTTTGCAAACCCAAATTGGGTAACAGATGCAAGTACAGGTCAACGTATTGTGGGGGGTGCCCTCGCAACAACGGTTATAGCGGGTGCAGCAGCAGGTGCTTATTTGCTAGCGGAAGGAGCTGCAGCTGTAGCTGGAGCAGTAAAAGCAGGAAGTGTAGCACTCGGACTTGGAGCTCGCCTGGCTTTAGGCGCTGCCACCGCATTAGGACTTTCTAATTGCGGCCCTTCAGAAGGCGAAAACAACGATATCAACCTCGATCTTCCCGACGCTTCTGCTCCCGTTACTCAAAATGAATTTTGTAGTGGAACCCAACGTTTGGTCGAAGGCCATAATGTTCCCCAAGCAAACATGGATGGCGGTGTTCAAAGTTTGGCCCAATATCCCTCTATCCGAGATTATTTGAATGCACATCTTCCCGAAGGTTTGACCTTAGATAACTCCATGGTGGCCACAAATCCTGCAGATCCTCAATACGTCTATGTTCTCGCCCACACACCCGATGGAGCTCCCTTGGCCGAAGTGGGAACCAGCACCATGATTTTCCGATTTCAAAGAACGATGAGTGGTTATGCTCCCATGGCTTATCCCCGAAGCCTGCCTTTGAATGGCATGAACAATGTTCTTTATAGTTCTTATATCGGTCCGGTAAGCATGGCCTACCTGAATCCAGAAGATTTCAGACAGGTGAGAGTAGGAAATCGCAGTGTAAACATCAGTAATGTGTTGACCTCCAATCCAGTAATTGCGGTCGTTTTTCATGATCCCCAAGATTCGCAAGAACCTACTCGCATCAGCTTTATTGACTATCAAAATGGCACTTATGTTCAAGCTCCCGGAACACGAAATAGCGCAAATGTTTGTGCTACCTATGGAGAAATTCTCAACTCCCAGGCTCAAGGCCAAGGAGATGCGGGCAGAACCGATGCAAGAACGGATGTCATGGATGCAAGTGCAAATGCAAATCAGGATGCTTCCACAACAGATCATCCGGATGCCAACCATGATGCAAGCACCGATCACGTCGACGCAGGAACAGATGTTCATGGTGATGCAGGAGTCGATGTGCATGATGCAAACGCAGATATCCCTCGCGGTTAATTACTAAGAGACCTATGCAAATCACACAAGATGCCCTTGTTTTTTAACAAGGGCATCTTTTTATTTTAAACAATTATTAACAAAATTAAGCCAACACTTTCCTTTTTTCATTCATTCTCTGTACAATACTAATGATGGAGGTGAATGGAGTGAAACGCATTCTCAAATTTTTTATTTTCCTATTTTTATTTCTCACTCTGCTTTATTCCCAAGCAGCTTTTGCCTGTGAGGGAAAATCTTGCAAAGATTTACTCGTTCGATTTTCAGATCGTGCAGATGTAAATCAAATTTCTTCCATTCTTTCCGATGAAGACCTCAATGCAGTCCAATTTTTTCCAGGAACCAAAATCTTTCACGTTGAGGGAAACTCTTCTGAATCTTACGAACACATTCTCAAACGATTAAATGAAAACCAGAAAGTCGCATACGCAGCTCCCAATCTCCCCATCAGCACCTCCACAAGCCCAAACGATCCCTATTATTCCTATCTTTGGGCTTTACACAATATTGGCCAAGACGGAGGCACCATAGGTGACGATATCGGAATGGAATCTGTCTGGAGTGTTCTGACAGGCTCTTCAGATATTATTGTAGCTATCGTCGATACAGGCATTGACTATAATCATGAAGACCTTGCTGCCAATATGTGGATCAATCCCGGCGAAATTCCAAACAACAATATTGATGACGATCACAATGGATATGTAGACGATTATTACGGTTATAATTTCTACGATTACAATAACGATCCCATGGACGATTTCTTTCACGGCACTCACGTTGCAGGAACTATCGGAGCCGTGGGTGATAACGGCATCGGGGTGACAGGTATCAACTGGCATGTCAAATTGATGGCGGTAAAATTTCTAAACTCTTCCGGATCCGGCTACCTCTCTGACGCCATTCCGGCGATTGAATATGCCGTTGATAACGGTGCAAAAATTTTGAATAACAGCTGGGGTTTCAATTCGGGAGCACCCATTCCCAGTGACTACACCCAGGAAATTTATCAACCTCTTCGAGACGCCATTAAATATGCCGATGATCATGGCGTTATTTTTGTTGCCGCCGCGGGAAATAGTGGGGTCGACTCGGACGAAAACGCAAACTATCCCAGTGCTTACAGTGTTCAAAATATCATTTCCGTCGCTGCCACGGATCGTAACGACAACCTCGCTTACTTTTCAAATTGGGGAAAAATTTCTGTAGATTTAGGGGCTCCGGGCGTGGATATCTGGAGTTCTTTTCCAACCTGGTATGCCAATCCTCCTTACGCATCCATTTCAGGCACCAGTATGGCTACACCTCATGTGGCAGGTGCTGCAGCCATGGTTTGGGCAAACAACACAAATCTCAGCCACCGACAAGTCATCAATCGCATCTTGCAGGGTGTGAGTCCCAATAGTGATCTGGCAAATAAATCTGTAACGGGTGGAAGACTCAACTTGTGGCAATCCATTCTTTTAAATGACCCCAGCCTCAACCATGCTCCGATTGCTTATGCAGGCCCTGATCAATCGAAAGAAGTAGGAGATACAATTTCTCTGAGTGGTTCTGCCACAGATGAAGACGGAAATACAAATTTCAGTTACAGCTGGTCTCTCACAAAACCGTCGGGAAGTTCCGCAAGCCTTTCAAACTCGGATTCTGCAAGCCCCCATTTCAAGGCAGATGTCGTTGGAGATTTTTATGCCACTTTAGTGGTAAGCGATGGAATCAACGACAGCACCCCTTCTAGTGTCACCATTCATGTTGCCGAAGGAAGCTCCAAAACACCTACTGTGGTCATTAGCGCCCTTTCAGGAAATGCCGGAGGCAGTGGAGAAGCGCTTGTTGGAAGCCAGGTAAGTTTGGGAGAAAAAATTATTCTGGACGGAACTCAGTCAAGCACCGGCTTGGGAAATGCCGATGTTTCAGCGAGTACTTCTGATACGGTAACTTACCAATGGAGCTTCATTGAAAGACCCAATGGAAGTAACAGCACGATTTCGGATAATAACCAACCTATTGCCTTTTTCTATCCGGATCAGAGTGGTCGCTACACCGTTCAACTTTCTGTCAGTAATGGAAAATATACCTCCACCGGAGAATTATCTTTTATGGCCCTAAACAATGCGGGCTCCGGAGCTTCTGACTCTTCAGGAGGAGGGTCCGGCGGCTGCACGATGACTTCAAATTCTCAAAATGATTTCTCGCTTCTCTTCTACTTCTTGCCTTTCGCTCTTCTTTTCATCTGGAAAAAACGAAATCATTCACATTCATACTGAAGATTGACATGTTCGATATGATATTTTTCGGAAAGAATTTTCTGAATTTTTGCACTGCGAACAGAATTTTCTGAAACCTTGCAATCTTCCACACTCACATGAGCTGTCATTGCATACATGTGGGTGGTAATTTCCCAAACATGAACATCATGCAAATCTTTGAGTCCTTCGACCTCTTTTTTTAAAAGCTCTGACATTTCCTGAAGATTGATATGTTTTGGGGTCGCTTCCATCAAGACATGCACAGAATCTCTTACTACCTTAAAAGACCAAAATAAAATTACCACGCTAATGAGCACGGAAAGAATCGGGTCTATCTTGTAATAACCCGTTTTCGAGATTACAAGTGCCGCAATGACCACCGCCAAGGAACTTGCGGTATCAGATATCACATGAAGGTAAGCCCCCTTCATGTTCAAATTGGAGTCCTTCACCCCGTGCAAAACCCAGGTCGTTGCAAAGTTTACAAGCAAACCTATTAACGCAACCCAAAACATCAAGGCGGGCTTCATCAACTCAGGTTCAAAAAAGCGGTGATAGGCCTCAAAAAAAATGTAAATCGAAACTCCCATCAACAGAAGTCCATTTAAAAAGGCCGCGATAACTTCAGCGCGATAATAACCATAAGTTTTGGAATCATTGACCGGCCGGGCTGCAATCAGAATAGCCAAAAAGCTTCCCAGCAATGCAAAGAGATCTGTAAACATGTGGCCCGCATCAGATAACAATGCCAAGCTTCCCGAAAGGTATCCACCCACCAACTCTGCAAACATCGTCATAGCTGTAAACAACAAACACCAAAGGAGGCGGCGTCTTTCCTGAACACGATGGGAAGAAGAACAATCCGATCCATGGGAATGCGGATCCTTTTCCATGACTTTAGGGCGATGTGAATATTCCATTTTAATATCCTAACTGAAACAGTTTCCAAAATAAAGTATTCCCGAGAAGTCCCTGCTTCGATAAAATAGAGGGGTGAAAGTAAAATCTATTATCATTATATGTATACTGCTTTTCCCCCTCTCTTGCTTTGCTGAAGCAACAGGCGGCATTGGTGTCATTTTAGAATACCTTCCCCAAAGCAAAGTTCATCGCATTCGTGCCGTTTTTCAGGGTTCGCCTGCAGCCCGTGCCAAAATCCAGGCAGGAGATGAAATCCTGAGTATTGACGGTCAAAGTACCGACAAAATGAGTTTCAATGAATTAGGGCAAAAAATCCGGGGAAATCCCGGAGAAGCAATTACACTCGTTATCAAATCTCCCCATGCTTCTCAAAGCCGGGAAGTAAAACTGATTCGAACTTCTCCCCGAAGTGTTTCTCCCCTGATTGAGGGGGCTACTGGTACTTCTGCCATCAGCATGCCTCGTACAAGTTTTACCGAAGCAGAAAAGGAAAAAGTAAAAAATGTAATCCGCCAGCTTAAAACTCCCGAAGAACAAAAGGAAATGGAAAAACTCCTGCTCGAACTCAAAGAGGGAAAAGTGATCAAGTCGGATTTTTTCAAAATTCTCAAAGCCAAATTCCCAAAATACAGTACTTAAAACCACTTTTTCTTTCCGTTAGCTAAACTTGACATCCGCCCCTCCACCCCGCTAAACATAAACAGTGATTTTCTTAATTCTTTTTTACTTACCACTCTTGCTTAAGGGGCTTTTTTTTCTTACACGACTCGAAAAATTCTCCCCTAAAATTTCACTCCATCTTGGGAAAATAGAATATTTTATAGCTCCCTGGCGAGACACGCTGTTTGCAACTTTGCTGCTAGTGTTTGCAATCCTCCATTTATGGAAAGGTGTGCTTATTCCGGACCTTCCTTACCTTCTTCTTGTTGTCTTTTCTCTTCTCAATCTGATTCAAAGACACAAATTTCGCCTCAATATCTGCAAATGGGTTCTCACTTTTGACGCCATCGAACCCAATTTCTTCTTCGAAATTTATTACAAATGTCTGGGTTCCTATTCTTTTCAATTACCTCTTCAGGTTATCAGTGTGGACTATTCTTACATCGATTATCGGGTTGGAAAAAAACCGGAACATACTGTTTTTCCTCTCCTCCGCGGAGCATTCGATACTGCTACTCTCGCAAAACTCGCCATTCTCGCGATGAAAAAATTACCTGGAGAACAGGGAATCGATGCGTTTGACAGTTTTGCCAGAATTTGGGGAGCACGTTTTATCGCCATTTCTCATCTAAGACTTAAAACTGTCAGCAGCCAAGCCCTGCCAGAGCTCAATGGAAAAGTATTATTAGTATTCAACCACAAAAGTTATCTTGATTTTGCATTGAATTTCTTCGCCTTGGGTAATCTAAAAAATAATCAGCGACATTTAAGACCCCGTTTTATCGCTGCAAAAGACCATTTCATCGACAACCCCCTGATTTACTCCTGGATGGGATTGGGAAAATGTATTGAAAAAGCCGGCATGATTTTTATCAATCGTCAAAAAGGAAAAGGCTGGCTCGCCATGCAGGAAGCCGCTGACAAACTCATCCATCGGGATGTGGAAGTCGCCGTCTACCCACAAGGAACCAGAGCATGGGGACTGACTGATGAAAATAAAAACAGAATTGATGCGGGCTATTACACCACTTTCAGTCCCAAAAATCCTGGGGACTTAAGAGGTCATATCAAATCAGGAACTGCTCAACTCATTTTAGACACCGCCTTGCAACTTCGAAAAGAAAACAAAGCTCTCTTACAGGTTCTTTTTATCGGTATCGATGGCACCGCGACTGTAGGTCCCAAAGGTTCCTTCAAAATTCAAACTGAATCCGACATCACCTTTCATATCGGCCATTGTTGGAAAGTGGAAATTCCCCGGGAAATTTCCCTCGAAAATCCCTGCGGTCAATCCCCCAGTTGCGAAGCCCACGAAAATTATCTTTCCGAAATTCAGGCTATTCATGAAAAACTGGATCGGGAAATGGAAAAATCCATTCACAGACATAGCACTTTAATGGAACGTCTTTTTCAGGATTCCCGAATTCCGCAAGACAAGGAAACTCAGGCAAGAATTCAAAATTTTCTCAAAAGAGCAGAGGCTACTGAAAACATTTTACCTTTTGTCGTTTTAGACCGACTTTATGCCCTTCCTCCTCCCTCCTGGGAAAAACATCTCAAACATTTTTCCCAACTGGCCTGGCAAGAAGCCGATAAAGGGATGTGGGAAGAGTTTAATCTAAAAGTATCAAAGGAGTTATTAGGGGGATGAAAAAAGCACTTATTATAGAAGGGGGAGGCATGCGCAGCGCTTATGCCTCCGGAGCCTTGGTCGCCTTGCATGATTTGGGATACCGAAATTTTGACGTCGTGGTGGGAACCAGTGCCGGGGCTTGCTGTGCGGTAAATTTCATTGGCGGATATCCTCAAAGAAATTTCAAGATTCTTCACGAATATCTTCCGACAAAAAAATTCATTAATTACAATTACGCTTTCAGCACCAAAAGTGTGGTGGACATCAACTTTCTCCTAGATGAGGTTCTTGCAAAACATGTACTCCTTCCTTTAAAGGAATTTTTTGAAAGTCCCACACGTCTCTACATTACTGCAACGGACTGCAGCACTGGAAATCCTGTCTATTTTGAAGGGCACGAAGCGGGAGATCAGCTCATCGAATGTTTACGCGCTTCTTGTGCCATGCCTTATCTTTATCGACATCGTGTTTACCTGAATGGAAAGCGGCATGTAGATGGAGGAGTTTCGGTTTCAATTCCCGTTCAAAAAGCCATCGATGAAGGTTGCAAAGAATTCATCGTAATTGGTACGCGTCCTGAGGGTTACCGAAAAAAACGTAATCCCTTCGGTTGGCTTAATTATATCTTCTTTCCTTTTCATCCCAAAATGGCCAAACGTTTGAATGAACGCTGGAAAGAATATAATAGCACACTCGACTGGCTTGAAAATCCGCCTTCTGATGTAAAAGTAACCTTGATTCGTCCCAAGGGAAAACTCCCGGTGGGCCGCACCACCAAAAACAGAGACAAAATCAAGGCCGCCTACGAAATGGCTTATCAGGATACTTTAAAGCTTTTGAAAGGAAAGGAAGATGTAAGACGTGAAACGTGAGATGATGACGTCTCACTTCTATCGTCTTACTTCTCTCAATTCATATATGCCAATTTACGAATATCAATGCACAAAATGCGGTCATGAATTTGATGAAATTCAAAAGTTTTCGGATCCACCCATCCAAAAATGCCCCAAATGCAAAGGAAAGGTAGAAAAGAAACTTTCCGCTCCCAGCTTTCAACTCAAAGGCACGGGATGGTACGTGACGGATTTCAAAGACAAAGCAAAAGATAAATCAAAAAAATCCGAAAGCAAAACCGACAACAACTCTGAAAACAAAGCCTCCACTCCCGACAAAGCAAAACCCAGCAAGGTGGATTAAGAAATTACGAGGCTAAACGTCGTCTTCGAGCCTCCAAAGCTTCCACGAGCAATTGTCGAATCACAGAAGCTTTTGAGTTTGCCTGAAACACAGCCAACTTTTCAATTTCTGCGGCTAACCATGCCGGCAAATCCATGGGAGGGAATTTGATAGTTTTACTCAAGCCTTCGGTTAAAATCCCTTTTGAAAAATCAATGGACTGCTCCGAAGCTTCAAAACTTTCATCAAAGCCCTTTTTCTTTTGCTTGTTTTTCTTCGTCACGCCTGGCTCTCCTAACTGAAATAATTCTTATTCCTTCGGAAATTACAGTAAAAATCCCACATAATATTTCCCTTGGTATTTCCCCATCACAGCACCTCGCCATTCCCCTTTTTCATAAGCAACGGCAGGCACCAAAATATTCCGCCCTTCAAAAATAAAGTCTCTCGCTTCCTCAAAGCTAATTCCATGTTTTTGCAGATTCACACGATTTTTAATTTCATCCCAATAATACATATTTAATTTATGTTATTAATATATAAAAAAACAATAACTATTATATACATATAAATTATTAAGCATTAAACGCCTTGGTTAATTCACGAATCACGGTATAAGCCCCCAAACGATGATCCATAGACCAAGTGGGTTTTGCATCCTTGCCCAAAAATATTTTCATATTCTGGTGTTCTTCATCGAATTGATTCATCACATAGGGAGAATGTTCGGGGCTTTTATAAATCCGTCCATTGTAACCCAGCAAAGCTGTTTGAACCTTATGGCCCGCAAACTCATCCCCTTCCAGGGGAGACATGTGAGCTTCTTTCACCTTTTCCTGGAGAATTTTACCGGCAGTGATTGTATCTTCTAATAAATTTCCTGAGACACGATTTTTATTCGCTCCCGAGAACTGATATTCATTTCCTTTTGCACGCGGATTTTGTCCCAAAGAACTTTCCCGGTAATGGACCGCTGCTAGCAGCTTCCAATTAATACCCGTCTTTTTTTCGGCTTCTTTATAAATGGGATAATTTTTCTCGATGCGATCCAAATCTTTCTGAGACAAAAGACCCTGATAGTCCAGCTGTCGGCTTCCTCCTCCCGGAAGCAATCGGTAAGTTTCCGTATTGGTTTTTTCAATTTCCGAGAGCACTTTTCCACTCTTCAGAGAAACCGCAGACTTCTCTTCTTTTTGTGGAATTGGCTTTGTTTCTATCGGATCCTTATCCCATTGAACTTCGCGTTCATGCCTGTCTTGAATAAATCTATTTTCTGGAAACATAAATTCCTCCTTTTGGAAGAAAGGAAAAGCAAAAGGAATGCCAGGATTGGAGAGACTGTTAATTTGATTTCATCTTAAAATATGTCCATTTTCTGGAAAATTGCCGGACGGCAGTGTCCGAATTCCGGACACTTTTTTGTAGAGTTCCCACTCATTTAGTACTGGTAGTTGTATGAGCGTAGTATGTTTAGGCTGCATGTTTGAGGGAGTAGAGTTTGTGTTTTTCATGTTTGTTAATCCTTTCTAAGTTATAAGCATAAGATTTTAGTTTTTGTAC
>CAYPXN010000133.1:0-6280 GCA_964414715.1 uncultured Pseudomonadota bacterium | reverse complement strand
AGTGGTGTCCGGATTCATTATCTTATGGGCATTGTTTGTTGCCTGGAAAAATGATTCCGTCAAAAAGGGATTATTATCTATCACCCTTGCCTTCTTTCTTTTTTTTCATACCGTTTACCCTTGGTATTTATGCTGGCTACTTCCGCTTCTCCTTTTGGAAACTTCCTGGGCAGGGTTTGCTTGGATTTTCACATCCTTCTTTTCTTATTGGATTTTAATCAATTATCACAAGCAAGGACTATGGCAGGAAAATATAAACACTCTTATTCTGGAATATTTTCCTGTTTTCTTTTTAATTATTTTTCAATATTTCATCACAAAAAAAAGGCACCTGCCTAAAGCAAGTGCCTTTTAAAATTCCAACTCACGACAGAATTAGTGATCTCCGCTCTCCTGACTACCGCTGTCTCCTGTTGTGAATTGAGTCGTCAAATCTGCCGCAGGGCTCAAACCATTCGCACATTGAATATTCTTCGATATTTGAAGACTGTACTGAGTGAGCGGATCCAGATTCGCAGCCAAACTCAACTTTACTTCCCGGCCATCTTCCACCTGATAAGTAAGGCTCACCAAACCTGCAGGACCCGTAAGACTTATTAATGAAGAATCTAAGCTTTGATTATCTGCCAAATTATTGGAGAAACGGATTTTAATTTCCGCATTCAAATCTACGCCCATTTCACCATTGAAAGGTTCCATACGAATCACTTCACAATCATTTGTATTGCCATGATGATCCCCTTCCCCATCATCAATTTTACCATCATGGTTAGAATCCCTCTGGTTAGCCATTTCGGAGTCGTCACAATCAGGAACATCATTTCCATTATCATCTATCTGACACGAAACTTGCTGGGTGGAATCGGTACTTTCACAGGCACCTGCGGAACATGCAATCACCCCGATGTTCATTTCATCCCCGACGGTCACTTTGAAAGACTGTGCATCCAAACCACCCATCTTGAAAATGAGTGTTCCGATAAAATTTCCGTTTTGCACAAAACTCAAAACGTAAGTTTCTCCCACGGTTAAACTCATCGTAAATTGTCCACTCGCATCCGTGGTCGCCTGAACGGTATTACCCGAAGTGTCCGTTGCAAGCACGGTAATCCCTTACACACTCACCGGAGAAGAAGTTGCTGCACTCACCTGCATACGAGAAAGAGATGCTGCGGCCAAACTCGCAGACCCCACCTGCCCTCTCAAAGCACGAACTTGCGTGTTATTATTGGCAGTCGTGTCAGAACCGCCGCTTCCTCCACAAGCCGTAAAAAGAATTGCAAACGCAAAGAGTAGAATACTCTTTGAAAAATATTTTTGGATGGTCTTCATAAAACCCCCTTCATTTTGAGAGCCATTTTTAAAACTTCATCTCCTCCTCGTGGCTCTGAATTCGTTGAGGCGATGCTCTTTTTTCAAGGATTCACCCGTCTAAAAGAGCAGTTTTTATGCCAAAACCAAGCTGTTGAAATTATTGTGATTTATTTTATAAGGAGCTTAAATAGTCACTTTTAGTGACATTAAAATTGTAACCATTTATTACATTAAAAGGCGCCCGATGAAGATTCTTCGTCCACATCTCCTTGTTCAAAATCTCCATTATCGGAAGGAGCAGATTTGCACGAACCTTCCAAATTGTTCTCAAATTGGTCGAGAATTTCACGGACATTGTCGAAATGACTTTGATCGCTCACAATTAAAACTCCATTCGTCAATTCTTCCGGCCTCACTTCCTGAAAGAAAGAGACCGTATTGTTGAACCAAAGATTTACCTGGAAGGCGATAAAGAAATAATTAATTTTATCCGGAGAAACTGTAAAAGAATTGGGAGAAGTCACCCGAATATTCACATCCTTGTTCGAAATAAGCCGGAAAGGAATCGAATCAACCAAACCATTATGATTGATATCATTCTCAGCCGATTCCACAAAAGTTCCCTCGATCACAATGGATTGATCCACCAAATATTGTGTCACCAAAGGGTCATCTAAAAGACCCGCGGGAATACTTCTGGCTTCAAGTTTATCAAATTTCATCTCGTATTCATTATAACTGGTGAAAGCAATTTGCTTGGGATCAAAAGTCGGAAAAACCTGGTTCACTATATTCCCCCCCGTAATTAATTCCACCACATACATTCCAGGAAAATCGAGTTCGGCACTAGATTCATCGGTGGGTTTAAAGGAAATATCGCTAATCACATTTCGGGTTTCCGATAAAAGAATGGCATTGTTCTGGAAAGCCACCGAGTTGGCTCGAATGTTTTGAGAAGATACTGAAGCAGTTGCACCAGGATTGGAAGTTGCCACATTCAAAACAAAATCACCAAAAACAGGAACCGGAGGTGTAGGAGAAGCAGGATTTCCACTTCCTCCAGGTGCTCCCCCTCCACACGCTTGCATCGCTGTAGCGAGAATGCCCAATAACAAAAGGGAGAAAAATATTTTTCTTAATCTTAAACTCATAACCTATATTTTACCCTTCTTTAACTTTAGAAACCATGATCCTCGTCACTTACATGAGCAAAGACTATACCAAGTTAAAGCTGGCCATTTTAATAAATAAAAAACGAGTTATATCAATAACTTATAAAAGTTTCCCATATTCTCAAAAAAGACTTAAAAGAAAGTAGGTGTAACTATAAATTACACTTTAATTCTAAATTTTTTCACCAGACGAGAAAGTTGGGGACGGGCAATTTGCAAGGCTTGCGAAGCCTGACTAATATTTCCCTGAGAAGCAATCAGAGCATGATGAATCAGTTTTTTTTCAAAAAACTGAATTGCCTCCCGATAGGGAAATTTTAAATAACTCTCAAGTGCCATTTCCGCAGTTTGTTTTATCTGAGGAAGCGCAAGATCTTCAAATAACTCTTTCTTATAACGGAAATCATTTTCTCCGATTACTTCATTCTTTGAAAACACACAGGCATTGGTAAGAGTATTTTCCAATTCACGAACATTTCTAGGCCAAGAGTAACGAGACAGCAAACTCAAAGCTTCGGAACTGATTTTCTTTTTGGGACATTTATGTAACTTCGAAAAAGCTCCCAAAAAATAATCCACCAACAGGGGCAAATCTTCATTACGCTCTATCAAAGAAGGAACCTGAATTACTACGACACTTAAACGAAACCTCAAATCTTCCCTAAAACTTCCCTCACTCATCATCTTTTTTAAATCACGATGGGTCGCAGCAATCACACGAATATCTACCACCTTCTCTTCACGATCTCCCAAACGACGAATCTTTCCTTCTTGCAAGACCCTCAACAATTTACCTTGAAGAGTTAAAGGCATATCACCGATCTCATCCAAAAAAAGAGTTCCTCGATGCGCCTGCTCTACCAAACCCATGCGATCCGAAATAGCTCCTGTAAACGCCCCGCGGACATAACCAAAAAGTTCGGATTCAAAAAGATTTTCGGGAATTGCCTGACAGTTCATGGACACGAAGGGCTGCTTTGAACGATTTCCATTATAATGAATGGCTTTTGCCAACAATTCCTTACCCACACCGCTTTCTCCCAGAATCACCACCGGCACTTCAACATCCGTCACGCGATCCAGAATGGAAAACACCTCTTTCATCTTGGGATCTTGACCCACAATATTTTGATAATTGTACTTAAGGCGAAGCTCTACTTCTACGGCCTCTAATTTTTTCTCGGTTTCTTTCAGATTTTTTTCGACTTCAAAAAAACGGCGGGCATTCAAAAGTATTTTTCCCAACATTTCGGTGAAAGGTTTCAAGCTTTCAGAAAGAGAAATTTGAAAAACACCACTTTGACCTCGATGATCTAGATAAATTGCCCCCAACACTTGGTCCTTGTTTTTAAAAGGTAAACAAAAAATAGATCTTAACTTCAAATGATGAACGGAACTTACCACAGAAAAACGGGAATCTTCCAAAGCATCCACCGTAAGAATGGCTTCCCCTTTTTTCATCACTTCTTTTGCAATGGAAAAACTGATTTGTTGAGGAGAATCTTCCAAACTCGCCTGATCCATATTGCGAGCGAGCGCGATTCGAGCTTCTTCATTTTCTTTTAAAATCACAAAACCTCTTTCGGCATGAGTCAAAAGAATCATTTTATCGAGAATTTTTTCCACCAGTACCGACAGGTCCAATTCACCCAGCAAATCTTTTTGCAAGTCTTCAATTTCCTTCTGAAAAGAAAACAAGGCATAGCTTTTTTGATAAGAATTATTTTCCATAGAAAAATTCCTTTCCAAATCCCGAAGATTTTCTTGCAGGAGAATGTCACTCTCTCGTTCTGGATATTTTTTTATCTTCTCAAAAACATGAAGAGCTTCCTTTTTTTTACCCAAAGAAAGTTTGCACTCCACCTGATGATACAGAGCCCACAACACGTCAGAGACACGATTTAAATTTTTCAAATGAACTTCTGCAGACTCAAAAAGCGAAAGCGCTTGAAGATAACTTCCCTGTTTGAAAAAAATATCCCCTTCAATGAGAAAGCTGTATGCAAACAAATAATCCAGTTTCTTCTTCTGAAAAATTGCTTGGGCTTCTTTAAGAACTTTAAAGGCTTGAGACAAATCATTCGCTTCGATTAATAAATTTGAAAAATTGAGCAGACTTCTTGCTTTTTCATTTTTTTGTCCGACTGCTTCCAAAATCTCAATGCTCTGAACATAACAATCATAAGCCAAAGGAATTTGATGTAAACGATGGTAAAAATATCCCAAGCTCATGCGAAACATTCCCTCATGAATTCGGTCCCCAGACTTTGCAGTATAAGTAATCGCCTGCTTGAAATATTCCAAAGCCTGATCCTGCTCGTCTCTTTCCAACAAAATATTCCCTAGATTATTATAACTAACCGCTAATTGAGAATAATCCTGACGGGCTTGAGATTCTCTTTCCGCTTCCTGAAATGACTTTCCTGCTTCCTGCATTTTTCCCAAATAAAAATCCAAAACCCCCTTTGAATTAAAAAATACTCCTTTTTGTTTCGAAGAAAGAGAGGATCCAAAGTTCCTTTCAAATTCTTCCAATAATTTCTCTGCCTCGTGAAATTTTCCACGCCGGGTCAACACTTTGATTATGATCAAACTGGCATCTAGCCCCTTTTCCCCCTTTAAAAGATCCAAAGCCTTTTCCAAATGTCCTTGCCGATAATACAATTCTCCCAGGTTAATTTTTTCTTCAGGATTCAGACTTGCCTGAGATTCATAGAAACGAATTGCTTCTCCCAATAATTCATAAGATTCCGCTTGAATGCTTGCAGAAGCCCCCACACCATGAACAAAATCGGGAATAGGTAATTTAAACTTCTCATTGAGAAATTCAAAAATCTCCTTGGAAACCGGTCTCTCTTCTGGATTTTTCGCAAGCATGCGTAGAAGCAAGTCACCAAATTCAATAGGGATATAATTTCGAAAAGAATGAATGTTTTTGGGAATTTCAAAAAGATGCCAACGCAACACTTCCTGAATATTTTCCTGCTGAAAAAGATAATCTCCCACAATCCAACGATAACAAAGAATTGCTAGCGCATAAAAATCACTCGAGGGACTCGTGCATTTCTGGATAAATAATTCCGGGGCCATGTAAGCGGGAGTGCCCGACAAACTTACACTTCCTTCTTTTCTAAAGTCTTTTGCAAAACCCAGATCAATAATTTTGATTTTTTCTTCAGAGCATAAAATATTACTTCCCTTGAGGTCCCCATGAATCCAGGATTTTGAATGTAAATAATCCAAGGCAGAAATAATTTGGTAGAAAACAGAAAGAATAAGCCGAAAATTTTCTTGGGAATTCACATCATACAATGTTTTTCCTTCAAACCATTCGGATAAAAAATAAGGGGGCTGTTCTTTGCTATGATTTTCTTCAAGATGAACCCAGTTTTCATGATTTAAAGATTCTAAAATCTCTGCTTCCTTTAATAGGTCTAGTGGTGCATTTTCAGAGTAAAGCTTGAGAGCAAAAGATTTCCCGTCTTTTTCAACTCGATATAAAGAACTAAATTTTCCCTTTTGAATCAGGACCTTGTGAAGCTTTTCAAAGGATCTTTGAAGTTCTGAAAGCATGAATCAATATTTTACACATACTGTCACAAATTATTACATCTCTTTTTGTGTTTTTTCCCTAAAAAAAATAGCAACAAAATTACCTGCTTCTCGAACAAACTACACATACATTTTTTGAATTATTCAATCTTTAGCTAAACAAGCTAAAAAAATGAGATTTTTTTGCGGGTTTAGCAAAAGGCAAAAAGGGCAAGGGTTATGACTTACTTCCTTCAGAGGTG
>CAYPXN010000132.1:0-7613 GCA_964414715.1 uncultured Pseudomonadota bacterium | reverse complement strand
CCCGTCTGGGCCATTGGCACCGGCAACAATGCGACTCCCGCACAAGCAAACGAAGTGCATTCTTTTATCCGAAATTTTGTGGCAAAACTTTACGATGCCCCTACCGCCAATAATATCCGCCTGCTTTACGGCGGGTCTGTGAAAGCCTCCAATATCTAGGGTTTGATGAAAGCTCATGATTTCGATGGGGGTTTGGTGGGCGGCGCTTCTCTGGTGGCAGATGAATTCGCGAAAATCATTCAATTTTCCGAGTAATTTGCCTTTTTAAACAAATACTTGCCTAAATGTTAATTTGGTTTTATTTAGGGTCCCCTTGAAATTGACCTTAGTTTTGGAAGGATTTGGAATGAGCGGTTTTATTTTATTCATACATTTTTTTGTTTGTATTTTCATGATTGTGGTCATTTTGTTGCAAGCCGGCAAAGGAGCTGACATTGGTGCCACCTTTGGTGGCTCTTCACAGAATGTGTTTGGCCCTCGCGGTGCAGCCACTTTTCTTTCAAAAGTGACGACCGGCGCTGCCGCAATATTTTTAATGACCAGCATTTACTTGGCAAACTTGTCCAAACAAAAAAGCAGCTCTTCCGTGATTCAAGGAATGACCATTCCTCCGAAAACACCGATAGCGGAATCTGCCTCTGCTGAATCTCAAGCTGAAAGTCAGGCTGTAAAAACTGAAAGTAAAGCCGCTCCTGCTGCAGCCACTTTGGAAAACGTAGCAGAATCGAAAGCTACCGAATCAGCTCCGAAGAAAAAGAAGAAATAAGTTTAGTTTTTTTGATTTTGATCTTTTAAAAAAATTAATTGCGTAAGTTTATTTCCAAAACCGAATTTATTTCGGGTTTGGAACAAGATTTACGCTGGAGAGCCTTTCAGAAATTTGCTTTAGGCAAGGAAGCGCGAAGAAAGCCCCGCAGGCGTACTGTTGGTACGTCGAGGACGCTTGATGAGCACTGACGCAGCATAAACAAATTTATGAAAGGTGACCCAAATTGCGCGGGTGGTGAAACTGGTAGACACGCTAGTTTGAGGGGCTAGTAGGGCAACCTGTGCGGGTTCGAGTCCCGCCCCGCGCACATAGAAGGCCTTGTAAATCAAGGCCTTTTTTATTTTCTATTCGATTTGGTGACCACACTCTCTTTCTAATTTTTCAAAATTTCCTTTAACCACAGTAAATGTTCGTGTGAATCAATAATCTTCAAAATTTCGATTCTTTCATTTTTGGTAAACGACTCCCAAACCTTCTTCAATATTTTAAATTCACCCTGTTTTTTTAATACTTCCAAAAGCCGTGAAGCCAATTCTAGGTCTCGAATTGCCTTTCCTTTTTCTTTTCTCCGTCCTGAAACAAAAAGCTTATGGAGGGCAAAAGCAGCAGGATGAGGCAGTTTCACTTTTACCCCAGACAAATCTAACTGTATCATGTACTTTGTAAGCACGTGGGTGTGCCTGAGAGGCATCGCTTTAATGGACCATTCTTTAATTAACTTGGGATCATCCGACTGAGGCCCTAATCTGGGTACCAAAAATTCAACTCGCAATTCTGGATGTACAAAACGAGTCCATCCGGAGCCTGTGAATTCCATATCAAAATCCAAGGGCTCCAAAAGTGACGTAAGAGAAGTATCTTTGGAAGAAATTCTTTTCGGTTCAGGAATCAGAAAATCAATATCCAAAGTTTGAATAGTGGGATTAAATTTTTCTTTTTCAAAATAAGCAGAATAAAAGGAACCACACCAACTGCCGATCAAAAGCACATCTTTTAAAAAGCCTGCTTTTTGTAAAGTAATGAGTACTTCTTTAGCCTTTTTTGCCAGCATGTCTCAACGCCTTCTCTAAGAAACTCAATTGCTTTTGAACTTGTTTCATTAAGCCCTTCAGTTTTTTTCTTCGTTGTGCCGCTTCTTTGTGATGTTTCACTTCTTCGGGCTCTAAGTTCCCCAAATATCTTTGTTTCACTTCACCTTTTTCAGAAAAAGTCACATAACCATAAGTCTGTTTGCCTATTTTACGAATAAAAAAGGCCCCCTCATGCAGCAAAGCAAATTCCTGCTCATACTTTTTTAAAAGTTTTTGAGCTTCTTTTTTTTCTTCTTCAAGGGCGTTTAAAATAGCTTCCATAATACACTAAAATAATGGGTTTTAACTATTTTAGTGTAGCCGTGTATAAAAATCAACATGGTTTATTACACTAAATTTTTAAAAATGTTATTTTATAGTGTAATGCATGACTAATAATTCTCAAATTCAGGGCACCTATAAGGCACCGTGTTTTTTAATCTTCTTATTTTTTAAGAAGTTAACTCTTAGACTTGTCGGATTCGACAACCGAGGAGCATGGCGTAAGCAGCGACGAGGAAGTGGTTGAAGCATCAAGCGAAAACCAGTCCCGCCCCGCGCACATTTTCAGGCAGAGCGGGCAGCCCCAGGCTGCACGGTATGCCTAGAAAATTTGCTGTACTCAAAACAAAGTTTTGATGTGCGCACATTTGAAAGCCTTTGATATTTAAATATCGGAGGCTTTTTCTTTTTTTAGTGACCCTGTTAATTTTCGACGGATTGTTATCACGTCGGACACCCGCTTATATTAATTTTCATTTGGTCTTCTTCCTGATTTTTCCTATCATTCTTCCATGATTTCTATTTTCTATCTTGCCTTTGCTTTCATCGGAGCCACGCTTCATTTTATTTTTTCCAAAAGCAAAGAAAGAACGCTAGAGCTTTATCTTTTATATCTCATTGTGTTTTGCATTGGAGTTTCAGGACTCGCCGCTGCGGGCTTCCACACTTTTCTCGCTGCGCAAACAGCGGAACAAATTGGTTGGGCACCCGGAAGTCCCTTTCAATTTGAAGTGGCGATGGCCAATCTTGCGGTGGGGGTAGCGGGAATTTTGTGTATTTGGTTTCGCGGTTCTTTTTGGTTGGCGACGGTGATCATCTCCTCTATCTTTCTCTACGGCGCCGCATATGGACACTTCGTTCAATTGACGAAAGGTGACCATTCACCTTACAACAGCGGAGTGTTTTTATATTTGAATGATTTGGGAATTCCGCTTCTTATTGACTTGCTTGCGTGGGGGTATTTTAGAAAGGGCTTTAGTCCCGCCTCGCGCACTCATTGAAAAGAGAAGAAGAAAGCTTCTTGCGGTTTTTTTGTTTTGGAATTCACCCAAATTGTAATTTACTCAGTAAATGCCTCCGGTTATACAATTTTAGCCATATAAAGGTGTGCACATGCCTGAAATTAGATGTTTCTTTTGCAAACAAAGAAAAGATTTAACAATTACTCCTTACGGGACTCTTAGTCAAAAATCAGTTGTTAATTGCCCTTATTGCAGAGAATACGAAATTACAGATTCTGCAATCCACCATGTAAGCTTTTTGTCTACAAAAGATCAATTAAAGTTGGCTGCTTATAATTGCCATCACTATTTAAAAACTAAAATAAGACTTTATTACTACGTTGATAAAGGACCAAATCAATCTTCAGAAAATGCCAGAAATATTGATGAAATTCTAAAAACTTGGTGGCCTGAAAAAATTGATGACAAAATGGAAGTTACGTTACTGAATTTTTACCATGTAATTGGTGATAGAATTGGACATTCACATCTCTTAGACGCTCCAGATTTACCATTTTGCATTTCAGAGGACCAAGAAGGTTTCCGATTTGTCCTTATTCAACTTCTCGAAGATAAACTAATTCATTTCGATCAAAACCAAGGTTTGCCCTACAGAGTCGAAATAACTAGGAAAGGTTTTAATAAAATATATGAATTATTACGAGGTCTCGTAAGCAAAGAATCGAAGAAGGTATTTATTGCGATGTCGTTTGATCCGTCTCTAGAAGAGATATGGGAAGATGCCATAAAACCTGCAATAGAAAACTGTGGATACACTCCATTGAGAATAGACAAACAAGAACACAATGAAAAAATTTGTGACAAGATTGAAGCTGAAATCAGAAAAGCAAGATTCATTGTAGCAGATTTTACACATAATAAACATGGAGTTTATTATGAAGCAGGCTTCGCAAGAGGCTTAGGATTAAATGTAATTTGGACTGCAAAGGAAGAAGATGAAAAAAAACTGCACTTTGACACTCGCCAATACAATCATATTATTTGGAAAACTCCTGAGGAGTTAAAAGACAAATTAGAAGTAAGAATAAAAGCTTTAGGAATTTAAACGTACAAGTGTGTGTTAGCCAAAATCCATCCCACCTACACCTACAAATCTTGTTTTTATGGAAAAGTGCGATTAAATCTAAATAATCGGACAATATTTATTAATGTCACTCTGAGATTTAAATGTCTTTAAGTAAAAGTAATGGAGGTAAAAAATCTCTCTCCATGAAAATCCTTCTTTATCTCTTCCTAAGGTTGGAAAAAAATTACCATTTCTCATTTGCACTTGAGTATTACTAATTTTACAATTCCAGTTATCCTTATCATATATAGTACAGTCCTTAGTTTTTTCAGGGCCTATTTCTGAATTCATTAATACCATTTGTTCTGTTGGTAGAATTTTATAATCTTGTCTTCTTAGGGTTGCATTATTTGAACCATCACACATGATTTGATACGATATTTGATGATTATTAAAAATGTTGAAATGGGTATTTAAAAAATCAAACCAGCCCATCCAATACAATATTGGAATAATGATTAAATAAACAATCCAATGCTTTTCATTCTCCATAAGCAAAGTTTAGCTATTTTTGGCCTGAGTACAATATCTATTATTGTTTGGTGGAGATGCTATAAGTATCCTTGTTTATAATCATGACAAGAATGCGTATCGGCACTTTACGAACTCAATAAAGATTGGAAAAATAAACATGCACCCACCCAAAAACACCATCTGCCTCTGGTACAACAAAGACGCCGAAGAAGCGGCGAATTTTTATGCGAAGACTTTTCCGAATTCCTCCGTAAACGCCGTGCACCTTGCACCTGCAGACTATCCTTCCGGAAAAAAAGGCGATGTGATCACGGTGGAGTTTACCGTGATGGGAATTCCTTGCATCGGACTGAACGGCGGGCCCATGTTTAAGCACAGCGAAGCCTTCTCCTTTCAAGTTGCCACCACCGATCAAGCCGAAACCGATCGTTATTGGAACGCCATCGTGAACAACGGCGGAGAAGAAAGTCAATGCGGCTGGTGCAAAGACAAATGGGGAATTGCTTGGCAGATCACGCCCATCGTTTTAAGCCAAGGAGTCAGCGATCCGGATCCCGCAGTGGCCAAGCGTGTGTTTGAGGCGATGATGCAGATGAAGAAAATCGATATCGCAAAAATCGAAGCAGCGCGTCGGACTTCCTAAACTCTAGATGTCCGACACCCTTCGCTAGCTCCCTTAATTAAATCTAAGTACAACGCTAATGGGGTAAGAAGGAGGATATGCAAATGGCCCTCCTGTGAGCTGACAATCTTGAAATTCGCCATCGTTATCTACAATACATTGATAGATCCCACCGCCACCGGATCCATTTGCACTGGCAATATAAGCGTATTGTGTACCCGAAAATGTTGCAAAAGCAATGTATCCAGGGAGCCAATTGATTCCACTGGGAGGATTTATTTGGGGTGTGATCGTGCAGCTAGAGGAGAGAGATCCATCGCTATTGACTGCGCATTTATAAATAGCGGCGGGTACTTGGCTCGCAACATAGGCATACCTTGTACCAAGAGTGGATTTCAGTATGATATAAGCAGGTGTCCAACCAGGAGGACTGGTGGGTGTTGAAGAGCATGCCGTAACGACTCCTGTAGTATTATCAAGACTACATTGAAATACGGCAGGTATTCCAACATCGGCAACATAGGCGTATTGACTACTGCCTACTGTAGCAAATGAAATGCCTACGGGTGAAGAAAAGCCTCCTGACATAACAGGGTTCGCCTGCGCACAACCATCAAAAAGTCCATTTAAACTATTATTAAAGAAACACTGAAATATAACGCTATTATTAATATCCGTAATATAAGCATATTGCGTACCATTGATTGTGGCAAAAGCAATGCCCCGTGGACCTGAGCCGATGAGTGAGCTATCGCTCACAGCAGAAACACAAGAGCTCAATGTTCCATCTGTATTAATAGAACATCGATAAATAATACTGCCCCCCTGATCCGTAGCATAAGCATATTGAAGGTCACCTACTGTTGCAAACGCTAATACTACCGCTGTATTAGTGGTTGCGATTGTACCAGAGGATAAAAGTCCATCTACCGGGTTCACACTATATTGATTTACTTGATCTATGAGCGTCGCATAAACAATGAGGGATGCAAAACTATAACAGTAGACATTCACATTGGAGACATTATCGCCGCTGATGGTCCCAGAGCCATGTGTCACGGTACAAGTGTAGTTGCTGGGTTGCGTTTCTACCGTTACCTCATAAGTCGATCCATTTGCTAAAGCGTTGGCGAATTGAAAAGTCGATGCATCCGTGACGCTCGCCGTTTGCCCATCACTATTTTTCAGAACGAGGGTTCCCGAAAGTCCACTGATTGTTCCACCCACCGTGAAGCTATTCACTGAGCACACGATGCTTATATTGGTGATATTTGCATCTGCGACCGTGCCGCTCCCCTTTGAAACAGTGCACAGCTCTCCCTCGGGATTTTGAAGGACTGTTACATTATAAGCGCTGCCACTACTAAGACCCGTCGCAAACGTGAAGCTGCCATCTTTGTTGAGTGTTAAATTATCTCCGCCATTATTTTGTAAAACCAACTCTCCCGTAAGACCGCTCAGCGTTCCCCCGACGGAAAAAGTTTGCGAGGAAGAAGAATTACAGCCTCCCCCACCCAAATCACTGGCGCCGGTTAACAAAAAGAAAATAGGTGAGCAGAACAACACATAAAGAGTAAAACGAAGAAAAGTTTTTTTCATTTCTCAATATCCCCCGCCTGCGCCATAAAACAAGCCAAAGTTAAAATCCACAGGAAGGCTACTACTGATATCAGGGAAACTCCAAATAGAACCGGAATCCTGACTGAGCATCAAGAGAGGACGTTCCACGGAGAGCGTATCATTATAATAGCCGCTTGCGATGCAAGTCGTACCGATACAGCTCGCCCCATACAAATACCCATTCCCACTAAAATCAGCGGGAACGGCATTCACATAGCTCCAGGTAGAGCCCGAATCTTGGCTCACCGCAAGTAAAGGATAACTCACCGAGCTTACAGTATAATAACTTCCCACGGCGATACAGGTACTCGCGTAGCAACTGGCGCCATTGAAAACAGTGCTCAGTCCGCTGCTGGGCGGCGTAAGAGCCGCATTCGTAATCGAAGTGGGAAAGTTCCAAGTAGAACCCGAATCTTGGCTGACGGCGGCCAAGGGATAGAAGGAGCTGTCCGCCGCTCTATAACTCCCTGCGGCAATGCAAAGCGTTCCCGAACAACTCGCACTGAGCAAATTACCGTAGTCACCATAGCTGGGAGTCGTGTTGGGTGTAGTAATAGAAGTGGGAAAACTCCAAGAACTTCCAGAATCCGTACTCAGCGCTAGCAAGGGATGGGTTGCACTTCCACTATTGTAAAACCCCACTGCAATGCAAATTGCCCCGTCACAACTTCCCCCATATAAAATTCCG
>CAYPXN010000131.1:0-5080 GCA_964414715.1 uncultured Pseudomonadota bacterium | reverse complement strand
ACCGGAAAGCCTTCATGCTACAGCAAGATTATGGTTGGAACTTCTTCCTCAGGCAGCTCAGTATCGAAGTTTGCGCATGGAAGTGGGAGGAATGCGACTCCGGTATCGGGAATTTCCCCGAGAGTTTTCCGTAGAAGATGTTCAAGTCTCAAGAGATCAGACTGTGGGGACCGTCATTGAAATTCCTTCGACGGCTGATTTTGAATCGGTACATTCCTTTTTAAGAAGTCTTCATGAACAGTGGAATACGATTCAAGCTGAAGTTTCGGCAACGGAAGCACAATTCTATCACATACGGGGTTTGTATAGTCCCAATATTGCAAAATTACTTCGTAAAAATATTTATGCCCATTATGGAGAAATGCGTACATGGATGCATGGCGTGCTTCCTGAATTAATGGTCATGAATGAGGCATTGAAGTTGGGTAATTCTTTGGATGAGGGACAAAGAGGACGTCTCGGTGAAATAAAAAGATTGGATCAAAAATGGACGAAAGATTTGAGGTCTTACGGGGAAACCTGGAAATGGATGGAAGATCATCGTCTTGTTGTTGAGGGTGAGGAAGTTTTGGATGGACCGGGGGTGAGACAAGTTTTGCATGACTTAAATAATCGTCTTTCGGCCCTGCTGACCTTGAATGCAGAGGTGAGTTTTCTGGAGAAAGGGATGGTATTAAATGAAGGTCTGATCCACGCAGGAGAAACGTCGACTTATTTAAGTATTTCAAGTGCAGTGAGTGAAGGGGCTGGAATTGCAACGGCTTTGGCGAGTCGGGCAGGAATTCCTATCGATACTCTCCCGGGTATTTCTTGTCGTTTCCAGGAAGTTTTACTCCATGAAGATCCGGAGTTGGAATTTGCCCTGATGGACGTCATGGGAAATTTATTGAGTAATGCCCTTCGATATTCAGATCCCGCGAAAGGTCCGGAAGCATTGCTTCCCAGAATTACCGCTCATTTTATCAGAGAAGGGGATCTGGAAATGACAGTGTTTGACCAGGGAATTGGAATTTTGCCTGAGAATTTTGATCGTTTGGGAGAGGATGGTTATAGAGAAGCGCGCAAAGAAGTAAATGGAAGCAGCGGACATGGGGTTGCCTCGGTTATTCAGATTTTGAGGGAACGTGCTTGGGGACCTTTGTGGGTGAGAAGTATTCCAGGCGAGGGTTCTGCTTTTCGTTTTGTAATACCGAAAAATGCCTTTAACAGAACCGAATCATTCAATCCGGACAGGGAAGATGAAGATACAATGAGACCTCCCGATTCTCTTTCTTATGTGGAAAGAAATTTGTCCGAAGGTTTTAGGGTGCCAGCAGCTTCCATGGACATGGCTATTCAGGCTTTACTCAAACAAGTACCAAGTGAAAAACCTACCATGGATATTATTGATAGAATTTTTGAGGGTATTGTAACGGGTGATTTTCAATTTAGACGATTGGAAGCATTGCATCGTTTGTTAATGGCTTATGTTCCAGAAGGTCGTATGAGAGCGGTTGACAATGCTCATGGTCCAATTCCTTTTACTTTCGTAACATTGGCTAGATTGGGAACTCATGTTTGGACAAAAGAACCCGATGATATTGTGAAAGCAGATGAATTTATTTCAGAAGATGATTTAAGTGTAGAAATGAGAGCAAGAATTCATCGAACTGATAAAGGCTCAATGAACGATGCTTTGGGAGTAAGGGCGAGCTATTGGTCTAATCCTAATTATGGTTCTTTTATTATACCAGAAGGTTATGAGTTAAGTTCTTATCTGGGGCGAGATGTAGAAGTAGGGGGCTATTTAGTGATTCAAAACGGGAGGGGAGTTTTTGAGGCTCAAACCCGTGCCCTGAAGTTTGATTCGAGCTTGTGGCAAGTAGTGTATCAATCTCCTGTGAATGAAGCTTACGCCAAGAACGCTGATTATGTTTTACCCACGGGTTCCAGTGACAGACCCAATGCCCTTTTTGTTTATCGACGCATCCGCTAATTTTTTATTTCCACAATAATTGAAAACATCTATGCTAAATGGATGAATAGAAACATCATCCTGTTTTTCGCCACCGGAGCAGGGGTCGGGTTTTTGCCAGGCATGCCGGGGACTTATGGAACTGCGGTAGCAGTTTTATTATATGCGGCTGTTGCGCATTTGCCGGCTTGGCATTTTTTGCTTTTTACTTTTACATTTTCCCTTTTTTCCATTTGGGTAGCGGGTTTGGCAGAAGGTATTTTTGCTCAACATGATAGCCAAAAAATAGTGATCGATGAAATAGCAGGTTATCTGGTGACGCTTCTTTTTATTCCCTTCGCCTGGAAGTATGCCTTGATGGCTTTTTTGGTTTTTAGATTTTTTGACATGCTCAAACCCTGGCCCATCCGCTTGATTGATCAAAAATGGAAAGGTGGATGGGGAGTGGTGGGAGATGACTTGCTGGCAGGTGTGTTTGCAAATTTAGTGATGCAGGTATTGATAAGATTGATATGAAAATACAAATTCTCTCCATAGGTAACGAAGTAGTTTCGGGTGATATTGTAAACACTAATGCCGCTTGGTTGTCTGAAGAGCTTTGGAAACAAGGTTTTGAAGTGCTTCGTCATGTGACGATTGCCGACGATGAAAAAGTGATCCGTGAAGAATTGTTGGCAGCAGCTTCGAAAGTGAATGTAGTCATTTCCACGGGAGGCTTGGGACCTACGGTAGATGATTTTACAGTGGAGATTGCCGCCAAAACATTTGGTCTTTCTCTCGAAAAACATCCGGAAGTGATTGCCCAACTTGATCATTATTATACTTCTCGCGGAAGAACTATGACCCCGAATCAGGAGAAACAAGCCCTGATTCCCAAGGGAGGGGAAGCCTATATTAATCCGGTAGGGTCTGCGCCGGGAGTGAGAGTGGAATATCAGGGAGTGAATTATTATTTCCTTCCGGGTGTTCCCAAAGAGATGAAGGAAATTTTTCTCAACTGGATTTTGCCTTCCTTGAAAAGCAGCCAAAAAGCGACTTTTTTTAAAAGTAAAACGCTGAAATGTTTTGGTGCCGAAGAAGCAAAGCTCGATCATTTGATCCAACCTTTGTTAAAAGATCGTGTGGCTTTGGGAAATACCAAGTTGGCCTTTCGTGTTTCGGTACCCGAGGTGTTTTTGAAGGTTTCGAGTTGGGGTCACGATGAGTTGGAAGCCCAGCGTTACTTGTCGGATGCTCTCAAACAATTGCGTAGCGTGGTGGGTGAGTATGTTTACAGCGAAGAAGATGAAAGTCTGGAACAAGTGGTGGGTAAATTATTGAAAGATAAAAAGATGAAGTTGGCATTGGCGGAGTCTTGTACCGGAGGATTGCTTGCCCATCGTATTACCAATGTTCCGGGTGCATCCGAATATTTTGTGGGCGGCATTGTGGCATATTCCAACGAGGTCAAAATTTCAGAACTTGGAATTTTGACGGATACTTTGGAACAATTTGGTGCTGTTTCTGCCCAAACCGCTTCTGAAATGGCAGAAGGGGTTCGACAAAAATTTCAGGCGGATTTGGCTTTGGCGGTGACGGGAATTGCAGGACCTGGGGGAGGCTCTGAAGAGAAACCTGTCGGAACAGTTTTTATAGCACTCGCAGGACCTGAAGAAATTGAGGTAAAGAAATTTCATTATCCCACCAATCGGGAATGGTTTAAGCTGATTGTGTCTTCGGTAGCTCTTAATTGGATTCGTAAATATTTACTCAAACAGTAGTGTTCATTTAAAATTATGATTCGTTCTTTTCTGGCGATTGAAATTCCTGAGGAACTTCGAAAAAAAATTTATGAATCTTTTGCCCGTTTGCATCGCCAGTTGCCGGATGTGAAGTGGGTGGATCCTTCCCATATGCATCTTACTTTGCGCTTTCTAGGAAATGTGGAAGAAAAAATGTTGGACGAAGATCTTAGCCCTCGTCTTTCACAGCTTGCTACAAAGTTTTCAGCCATGAACTTCGCTTTAAAGGGTATCGGTTTGTTTCCTTCGATCCAAAAACCCAAGGTTTTTTGGTTGGGACTTGCCGGAGATTTGGTTCCACTTAAAAGGCTTCAACACCAACTTGTGAATGTGTTGAGTGATTTGCCTTTTCAGGCAGAACAGAAAGAGTTTCAGCCTCACATCAGTTTGGGAAGAATTAAAGCTTTGAGCGACCGATCCAAATGGCAAAAAGCTTTGGAAGAATATGAAAAGGTGGAGTTGGGGACTTTTCAGGTTACACATTTCGCTCTTTTTAAGAGTCAGCTTACTTCCTTAGGACCTCTCTATACAAAATTGAAGGAATTCCATTTTTCCAATGAGTTTCCAAAATCTGGAAATTAAAATCCAGAATTTGGAAAATTTTTCCAGATTTTGGATATTTTTTCTTATTTCCTGAAAGTAAAGCACTTTTAATCTTTGGCATCCTTTGTGCTTTGTTAAAAGAACTATTGCTTCGGCAAAGAGAAATGATTAACAATTTAGCGATTAGGATAAAACTATGAAGAACGAGATCAAAGAAATTAAAGATTCCATTCAAGTCATAAGTCAAAGCATGTTGAGTATGCAACAAGTGATGATTGAGATGAAAGGGGGTCTGCTTGAGGTGAAGGAAGAACTGCGAGATACGAAAGATGGTTTAAAAGTACTAGAGGTAAATGTTCAGCAAGTTCAGAGTGGATTAAAAACAGAAATCCAGCAAGTATTCAAAATTGTAGTGAGTGAACAGGAATTGAATGCCTACCGATATCATGAGCTCAAGAGAGATTTAGAAGAGGTAAATTCCAAAATGGCAACTAAAGATGAGTTGAACAAGGTTTTTGAATCTCTTTCCCATGATATTGTGACCCTTTCTACGGAGCATCGAAAGCTCAAAAAAGATGTGAATCATTTGAAGAAAAATATTGCACACTAAGTTTTGACTTCCAGAAAAATTCCTTCCAAATCTGGGTTGACAAGGGTTAGGGTCATTTTTTAAGTTTACAGATCAATAGTTGAGACAAATTTTATTATTTTCAGAGGGAGACAATCATATGGAAGCCATGAACCAGAACGAAAAAGAAAAAGCCATTCATCTTGCACTGCAATCGATTGAAAAGCAGTTTGG
>CAYPXN010000130.1:0-4970 GCA_964414715.1 uncultured Pseudomonadota bacterium | reverse complement strand
ATTGTGGATGGATTTTGTGGAGTGGAGAATAGGATCTAAAAATGCGTCGCCTGTCTAAAATCTTTGGGATTGTTTTAATATTTTCTCTCCTTTTTCAAGGGTCGTTAGCCGCTCAAAGCGGCAGCATTCCTGTTACTCAGCCTGCGCCTTTAACGGAGTTGGAAAAACTGGGAATTCAGGGGCGCGATTTGATTTTGGCCCGGAAATACGACGAGGCCATCGCTTATTTTAAAAAAATAGAAAATGATTATCCAGATTCCACTTTGGGGACTTTTGGCCAAATGGCCGTATTACAATCACGGATGTTCGAAAATTTTGATTTTCGATTCGACAAAGACTATTTGGAGCTTTCTGCAAAAAATAAAGAAATTGTGGATAAAGTTCTCCGCAATCCGGATTCATCCGCCTGGGATTTGTTTCTGGCAGGTGCCTCTGCGGGGATTCGTGGTTTTTATTTAATGAGAAAAGACCAGGTTTTTAAGGCACTCTCGGAAGCAGGAACTGCCCGCAAGGCTCTGGAAAAAACCCTACAAAAAGATCCTTCTTTTGCGGATGTCTATTTGGGTTTGGGAATGTTTGACTACTGGCGAAGTGTGTTCACGAATCGTTTCAAATTCCTTCCTTTCTTTTCGGACAAGCGGGCGCAAGGTCTGGCAGAAGTGGAAAAAGCAATGAGGGAAGGTCGAGTTGTGAATGCGTTGGCGGAGGCCTCTTTGGCCTTTTGTTATTATGAAGGAAGACAAAATGCAAAAGCGATAAACCTTCTTCTGGATCTGCTGAAAAAATACCCTGACAATGTTATTTTTAAAAATATTTTGGGAGATTTGTATGCGTCACAAAGAAATTTTGTAGAGGCGCATAAAATGTTCGATGCTGTGCTCAATGCTCATCCCGATATTAATCTTCCACGATTTTTCAAGGCTAAAAGTTTTTTTATGGATGGAAACTATTCCGAAGCGCGTAAGTGGTATGAGGATTTTATTGCCCACAAACCCACGCCCGAGTGGGCTTCCTACGCGGTGGCAGATTTGGGACGCCTGGATTTAAAGGAAGGAAAAGAAAAAGAGGCCTACGACCGTTTCAAAGAAGCCCTTCATTTATACGAAGATAACAAAGGCGCGCTTTATGAATTACAAAAATTGAGAGATAAGCGCTGGTAAAAACTGCGTCAAAAAATCTTCTTTCAGGGATCTGTTAAAACGGGTTTAAAAAAGCCTTTGCAATTCAATAGCTTCGCAATTACTATTGACACATTCTGTCAAAATTAGCTCTTTTCCCATCGGAAAAGATAAAAAAGGGGATTCATGGGAATAACAATTATCCAGAAGAGTGATCTTTCCAAAAAGAAACTTCATGCAAGAACAGCCCTTGTGCTTGCTGGCGGAGCCGTGTCTGGCGGTGCTTTCAAGGCGGGTGGATTGAAAGCGCTTAATGATTATTTGGTAAATAAAAAGGTGACCGATTTTGATATTTACGTGGGAATTTCTGCAGGAGGTTTTTTGGCAGTTCCCTTAGCAGGAGGAATTCCTCCCGAAGAAATTTTGAAAAGTCTCGATGGAACCAGTGAACGTTTCCAACAACTTTCCCCTCTGCATCTTTATTATCCGAATTGGGTGGAGTTTGTCGAAAGACCCCTGAAATATTTGTATAATACATTTACGTATTTTCCAGGTTTGATTGTCGACTTTGTTTCCGCTTTTCCCCAGGTTTCCAGCCGAATGAAGCAGGGGATTATTCGTTTCTTCAAGGAGCCCAATTATTCTAACTACGAACAAATGTTGAGGCCCTTGGCTCGTGCCCTTTATACCAATCGCAATCTCCCTGGAATTATTTCTTCGATGCCGACGGGGGCTTTTGACAACAAAGCTTTGGAAAAATACCTGCGTCGAAATATCAAACACAATCGCATGTCGAACAACTTCAAGGTTTTGAAAAAAATGCGTGGCAAAGATTTGTATATTTCAGCAATGGAACTGGATACTTCCGAGCGCGTCATTTTTGGATGGGATGAAAGAAATGATGTGACGATTTCCGAAGCTGTAATGGCCTCCACAGCAATGCCCGGTTTTTACAAGCCTGCCCGAATCAAGGGGGTGGATTATCTGGATGGTGGGGTTCGGCAGACGGCAAACATTGACCTGGCGATGGATAAAGGCGCAGACCTGATTATCTGTTATAACCCCTTCCGTCCCTTTAAAAATATTGTGAATATGGAGTTTTTACGCGAAGGAAATCGTTATGTTACAGGTGATAAACGTATTTCCGATAGTGGTGTTTTTGGGGTTTTTAATCAAGTCTTTCGAACTCTCTATCATTCCCGACTGATGTACGGCATTCAGCGCTATCACAATGATAAAAACTTCAAGGGTGATTTGATTTTGATTGAACCGAAGGAAGATGATTTTACTTTCTTTGATATCAACCCTTTTGCTTTTTGGAATCGTGCGAAAGCGGCCAAGTTGGGTTTTGAGTCGGTTCGTGAATCGATTGAGGAAAAATTCGATGAAATTTCAGCGATTCTTTCTTCTTATGGAATTGAAATGACCCGCGATGTTGTGGCGCGAGATGAAGCGAAAATCCAAAAAGCGGTTCATGATGATGAAGAAATTATGGAAGTTTTGGAAGGCACTTCTCCCCGACGCCGTTTGAGAGTGATCGCAGGAGGAGAGAAGAGAAAATAGTATTTTCCATAAATGAGAAATAAAAAACCCCGCTCATATTCAAGGTATGAGCGGGGTTTTGTTTTCGGAGGAGTTAAAGCTTAGTTTTTACCGCATTTAACTGCTTTTTCACCATTTTTTACGGTTGCATGATAGCCTTCAGGACAAGATCCGTCGGCTTTAGCATCCACCGTAGCGGGTTTTCCAGTAGCTTTTTTATCAGCCGTTAAAGAAACACCCATTTCTTTTGCAGAAGCTTTGGCAAGTTCGTTGCCTTCTGTTCCAAGACTGCCGATCTTGTAAAGATTTCGAATAGCTTCTGTTGCGGCGGTTTTATTTGCTTCCACATCTGCTTTTAATTTTTCAAGGTTTTGTCCGGCAGCCTCTACACTTGCCTTGACCTTGGCTTGTTCAGCAGGGGAAAGTTTTGCGTAAGCAGCTTGAACTTCAGCATACTTTTTGGCAGCCGCGTCGTATTCTGCTTTGGAATCTCTATAGTTTTGCATGACAACATTTTTGGCCATATCTACGGCTTGTTGTTTTGCTTCCTTGCTTTTTGCAGCAGGATCAATTTGAGCTGCTCCTGTTTGGATAAGTTCTCCATGTTTTTTGCTTAAAGATGTTGCTACATCAGCAGATACCGCTGTTGCGTTGTCTGCAACGGCTTTAGTATCTCCCGTCAAACCTTCCGGAGCGGGAGGTACAGGAACAGGAGGCGCAAGAGGTGCGGGCTTTTCTTCAGGAGCAGGTGTCGCAGTAGTTTTACCACCCGATAACAATCGGTCGAAATCCAAGCCCACAGATAATACA
Organism: uncultured Pseudomonadota bacterium; assembly: GCA_964414715.1. Taxonomy (GTDB): domain Bacteria; phylum UBA10199; class UBA10199; order JADFYH01; family JADFYH01; genus CAYPXN01. The sequence goes on along the minus strand of CAYPXN010000130.1, from coordinate 1,500 downwards.
CCTGCGACAGCGAGTCTGGGTACGCTTAAGCTTTGGGCAGCATCAGATGCTGCGGTGGTGTCGTAATTAGGTTTGAAAGAAGCCCAAGTGTTATCTGCACTGCCTTGGACTCCAAGGCCCAGAGACCAACCCTTATCATTCATATAACGATAGCCGATATAAGCAGCGGCAGAAAGATTGACTCCTGTTGCGCTAATGTCACTGGGGAAGATGTTGTTGTTTGCGCGCAAACCTTCATAGCCGGAAGTGTCGGTAGCATTTTTACCTTCTGCGCTCAAATGGCTTAGCCCCAAACCAGCTGCTAATCTCCATTCAAAGGCGTGGTTATCGCTTCCATGTAAACCACCGACATTCCAACCTGCAGCGATATTGAATATATTCGCATAGGATTGATCGCTGGGTCCGAATTCTGCGGGAATTTCCGTTTTAACTTTTCCATAATCTAAATGCAATTGAGGTCCCGTATAAATTTTATTTACGGGAGTATTTAAAACCAAATTGGGAACGAAACGAAGGGTTAGGTTAAGGGGTTGAAGTCCCGTATGGCTATCGTAGCGATCATTTCCGAAATTTGCTTTGGCATACCCGAGACCTAAATCTACAAAGAAGCTTTTTGGCTGCCAACCTGTGGGACGAGCGCTAGCATCTCCTGCAGGTTCTGCAGGTTTTGCTTCAGGTGCAGGTGCAACGGGTTTCGCTTCGGGTGCGGGTGCTGGGGGAACAACTGTGTCTTTTACGGGTTTTGCTCCGGGTGCTGTAGGTCCGGCCATGGGATCCTCCTTAAACTTTTTATTCATCGAAAAAAATCTTCGATGAGAGTTTGTTTTTTATTTATGGAGGATTTAAAAACAGGTGGGATTTTTCGTGTGCCCCACGAGATTTTAGTCCTCTCGTCAAAAAAGATTATCGGCGGGCGTCTAATTTTGTTGCTTGAGGGAAAGCTTGTTTGAAAGAAATGTTAAAGATTGCATAGCCCGCAGAAGCCCATAAACATTAATTTAAAGCCTTGTAACCATTCAGATATTCTTAAAAATGGAAAAGAAATAAAAAAAGCCCCAAAAAAAATTGGGGCTTTTGGTTTTTGGAAAGAAGTTTTTCTTTTAATTAGAAGAACTCAAAGAAACTCTTCCTTGAGCGTCACGAACAACAGTTAAGTGAATGGGACTTGATGTTCGGTGAAATTTGGGGAGCTGGTCAACGAGAGCATCCATTAAGCTGCTTACCTGTTGAGGAGTGATGGTAATACCGGGACCTGTGAAAGGTGCATTCCAAACACTACGAGATCCTCCTTCTCCATTTTGGGTGAAAGAATAGAGGTTTATAGAGCCACGATCTGCATTGGTGTAAGAAATTGTAAAATCGGCACGAGAGTTTGAAGGTAATAGATCATTAGAAATATGTGTTCCATCGATGAGTGCAGCTACTCTTTGAGGAGTTAAAGCCCTTTGATGGGAGGCTGCTACTCTAAAATCAACGGAGTCAGTATAGCTTGGTGCAGGA
>CAYPXN010000129.1:0-6880 GCA_964414715.1 uncultured Pseudomonadota bacterium | reverse complement strand
ACGTCAACTATAGAAGTAACATCCGGAGGCGTTGTTGTCGCAATGCCTGGATCTGCTTCGATAGTTCTGGCTTCAACAAATTTTGAGGAAAATAGGACGAAGAAAATCGCCAAAATAATATAAGATTTTTTCATATACACTCCATTGGATCAGGGATTCCCTATGGTCATCCCCGTACCCCTGTTCTTGCTCACTCAAAGAGAGTAAATCTCTTTTCGTTCGCACATGCTGAACTATTTGTTTGGAGTGCCCCGTGATTTATTTATCGGCATGAACCCAAAAGGGTTGCTCACTTAAATGCTTGAAAAAATTGTTAAGAATTGTTGAAAAACTAGTAAATCTTGATTTTGGAAATATGAAGACCTTTGCTGGTCCAGGCAACATCATAGCCTACTTCAATACCCTCTTTCAGGTATTCTCGGCCTTTCTCGCCTGAAAAGCGAAGTTCATCGATATTAAAATAGAGATCTTTTCCACGACGATCTTTGATAAAACCATAATGAGACTGTGGGAAGTATTTTACCACTCTTCCCTTTGAGAAACGATCTTCTGGGGCTTTGCGATAGGCAGGAGGAGGCAATAGGGTCGTAATATGAGGGTTGTTATGAGCTTCCGTGCTATCTGTTAGTTTTTCAGAAGCTTCCTCTTTATTATCTTTTAACTCGATGGGGTCTTTTGTCTCTTCCATATGGAAATCTCTATAAATTCCTTGCGATCTCCTGGGCCAATTCTTGGGTAGTCGCCTTACCTCCCAAATCCGGAGTAAGAACAGCGCCCTTTTCTGTCACAAGATTTATCGCTTTTTCGATTCTATCAGCTTTTTCATTTTCACCCAAGTATCTTAACATCAGGGAGGCCGAGAGAATCATGGCCATAGGATTCGCAATTCCCTTGCCCGCAATGTCGGGTGCATTTCCGTGAACGGCTTCAAAAATAGCAACTTCCTCTCCCAAATTGGCACCTGGCACTACACCCAAACCACCCACCAAGCCCGCACACAAATCGGAAACAATATCTCCATATAAATTTTCTAATAACAAAATATCAAACTGATGGGGGTTGATCACCAACTGCATGCACGCATTATCGACAATCATTTCTTTATAAGTCACATCAGTGTAGCGATCTGCCACTCTTTTAGAACAGGCAATGAAAAGCCCGTCTGAAAGTTTCATGATGTTCGCTTTATGAATCGCTGTAACTTTTTTACGCTGATGTTTCTCGGCATATTGAAATGCAAATTCTGAAATGCGCAAAGAGGCTTTTTCGGTGATGATCTTGATGCTTTCTACCACCCCTGGCGCGACTTCATGTTCAATACCCGAATACAAATCTTCCGTATTTTCCCGAACTACCACCAAATCAATATTCTGATATTTTGAAGAAATCCCCTTAAGTGATTTGATGGGGCGAAGATTCGCATACAAATTAAACTTCTTTCGCATCAACACATTCACACTGCCAAAACCCTTCGCAATGGGAGTCCCAATAGGACCTTTCAAAGCCACCTTATATTTTTGAATCAGTTGAATGGTCTCTTCGGGAAGCGGATCCGCAAATTTTTCAATGGCTCTCTGCCCTGCCAAAGCTTCATGCCACTGAATTTTCATACCGCTGGCTTCTAAAACATGTTGGGTTGCTTGAGTGATTTCAGGACCGATTCCATCTCCGGGAAGAAGAACAATTTGATACATACGTAAAAGGTCAGAAGTAAGAAGTTAGATGTGAGAAGCAATTTTTTATTTTACGTCTCACTTCTTACATCTCACGTCTCACTTAATAAAGTGCTATCGAATAAGGACTTTTTCCTTCAGGGTGATTTTCCAAAAGATAATCAATATCCACCACAAAAGAAGGTCTTACATACTCCGCTTTATCTACTTTTTGGGTATCCATGCGAATAGCGTCGCAAGGGCAAGCTTCTACACAGAAGCCGCAATACACACATCGTAATAAATCAATATTATAAACCTGGGGAAATTTTTCTACTTTGGGATCGGGATGTTCTCCCGCAACAATCTCGATACAATTTGCCGGACACGCCGTTGCACAGAGCATACAAGCCGTACATCGAACTGTGCCATCTGGTCGCTGCATCAAACGATGTTCCGCACGATAATGTTCGGGAATGGGTTTTTTCTTTTCAGGATATTCGTAGGTCATGATGCCTTTTTGGTCAAAAATATTACGAAGAGCATGTCTCAAGGTAATCAACATTCCTTGTAAAATAGCCCCCACATAGATTTTCTGCCAAAAAGAAAGCTTCGGTTTTTTCATGACAAGAACGGCCATAAATATCCTTATTTTTAACTAGCAATGTATGCCTGCCTACATAATCAAAGCGCCCTCTCTTGGCAACGACAATATGAACTCCCCAAAAAAATCACAGAAAGGGCGTTGACGAGGCTTTTTACGCAAGCTATAGCTTTGAAAGTTATTTTCAAACTTTAACCTATTTTCTAAATGATTATTTTAGGAGGAATCTTATGATTCAAGTTGGACAAAAAGCCCCTGATTTTAAAGCGGGTGCCGTGCTCGAAAACGGTCAATTCAAAGACATCAGCCTTTCAGATTACAAAGGAAAGTATGTGGTATTATTTTTCTACCCTCTCGACTTTACCTTCGTATGCCCCACTGAAATTATTGCTTTTTCAGATGCTGCTGCAGAATTTCAAAAAAGAGGAGTACAACTCCTCGGTGCTTCCATCGATTCCAAATTCAGCCACTTGGCCTGGAGAAAAACTCCCAAAAAAGAAGGCGGACTCGGGGATATCAAATATCCTTTGATTGCAGACGTCACCAAAGAAGTTAGCCGTAAATATGGTGTATTGCTCGAAGATGCAGGCATTGCACTCCGCGGTTTGTTCTTGATCGACAAAGAAGGCGTGCTTCAACACCAAGTGGTAAACAACCTCCCCTTGGGAAGAAGTGTGGAAGAAGCGCTCCGCATGGTGGATGCTCTTCAGTTCTTCGAAAAGAACGGTGAAGTTTGCCCCGCAAACTGGAAACCCGGTTCTGACACTATCAAGCCTGATGTTGAAAAATCGAAGGAATACTTCGGTAAACATGCTTAAAGCATTTTTCTTGGAAACTCAAACCCCGTTCAGAAATGGACGGGGTTTTTTATTTTATGGTCATAAATTATGACTAGACATAATAAATGACTTATTTTATCATTAGTCCATGAAACAAATCGCTTCTGCAAAATTCAAGGAACAGTGTTTAAGCATCCTCGACCACGTTGATCCAGATGGAATCATCATTACGAAGCATGGTAAACCTCTCGCAAAGCTCGTACCCGTCGAAACAGATTCTGCAATGCTTATTGGAAGCTTAAAGGGAAAAATTAAAATCAAAGGTGACATTTTATCCACGGGGATTTCTTGGAATGCTGAATCTTGACACTCACATTCTTCTCTACGCTCTCCAAGGTGACTTAAAACCCTCCGAGAAGAAAATTCTTTCCTCCCAACCTTGGAGCATTTCGGCAATCGTTCTTTGGGAACTCAGCAAATTATCCCAGCTAAAAAGAATTGATCTGGACTTGGACGATGCTGAAGTCATCCGAACCCTCTCCAAAATTCATACTTGGCCTTTAAGCTTGGAAGTTTGTAAGAATATCCATGAACTAGATTTTAAAAGCGATCCTGCCGATGAAATTATTGCTGCCACCAGCCTCACTTTCAACATCCCCCTGCTGACGCGAGACAAAAAGATCCTCAAGTCGAAAATCATCCCTTTAGCATAAGCAAAAACCCCTCTGGACTTTCTAGAGGGGTTTTTTTATGACCTTTAAAAAGGACAAGCTATGATTTTTAAAGATAACATTCTCAAAGATAAAGTGGCCATTGTTACCGGTGGAGGAAGCGGAATTGGTCGAGGAATCGCTCATGCCTATGCTGAACTGGGAGCGAAGGTAGTACTCGCAGGACGCACTCCACAAAAATTGGAAAGCGTCGCTGAAGAAATCAAGGCGCTCAAAAGTGAAGCATTGGTTGTTCCCACGGATATTCGAGAACCTGAACAAGTGAGTGAGCTCGTCAAAAAAGCCGTCGAAAAGTTCGGACACATTGATATTTTGGTGAACAATGCCGCGGGAAACTTTTTATCTCGCGCGGAAGAACTTTCAGTGAACGGCTGGAGATCCGTGTTAAACATTGTGCTTGATGGAACTTTTTACTGTACTCAAGCTGTTGGCAAACAGATGATGGAACAAAAAAACGGCGGTCGCATGGTAAATATTGTAGCGACCTACGCTTGGACGGGGAATCCTTACACCGTCCACTCTGCCAGTGCCAAAGCGGGCGTCGTCGCCATGACTCAAACGCTTGCCGTCGAATGGGCCAAGCATAAGATTCGTCTCAATGCAATTGCTCCAGGCCCCATCCAAACTGAAGGTGCTTCGAAACGTTTGTGGGCAGGCTTTGAAGAAAAATTGGCAAAAGAAGTTCCTGTGGGCCGTTTCGGAACCATCGATGAGATTGCGCAAGCCGCTGTCTATTTAGTGAGTGATGCTGCTGCCTATATTAACGGAGAAGTTTTAGTGGTAGACGGAGGCGATTGGCTCGGCAAATCTGATTTTCCGGAAGAGTTGATTGATAAGTTAAGAGAAATGATGAAAAAGAAATAGCAAATAGAGTAAGTAAGAAAGCGAAGATCGGATTTACTCCGAGCTGAGCTTTAAAAACAGGGATGCGGGGATGACTATCGGGAATCCCCGATCTAATGGAGACCTTATGAAAAAAATCGGAGTCATTCTTTCAGGTTGTGGAGTAAAAGATGGAAGTGAAATTCATGAAGCAGTCTTTACTTTACTCGCTATTGATCAGGCAGGTGCTCAAGCACTATGCATGGCTCCGAACATCGAGCATGAAGAAATCAACCATTTAACAGGCGAAGGTACCGGCAAAAAGAGAAACGTTCTTCTTGAATCCGCTCGCATTGCTCGCGGAAACATTCAAGATATCTCAAAAGTAAAAGCTTCCGATATCGATGCAGTAATTTTACCTGGAGGTTTTGGTGCCGCAAAAAATCTTTCGGATTTTGCAAGCAAGGGATCCGAAGCCAAAGCTCACAATGAAGTCGCACACTTAATCCATGAAATGGTCCTCGCAAAAAAACCGATTGGCGCCATTTGTATAGCTCCCGCAACCATTGCTGCAATTTTGGGAAAAGAAATTTCCCCCACTCTCACTATTGGAAATGACGCCGGCACTGCCTCAGCGCTGGAAAAAATGGGAGCCAAACATCAAAACTGTCCGGTAAAAGAATTTGTGGTAGATGAAAAAAATAAAATCGTCAGCACTCCGGCTTACATGCTCGCGAACCGGATTTCTGAAACTTATGAAGGCATTTCAAAATTAGTGAAGGAAGTGATAAAGCTTTCCTAGAGGACAAACCATGACTTCTTTTTTAAATATTCTTTATCTCTTCTCCCTCTCCTTCTGGGTCGGCAGTATTGCGTTCATGTCTTTCATCGTGGCGCCCACTTTGTTTCGTGAACTTCCCAAAGAAATTGCGGGAGATTTCATCAGCAAGCTTTTTCCACATTATTATACCTTAGGTTATATCTGTGGCTCCTTGAGCTTTATCACTCTTTTTCTGAAAGGAATTTTAGACAAGCCTTTCCCCTGGTTTCGGCTTTTATTGCTTATCGTGATGTTAGGCTGCTCTGTTTACGCCGGAACCAAAGTTCACCCTGAAGCCCACATGCTCAAAACCGTGGTAAAAAGCATGGAAGATGGACCTGAAAAAGAAACCAAACAAAAAGAATTCGGCGCCCTTCACAAAAAAAGTGTGCTGCTCAATAGCATGGTTTTTCTGGCAGGCGTGCTCGTAATTGCCATTACCGCCTATAAAATTCCTTAATTTTATGTCATTGCGAGTCCGCCGAAGGCGGGCGTGGCAATCCTGTGCGTGCACTATCGGGATCGCCATGATTCATTTCATTTCGCTCGCGATGACAAGACATGCTATACTCGACCCATGATAACGATGGGTGGCTACTTACTCGAGCAACTCTACAAAGCAGGAGTTCGTCAGATTTATGGAATCCCTGGCGACTTCGCCTTGAGTTTTTTTCGTTGTGTCGAAAAATTCAACCCCCAAGGGGGCACCTTCGGGAAAATCAAAATTATCCCCTTTTCACATGAACCTTCTGTCGGCTTTGCCGCCGATGGCTGCGCGCGCGCAACAGGAAAAATTTCTGCTTGCGCCATCACCTACGGTGCAGGTGGTTTCAATATCGTCAATCCCATCGCCTGCGCCTATGCAGAAAAATCTCCCGTCGTCGTTATTTCGGGTGCACCAGGTATCGAGGAACGCAAACGCGGTTATCTTTTTCATCACCAGGCAAAATCCCTCGACTCCCAACAAAAAGTTTTTAAGGAAGTAACCGTCTATCAATGCGTTCTGGACAATCCGGAAACTGCTGCGACGGAAATCGATTTCGCCCTTCAAATGGCAAAAGCTTATTCTCAACCGGTATATATTGAAATTCCGCGTGACAAGGTTTTTGAAAAAATTTCCCCAAAAAAATCTCAAAAAATTTCTTTCAGCCAAGACATTCAAAGCACGCGAGAAGCAGCCCGCGAAATTGGAGAAATTATTTCACGCAGCAAAAAACCTGTTCTCATGATTGGCATTGAGGTTCATCGCTTCGGTCTTAAAAACTTGGCTGTAAAGTTGGCAGAAAAAACAGGAGTACCCGTCGTCAGTTCTTTCATGGCTCGTTGTACTTTCCCCACCCATCACAAACAATTCGAGGGAATTTATCTGGGACCTGCGGGCCCTGAAAAAGTACAGAATTTGGTCGAGAAAAGTGATTGTCTCATTTTATTAGGAGTTCCCTTAACTCTTCCGCCATATTTAGGACATCCCT
>CAYPXN010000128.1:0-12507 GCA_964414715.1 uncultured Pseudomonadota bacterium | reverse complement strand
GGGGTCAGTGGAGAATAAACAGCCAATTTCTCGATACATGGCTGACGAATCATTCTAATGGACCTGGACACTAATCGTCGAGGGTTTTGGGAAGAGAGTTAAGATCGACTCTTACTTTCCCAGCGGCGATTTCGCGCAAAGCACAAACAACGTCTTTGTTGTCGTTTTCGACCAAGCGTCCTGAGCCTTTGGAGAGTTGGCGGACTCTTCGAGCGGCCAAATGGACCAACCCAAAACGATTATCGACAAATTCGAGGCAATCTTCGACTGTAACACGGGCCATGACAAATACTCCTTGAAGGATTATAATGATAAATGACTCTAACAGAAGAAGATAGCGATTGTCAAACTTACAGATTTTAAGGTTTTCTCTCCTTGAAGCGTAAAAACCCTGGGGTGATTTCGAGAGCTCCGGGGTTTTTTTTAGCTTTTCTCATAACGCTCATAGAAAAACTTGTTATCTCATTCCTCTGACGATGCTCATGGTTGTTTGATGTTCCGAGTTCAAGAAGTTATTGGCGAATTCTACGGTTCGATTTTTTTGATCCTGAACGTCTTTTAAGAAGGTGGTGAGCATCTGGATCGTGTCATTCACTTCCTGCATATTACCCTGAATTTGGGTCATTTGCCCGTTGTTGGCATTTTTATCTCCCTGGGCATTCGCTAATTGAGTGGTGAGGTTTCGTCTTTGATTTTGTGCATCCAGGAGCTTCTGACTGAGTACTTTGGTGATTTCGTGAGATTGAGTTGTTTCAAGAGAGGCGAAAATGAGCATGGCCAAGTCGATGTTTCCGGATTGAAGTGCCATGAGCATCATTTGAGTGAGTTCATCTGTTTTTTGATTGGAGTCGATGGATTGTTGCTGGTTTTTCAGGCGTTGCATTTCATCTAAAACAAGATGGCTTAAGTCTGTTATTGCAGAATCTACGCGTTTTTCCAATTGAGCGAGTTGCGTAACTGCAGTTTGAGCTATCAAGGGAGAGACAAAAGTTTTTAAAACGATAGGAAGTGGAGTTTTTGGTGTGGGAGAATGCTTTTCATAAATAGACTGAAGTAAGTTTGCTAAAATCATAATTCCTCCTCAATTCGGTTGAATGAGTTTTTGAAGATAAAGTTTGGATTCGTTGAGCCAAGGTTGAAGGTAGGTTTCGTAGGAAGTTTTCAGGACATTTTTGAGGGGATTGGCAAGATTTGAAAATACAGATGTGAAGAAGTGTCCGATTTTTCCAAAAATACTTTGTGCAGCCCCCCAGATTTGCCCAATTCCTGGAATGAATTTCAAAAAAGGTGAAATGAATTTGAAGACTTTGAAAATGCCCCCGGCAATTTTCATGAGAGCACTTCCAATTTTTTTGAAAGCTCCCCCGAGTTTGCTCCAAAAACTTTTGAACATACTATTATAAAGGGAAGCTTTGGATTCGTATTGCTGAAGAAGTTGGGTGAGTCTTTGTTTTTCGACGGGATCTGTGCTGTTTTGAAGTCGGAGGCGGATTTGGGCAGCAGCACTTTCGTATATTTTTTTGAGACGTTGAGTGAAGAGCGTTTTCATATCTTTTTTGCTCAAACCCAGCTTTTTGCGGAGGGCCCCAATTTGTTTTTTCTTTTCTTTGTCACTCAAGGCGGGGTTATTCATGATGTTTTCAATTTCCTGACTGGTGCTTTGGAGATTGATGGGAGGAAGTCCTTTTCGGCTTCGATCCCCATTGATTTGATTGAGCCTCTGGCTCACTTCTGGATCGGGATTTGAAATCTGCTTTTGTATTTCCGAAGATAGGTTTTGTTCAAAGCTGGGAATGTTTTGTCTACTTTGAGTCGAGTTATAAGTGGCTGAAATTTGCGATCCTTTAATGAGGTTCTGAAAAAGCTGTTGAAAAAAGGGGTAATATAAAGAGTTTTGAAGAGCAAAAGTTGAAATCCATGAACTTTGTTTCCATTGAAGTCCGAGCAAACGTAAAATTCCAAAATTCATTTGCACATGTTGAAAAGGGATCCATCCGAAATAGGAACCAGGGATGTGGAGGAAGCTTGATGAATTTCCGGCATGAACTAAGCTTTGAAATTTTTCATAAAGATGAAGAGAAGACTTTCTCGGACTAATAATACTTGTGCTAATACTGGGACTTGAAAAATATACCGGATGAGAAGTTTTGGGTAAAATGGATGTGAGCATATTCATAAAAGTTCCTTTTTAGATTCGCTGTCCTAAATGATGGGATCTTTGGAGTTTCTGGATGTTTTGTTGCATGCCCCAGTAGCGTCCTTCATTGAGTGCTTTTTGAAGATCGATTTGAACTTTGCGGAGAGCTTCCTGGAGTTTTTCTTTTTCATTTTGTTCTTTTGAGTTTTCCATGCAGATGGAAAATGCAGAAGAAATGCCAAAAAAGATGAAAAATGAGGGAAAGCTTGAAGCCCTTGAAAATTAAGGCTATTATTAAAGTGTTATAAGGCGAGGGGGCCAAAGATTCATAAAAAGTGTCCGGAATCCGGACACTTTTTTTTCCATTTTCTGGAAAATGGACAGGGGATGATATTCAAATGGACAAAAAACTTAGGATGGGACCCTTCTTAAAAAAAATCATGGGGTCTTTGGCGCAGGTGATGATTCCTTCTACTTCCTCATTATCGATAAGCTGTGAAGAAGTGGGGGTTGCAGACAAGGTGGAAGATGCGCTTTCTTATTTGTTGCCCCACTTCAGATTCTTTTTGAAAGCGGCGCTGTTTTATTTTGAGTTTCGAGCCTTGTTTTTTCGTTTTTCATTCAAAACCTTTACAAAAATGAATTCTGCCCAGCAAAAAGCATATTTGCTTTCTTGGCAAAAATCCCGATTGTTTTTTTGCAAAAATATTGTGCGCTTTCTCGAATTCATGGCTTTTACCGCCTATTATTCAGATGAAAGAGTGGGAAAGAAAATGGGTTATGAAACGAAGTTGCCCAAGAAGAATCCTTCTTCCAGTCTTTATTCTCCCCAGGTCATTTTAAATTTGGATCATGATGAAAAAATAGAAGCGGATGTTTGTGTGATAGGCTCGGGTGCCGGTGGAGCTTCTGTAGCGGCTTCTTTGGCTAAGGCTGGTTTGAAGGTGATTATCTTGGAAGAAGGCGGACGTTTTGATCTGAAAGATTTTGTGGGCGATGCTTCCGATCGAAGTAAAAAAATGTATCGAGGAGCCGGAGTAACTCCTACTTTGGGAACTCCCCCGGTGATTGTTCCGGTTGGCAAAACGATTGGAGGAACGACCACCATTAATTCCGGGACTTGTTTCAGGATTCCTTCAAAAATTTTCAGGAAATGGCAGTCTGAATTTGCCTTGGAAATTCAGGAAGAGGAAATGCACCCTTATTTTGAAGAAGTGGAGAAAATTCTCAATGTTCAGCCTGTACCCGAGGATATTCTCGGAAATTCCGCGAAAAAAATCCGTCTGGGTTTTGAGAAGGAAGGAATTCAGGGAAAACCCTTGCTCCGTAATGTGAAATCTTGTGAAGGAAGTGGATTGTGTTGTTTTGGTTGTCCGATGGATGCAAAGCAAAGTGTTCAACTCAATTACATTCCCATGGCATTGGAGCAGGGTGCAAAATTGTATGCTCATATGAAAGTGGAAAAGTTGGAGCATGCAAATTCCAAGATTCATAGCATTCAGGCGGTATGGACAGATCCTTATACTCAGGAAAAGGGTAAGAATCTGCAAGTAAGGGCAAAAGTGGTGGTGCTTGCAGCGGGAGCTTTGCACAGCCCGGCTTTGCTCAGCAATTCGGGTTTGGGGGGAAGTTCGGGCGAGTTGGGAAAAAACTTGTCACTTCATCCTGCGGGAAAGGTTTTGGCTTTGTTTGATGATGAAATTCGGGGTTGGGAAGGCGTGCCTCAAAGTTATTATACCGAAGATTTTAAAGATCGAGGGATCATGTTCGAGGGGATTTTTACGCCTCCTTCTCTGGCTGCAACAGCTCTTTTGGTGCATGGGGAAGAGCACAAAAAGATTATGGAAAATTTTTCCCGACTTGCCTGCTATGGATTTATGGTGACAGATGAAAGTAGAGGAAGGGTGATTCCCCGTAAAAAAGGCGAGCCTTGGGTTTTTTATTCCTTGAATAAAAAAGATACGCGCAAGTTTGTGGAAGCATCCCATATTCTTTGTCGTTTGTTTTTTGAAGCAGGGGCGAAAGAGGTTTATCCTTCGATTCAGCAAAAATCCCGTTTGAAATCCATGGCTGGTTTCCAGGAAAGTGAGATTGAGTCTATTTCAGCGAAGGATTTGGAAGTTTTGGCTTTTCATCCTCTTGGAACTTGTAGAATGGGGAGTAAAGCTGAAAACTCGGTTTTGAACTCCTATGGCAAGGTTTATGGAACGGAAAATCTTTTTGTGGCGGATGGGAGTATTTTCCCTTCTTCTTTGGGTGTAAATCCTCAGGTGAGTATCATGGCTTTTGCAACTCGCACCGCCGAACATATTAGGAAAAATTATTTTTGATTTAGAAACTTTCTCGGCTCATCCGTAATAATCACATCCGCTCCAGCTTGAGAAAAATTTTTCACTTCTTTTTCTTCATTTACTGTCCAAATCCAGCACTCACGATTTTTTTGATGAATTGCCTGAATGGTGTTGTTTTGAATCAAAGCTCGTGAAACATTCCAGCTTTGAGGTTTTACAAAAAAGTCCCAGCCGCCTTTTCGGGAAAAGAAATCCTGCTTTTCGTAAAACAGATAACCTCTTTTTAAATGAGGGGCTAATTTCGACATTCGGCGCAAGGCAAATATATTGAAGGAAGAAATCCAGACTTGATCCTCCATTTTCAGGTCTTGAATAAGCTTGGCGAGAATTTCCTCGCGTCCATCATTGAAAATATGGGTGCCCTTGATTTCCACATTGATGATCATTTTTCCTCTGAGAAGTTCGAAGACTTCTGCCAGGAGAGGGATTTTTTCATCTTTGAAGGTGGAAGAAAAATGTGAGCCAAAATCAAGAGCTCGAAGTTCGTGCAATGTTAAAGAACTTAAGTTTTGATTCAGACCGGTAAATTCCAAAATGTTTTCATTGTGGGTGACGACAATCTGGCGGTCTTTTGTGAGGAGGATGTCTAACTCTACTCCATCAGCGCCCATTTCTCGTGCTTTTTGAAAAGCGGAAAGGGTATTCTCGGGAGCTTCGCGCCGGGCTCCGCGATGAGCGAGGATGAGAGGCCTTTTCATTTCATCGACTCCTTCAGGAAATTGAGAATAGACAGTGCGGAAACAGCTGCGGTTTCGGCACGCAGAGTATGCGTTCCCAGGGAACAAAGTTGAAAGCCGAATTCTTGAGCCTGTTTTTCTTCTTCGGGAGCGAAGCCGCCTTCGGGTCCGATGAGAAATATCCATTCGGAGTTTTCGTTTTTTTGTCGAATATAAGTGGCAAGTTCTGCCAGGGGAAGAGAATGAATATTTTCGACGCTAAACATGAGCTTCAGACAATCCCGGTCTTTAAATTTTAAAAGAATATCTTTGAAGGAAAGAATGGGTCCTATTTGCGGAAGCAAGCCCCGTCCGGATTGTTTAATGCTTTCCTGTGCAATTTTTTCCCAGCGGAGGATTTTTTTATTATCATCCTTTTCAACTTTTACCACGCAGTGTTCTGCCTCGAAAGGTAAGATGCGGTGTATGCCTAGTTCGCAGCTTTTTTCGATCAACCAATCCATTTTGGTGTTTTTTAAGAGCGCAGGACATAAGGTGAGCAGGGGAGCATTGGCTTCTTCTTGAATTCGACTGGAAAGGATGTCGATTTCTACATGGGGTGCCAACTGACTTATTTTGCCGCTATACAATTTTCCTTTGCCAGTCAGGAGCTCGACAGAATCTCCCAATTTTTTTCGCATGACGGAAATCAAATGATGAGACTCATAGCGATCCAGGCAGGCTTTTTTGCCCTGGATATTTTCTTCAGAAATGAAAAAATGTCTGGCCATAGTTGTTTTTTTAAAGAGATTTAAATGAATTTTGAAAAACTTTAAGGCGGTTTCTTTTAGAAAGAGAAGCGTTTGTTTATAGGGGTAGCGTCTTGAAGTTTTGAAAAAATTATTTAAGTCTCTTTTTAAATTGTGAGCAGGCTATCTTTTTAGTTAGAATCTTTCAACCATGAACCAAACTCTCATCCATTGGGAACAAAAAGAACAAATAGGTTTTTTTAGGACATTTTGGGAAACTTTGAAACTTTCGATGCTGGAGCCCAGTCGTTTTTTTGAAGCTGTGCCCAGTGTGGGAGGTTATGGAAAGCCCCTTGTTTATGGAATGATTTGCATGAGTTTGGGAGTGATTTTCTCAACACTCTACCAGATTTTTTTTCAGGGTTTGGGAACTCTCATACAATATGCAGCACATTTGCCTGTCAAAGAGGCGATGATGGGGACTGGTTTTTCCATTATGGTCGGCGTAGGAATTGTGATTGCGTCTCCTGTTTCTAGTATTGTGAGTCTTTTTGTGTTTTCGGGGATTAATCATCTTTTTTTGATGATGTTTGGAAGTGGCAGAAAGGGATTTGAAACGACCTTTCGTGCCTACGCTTATTCACAAGGTCCTCAAATTTTGCAAATTATTCCAATATTCGGATCCATAGCGACTCTGGTTTGGCATTACACCATTTTAGTCATCGGATATAAAAAGTTACAAGCAGCGAGTACGGCCCAAGCTTTGGGAGCAGCCTTGCTTCCTCTTGTTCTCATTTGTGGATTGACCATGTTTGTCATTGGAGTGGTAGCGATGTTGATCATTATGTTTGCTGCATCTATGGCTCATCATTAATATTATGAAAATGAAGAAAAGAATTGCAGTCGGAGTGGATGTCGGAGGCACGGACATTAAATGTGCCCTGGTAGACGAAGAGGGAAAAATTCTCCGTCGTTTCAAGCGGTCCAGCAAGTCTGATCAAAGTCAGCAGGTAATTCTCAAAAATATTATTCAGTTGTCTGCTCAGGTTCAAAAGTGGGCGGCTCTTCATCATTTTACAATTTTAGGTTTTGGTTTTGGAATTCCGGGCATTGTTTCGCGTGAAGGAGTGGTGTTTCGCTCGCCTCATTTTCCGGCCTGGGTGGATTATCCCGTCTTGCAAGAGTTGTCTGCTGCCTTGAAAATGCCGGTTCAAGTGGATAACGATGCAAATATGGCAGCCCGGGGAGAAGCTTGGCTGGGTGCTGCCCAAAACCTCGACAATTTTGTTTTGCTCACTTTGGGGACGGGAATAGGGGGAGGCATTGTGATTCATCGCGAAGTATTTCGGGGAGATTCCGGATTTGGTGGTGAAATTGGCCACCTTATTCTCAATAAAAAAGGTTATTTTTGCGCCTGCGGAGGGCAAGGTTGTTTGGAATTGTATGCCTCGGCGACAGCTTTACAAAAGATGAGTCCTTATCAGCCGAAAAAACTCTTTGAAAAAGCTCGGAAGGGAGATAAAAAAAGTCGCAAAATTTTTGAAACCCTGGGTGAAAATTTGGGAGCCGGAATTGCCAGTTTGGTAAATGTTTTGGATATAGAAAATATCTTTTTGGGAGGAGGTCTGTTGGGTGCTTGGGAAATGTTTTCGAAAGGAATCAGTCGGGGAATTCAGAAACATACCTATCCAACAGTTGCTGAAAGAATCAGGGTTCATAAAGCAAAATTGGGCAACGATGCGGGTGTGATGGGCGCTGCAAAAATGGTTTTTGAAAGAAATGAGGAGACCGAGTTATGAAAAAAATTTTAGTCATCAGTTCTTTGATTTTGATTCCAGGACTTGTATGGGCTGCAGAATCGAAACCTGCTGCTACTCCGCAGACCCCGTCTTTTAATGATGTGGCAAACAAGGTATCCAAGGCTTTTTGTGGCAAGATGGAGCAATGCTCAAAACAGAAAATTCCCATGAATGATTGTGTGGGACAAATGAATGATGCATTCATTCAAAACTATAAAGCCCTGCCCGTAGATAAAAAAGTGTCGGTGTCTGCAGATCAATTGGATCAGTGTGTGAAAAGTGTTCAGAACTCCACTTGCGATACTTTGAAAAAAGCTTCCACCCTGCCGGGTTGTGATTTTATTTCCCAAATTTCAGGATGAAAAATTTTTATCTGTCACATACACCTCAAAGGGTCCACTTGCGGGATTTCTACGCCCTTCGGGCTCGCAATGACATAAGGGTTTTCTTAAGATAATGAAATCCTTTGTAATCCGCTTCGAATCTGCTAATCTGGAAAAATGTCTCCAATTTCTTTTAAAGAATTTAAGCAGTTAGTTTCTCAAGGTAATTTGATTCCTTTATCTCAGGAATTGAACACCGACCTTGAAACGCCCGTGGCGGCTTTGTTGAAAGTGGCCAAGTTGCCATACTCTTTTTTGCTGGAAAGTATGGAGGGTGGAGCCAGGTGGGGGCGTTATAGTTTTGTGGGAGTTCATCCTCGTTTTATTTTGCAGGCAAAAGGACAAAGCTGGTCCTTAGCCCATCGTGAAAAAAAATACCTCAAACCTGAAACAGGAAATGGTTCTCCTCTGGAAAAGTTGAAAGCGGCGATGTCTGTTTTTAAATGGGTTCCAGATTCCCAGTTGCCACGTCTTTGCGGAGGGGCAGTGGGCTATTTGGGTTACGATTGCATTCGTTACTTTGAAAACATCAAAGACTTGAAGCATCCTTCCATGGATTTTCCGGATTGTTTTTTTGGTCTTTATGATCAGATGCTTATCTTTGATAACTTGCGACATGTTTCCTACGCGGTGGTGAATGCCTATCTCGATGGAAAGCAGAGCCCTCGTAAAGCTTATGAAAAGGCACTGAAAGATTTAAATTCTTTGGCCAAGCAATTTCAGAAACCTCTTTCATCACTGTCTGTAAAGAAAAAGACGGGTAAAAATATTTCCTGGAAGGCTTCTTTGTCAGAAACGCAACATCGTGACATGATTTTAAAGGCGCAAGAATTTATTAAAGCGGGAGATATTTTTCAGGTGGTTTTGGGAATACAGTGGAAAGCTCAGGCAAAGCTGGATCCAGTCAGTGTTTACCGAGCATTGCGTCGCTTGAATCCTTCTCCCTATTTGTTTTGTTTGAAAATGGGAAAATATTCTCTGGTGGGTTCTTCTCCCGAAGTGATGGTCCGTTTGGAAAATGGAAAAGTAACCCTTCGTCCCATTGCAGGCACACGCCGTCGTGGAAGAAGCGAAGAAGAAGATCAAGCCATGGAAAAGGAAATGTTGGCAGATCCCAAGGAGCGCGCAGAACATATCATGCTTGTCGATTTAGGCAGAAACGATGTGGGACGTGTCTGTGAAGCGGGCTCTGTGAAGGTGACCGAACTGATGACCGTTGAAAAATATTCTCACGTCATGCATTTGGTTTCAAATGTGGAAGGAAAATTAAGTTCTGACAAAGATGCCTTTGATGTGATTTCAGCGTCATTTCCTGCGGGAACTTTGAGCGGAGCACCCAAGATTCGAGCCATGGAAATTATTGAAGACCTGGAACCTGTGAAGCGTGGTTTTTATGGAGGCTGTGTCGGTTACATTGACTTTGCGGGAAATTCGGACATGGCCATTACCATCCGCTCTATTGCGATGAACTCTCAAAATCTTTATGTTCAGGCAGGAGGAGGGATTGTCTACGATTCACTTCCAGAGCTAGAATATAAAGAATGTCATAATAAGGCCCGTGCAGTGATGGAAGCGGTACGACTTGTTTGCGAAGGAAAAGTATAATGTTACTCATGATCGACAACTATGATTCTTTTACTTACAACCTTGTTCAATATTTGACCGAGTTGGGTGAAGATGTTCGCGTATTTCGTAATGATCAAATTACTTTGCCTCAAATTAATTCCCTGGGTCCGGATCGCATTGTGATTTCTCCCGGACCTTGTACCCCCAATGAAGCCGGTGTTTCCCTCGATTTGATTCGTGAGTTTGCGGGTAAGTATCCCATTTTGGGAGTTTGTCTGGGACATCAATCTATTGGTCAGGCTTTTGGGGGTAAAGTGGTGCGAGCTCCGCGCATTATGCACGGAAAAATTTCCAAGATTTATCATGATGGAAAAACGATTTTCAAAAACCTTTCGAATCCTTTTGAAGCGACTCGCTATCATTCGTTGGTGATCGAGCCTTCTTCCATGCCAGATTGTTTGGAAAAAACAGCATGGACGGAAGAAGGGGAAATTATGGGAGTTCGGCACAAGGAATTCAAGATTGAAGGCGTGCAGTTTCACCCCGAATCGATTTTGACAATAGAAGGCAAGAAGTTGTTGAAAAATTTTTTGCTATTATAGGTTTTTGCCCTATTGCCCTCTCTTAAGATAAGAGGGGGCGGATCCGCCGTAGGCGGACGGGGGAGTTATGATGGGAAAAAAATGTTTCAGAGCGTTTTAAAAAAATTATTGGAAAAAAAATCCCTGGATGCCCAGGAAATACAGTCCTGTTTTCAACATATACTCTCGGGGCAGGTTCCCCCTTCTTTGATGGCGGCATTTTTGGTTGCATTGAGGATGAAGGGGGAAAATGCAGCAGAATTGGCTGCAGCGAGTTTGGCTTTGAGAAAGGCAGCCGTTCCTTTTGAAACGAAAATTTCGAATTTGGTCGACTCCTGCGGAACCGGTGGAGATCATTCCAACACCTTCAATATTTCCACGGCTGCAGCCCTGGTTGCAGCCGCTGCCGGTGCAAAGGTGGCCAAACATGGGAATCGCTCGGTATCTTCCCAAGCGGGCAGTGCGGATGTATTGGAAGCCTTGGGTGTTCGCATTGAAATTAGTCCCCAGGCCACCGAAAAGTGTTTGCAACACACAGGTTTCGCTTTTTTGTTTGCGCCTCTTTATCATCCGTCCATGAAATATGTAGCTAGCGTTCGTAAAGAGTTGGGTATTCGAACGGTATTTAATTTGGTGGGTCCTTTGGCAAATCCTGCTCAGGTGAAAAGACAACTCATGGGAGTATGGGATGAGGCTTACATTGATTTGATGGGAGAAGTATTGCTGAAGTTGGGTTGTCAGAAAGCGCTCGTGGTTCGCAGTCAGGATGGTTTGGATGAAATGAGTCTCACCACTTATACAGAAGTTTGTGAGTTGAATGCCGGAAAGTTGAGTCATTATCAAATCTATCCGGATAAGTTGGGTTTGAAGACCTGCACAAAAAAGGATTTGTTGGGAGGGGATGCAAAGGTGAATGCCCAGATTATTGAAGGCATTATAAAAGGTGAAAAAGGTCCTCGACGTGATGTGGTACTTTTAAATGCGGCAGCAATTTTATATGTGAGTGATTTGGTAAGAGAGCTTGAATTGGGTATTGATAAAGCCGAAGAGGCAATCCGTTCCGGCAAGGCGCTCAAGGTGCTGGAAGATCTCCGTCATTTGACATCCAAAGAAGAAGTGGTGGTGAGTTGAGATGTCTTATCAAAATACTATCCTGGGAAAAATAGTGAGGGACAAGGAAGAAGAAGTGTCTTCTTCCAAATTCCGTTCTTCGCTGAAAGAAATAAAACAGCAAGCAAAAGATACTGCCGCCGCTCTTGATTTTGCAAAACATGTCGATCCTCGTTTTTATCAAGGAGAATTACCAGTAACCCGCATTATTGCGGAAATAAAAAAAGCTTCCCCTTCTGGAGGATTGATACGTCCGGTATATAAACCTGATGAAATCGCTCGCGAATATGTTGATGCGGGTGCTGCGGCACTTTCCGTGCTTACCGACAAACCCTATTTTCAGGGCAGTTTGGAAGATTTGGACCTGGTAAGAAGATCAAGTCTTCGCCCAATTTTAAGAAAAGATTTTATGATCGATGAGTATCAGATTTACGAAGCAAGAGCTCATGGATCAGATTGTATTCTAGCAATTGTGGCGATTTTGGAAAAAAGTAAATTGGAAGATTTTTGTGGATTGGCTAGTGAATTGGGAATGGCTAGCTTAGTGGAAGTGCATGATGAGGAAGAATTGCAGATTGCTTTGAGCTTGAATGTAGGGGCGGTTCCCCGTGGCCGCCCATTTGTGGAGGGCAGGCACAGGGACCTGCCCCTACTTGGTATTAATAATCGAAATTTAAAAACATTAGTGACAGATCTTGCTGTTACTGAAAAGTTGATCCAGAAAATTCCTGCAGATCGTTTGGTGGTTTCGGAATCGGGTCTGAAAACAAGGATAGATATTGAGCGTATGCAGAAGGCGGGAGCGAAAGCATTTTTAATTGGAGAACATCTTTTGAAAGAGAAAGATTTGGAAAAGAAGTTTAAGGAGATGTGCGGGTCATAGAGGTGAGTCTTGCGATCCGCCGAAGGCGGAGTGGCAATCTTACAAGTGCACTCACGAGATCGCCGCGCCCTTCGACAAGGGCAGTGCTCGCGACGACACAAAATTATATATGTCAGAAACCTTAGTGAAAATTTGCGGTTTAACCAATCTTGAAGACACTCTGGCGGCCATTGATGCGGGAGCGGATTTTTTGGGTTTTAATTTTTATCCCCAATCACCTCGTTATCTGTCTTATGAAAAAGCCCAGAAAATTTTTGAGGAAATTCCTCCAAATATTCCCAAGGTGGGTGTG
>CAYPXN010000127.1:0-8220 GCA_964414715.1 uncultured Pseudomonadota bacterium | reverse complement strand
CTCCACATTGAATCTCAATACAAAGCCTGTTCTACTCTTTGTTTTTTCTGTGAAGGAGAGTTTGAAAATTCCGAAGAAACAAGAAAGGCAACGCTTGAAGCCAAGAGCCCAGGCACCAGAAGTGCTGGACTGCCTGTGGCCTCTGCCACAAACACAGCAGCAAACAACAAGCTATTATAACTCGCTCCCGTAAAGGCTGCGATTCCGATTAAGGTAAATACTCCCGGTTGACTGGGAGTAAACAAAATATCACAAATCGCACCCAAAGCCGCACCGATAGTCGCTGAAGGAACAAACAAGCCTCCCACTCCCCCTGCACCAAAAGTAATTGCCGTCGCACAAAGCTTCGCTACAAAAAGAAAAATACATACATGCAAAGTATAATCGCCATTCAAAAAGCTATTAGCTACGGGCAAACCTGCATGTAGCGTGGCAGCTTCTCCCATATATTTGTATGAAATGAATGCAATCAGAGAAAGCAATAAACCACCCAATAAATATTTCCATAGCAGATGAATTTTCCATGCATTCAATACTCTCTTGATTGAGTAAAGCAGATTTAAAAACAAATGGGATGTAAGACCTGCCAACAATCCCAAAATTAAAGAATAAAAAATATCCCGATAGTTGAGGACATAGTGAAATTTAATAGGAAAATAAGGCGTATTAGGACGTAACAGAATGAAAGTGGCATAACTCGTTGCTGCAGCTACTAAACCATGAATCAATGATTCGTGTGCCAAATCCTTTTTATAAGGAGACTCCACGCCCATGATGGCTCCTGTAAGAGGCGCCCTGAAAATGGCTCCAATTCCCGCAGCCGCTCCTGCAAGCAGGCTCGTCTCGACGCTTCCTTGCAATATTTTAAGCTTCTTCCACTTATTGATCTGAATTTGCAAAAAAGATGTAATTGTTGCCCCCAACCACTTACTAGCGCCCTCCATCCCCGCGCTTGCTCCAAAACCCATCGTGGTCAAGGAAGCGGCAAGTTTTGGAAAGGCCGTCTTATAATCAATTCCCCCTTCTTTTCCATGGTAAGCCTTCACCACTTCATCCGCCATCGAAGGTGAAGGAACTCTAAAACAATACATCACCAAACCTGTCAAAAACATTCCCACAGTTGGAATGAGGCATAAAAACTCAGGAGAAAAAGTATTTACAAACCTCCCCCACAAGAATGTGTTTACCAAGTAATCGTAAACAGCAATTCCAAGCCCAACGATGACGCCCATAGGCGCTGCCACAAAAAGAACGTGAAATGCGAGCTTAAGCTGAGAAGCAAAAAATTCTTGTTGAGAAGTTCGGTCTGAGATGGATTTTACAATTTTCTTTAAAGCTGACATACGCCTCCTATTGATACTTATAAAAAGTATGTTCAGTAGGTGTCATCAGCTTGATTGAATGAATCGAAGCGGTTATCGGCGGACCCCATCGCCCTCTTGAATATAATGAATTCCAATAATAGTTATAAAATAAGCTTCATTTGTCAAACTCTGATTTTAACTAATCAGCGCATCACAACATTCGCCAAATTGAATTGAAAAGGCGAAGACGAAGTTCCAGACCCCGTCATTACAATATCTGCACTCGCAATCCCCAACAAACTGAACTGTGTATTTACATAACTCAAAATAAAAGAATCCATCACCTGGCCTTGTTCAACTTGGCTGAGGGGGCCAATCCAAATTGTAGGATTAAACTCAAAAACAGCTTTTTGTTGGGGAGGAATATAATTATTCACCGCCAACAAATCTCCATCCTTGTAAATATTCGCCCCCACACTTCCCTCCGACAAATTATTAATGAGCTGAATTTCATTGAGTGAGGTAGCAGCCCCCAAATAACTTAAGGTATCTCCCGACTCGCTCAGAGATACCTGATAAAGTTGTCCCGGCACTGCCTGCATTTGGGGAGTATAGTTTCCATAACTATCATTGGCAGAAATATAATTTGTCTTGGGGAAAACGAAAGGATGGTTATATCCCTGCCCTACATTTTCTAAAACTTTCCATGTCACCGCGCTAGAGTCAAAACTCGTTGCCAGGTTTTTTTGAAAAATCACAATACTTATATTATTAAAACTATTTGATTCATTAACATAATTCAGATCAATCGCATCATTTGAAAAAGTATCGTTCCTCAGAAGAGATACCGAAAGAGAATTGGAATAATAATCAAAAGAATCAAAACTAATCATCACTCCCTGAAAGCAATTTGCAAAACCATTTCCCCAACAAAGTTCTGCCCAAACAGCGGCATCTTCACTTGTTCCATGAAGGGGGATTAAACTCAAACTTCCTTTCATTTCTGGCGCTTCAATTTCAAGAGAATGATCAGGACTCAAACTCATGGGAAAACGGCTTCTGGCAAAGGGCTCGATTTCGACGGCAATATTGGGAATTTGCCCTTGTTGTCCATATTGGATATAAAAATGAAAGGTATAAGACCCATCTCCACTCGACCATTTTTTTTCTATCGTCTGGGCACCCAATGCATTCTTGTCAAAAATACTGTGACTCAGATCTGCACCTCTAAAAGAAGCTCCCTGCAAATTCGCCCCAGAAAAATTACTCCCCTGCAAATGGGCATTATCAAAATTACTCCCGCCAAAATCCCGCCCAGAAAAATCGATTTCCTCCATTTCAATTCCCGAGAGGTCACAATTTTGACAATCCGAATTAATGAGAATTCTCAAGAGATCAGAAGAAGGATCGCGACGAATAAAAAAGTTTGAAAGAACAACATCCCCTTCTCCAGGATTTACAAACTGGAAGGTATAAACTCCTCCTTCAATATTCAGCTTTGCACAATTCGGCGAACTCTGAAGAGTTTGAAAAGTTTGCCCCTGAGAATTGATCAGGTTTAAAACGAGAGGAGTCGTCGAGGTAAAACAAAATTCGACTTCCTGAGATCCTGAAAAATCAAACTCATAGGGAATTGCATCCTTTCCCACAAGATCGGTATCACCTTCCATATTTCCCTGCTGGGGATGTTCCAGGTGAAACGCAACCACATTCTGTGTGTTGGGACGTAGAGCGGCATTTCTTGCAATTTGGCTTTCATCAATTCCATTGGCAGTATTCGTCGTGTTCGTACTTGCACCACAGGCACCCATCATCATCAAAAGGCAGAGAATTATCCCTGCGAGTATCCCTCTCGAAAACCAAATCATAGTCACCTCATCGTTATTGATATGAATAAGTAGTATATCAAACGATAGAAAGAGAACAAAGCTTCCTACAGTAATTTTCACTTAAAGATGATAAGTAAAATAAGGAATTGAATAGAATCATTCTTTCCTGAAATCGGAGTGTTCACTCCCATTGAAACAATAAACCCGTTCATTATTTTCCAATTTTGTTTCAATCAAAACCGGGCGGTTCCACACCACGAAAAGGTTGGACAATACTGCCTGGAGCCAATCGAGGCGCAAATCAATGCCTTCATGATGATGCAACAAGTAGAGCTCACCACGATTTTTGTAATTCGCATTCACAACCGAAATCATGGGTTGTCCCCCATTGGTGAGTTGAAAAAGGAGCTTCTCCTTGATCTTCTTAAATTCTTTTGTGGTAATTTCGTAGGTATTTCTGTTCTTGTTGTAATCAAAACCAAACAACTTCTGTTCCTTGCAAAATTCGGGGGTAAGAAAGGTATCGATAAAGGTCAGGTCATTATAAAGTTTACGGACTTCGAAAATCTTTTGTCTTCCCTGGCCCAACTTTTTATCCCAGTTTTTCTTTTCCACCATATCATCACATTCATCATACTCTTTGCCAAATTTTCCCTTGTTCCAACGGTCTTCGATATCCCGAAAAAGCTCGATTCCCAATTTATAGGGATTCAGACGGCCGTGTGATGCAAGGGTGCCTGAGTGATGATCTGCATAATCGATAAATTCGTGTGCCCCCAAAATCTTCTGGGTCATCATGGTGGAGTGCCAATAGGAAGCCCAACCTTCATTCATGATTTTGGTTTGACGTTGGGGGAGAAAATAATAAGCCTCTTCATGTACCATGGAAAGAATATCGCGTTTCCACGGTTCCAGGGGAGCGTATTCAATCAAAAACAACAACACATCCCGTTCCGGACGAGAAGGAAAAACTTTTTCTTTCTCAAGCTTCTCCTGCAATTTCTTTTTTTGTGCTTCGATAAATTCGGCAGGGTTGATGAATTTATCCATGTAATCTTTACTTTTGAGCTTTCGCAACTGCATGGACTTGTCGCCCTCTTCCGAAGTAGCCATCAAATCATCTTCACTCATCTCATGCCGTTTAATAAAAGTACCGTGATAATCTATGAGGTTATCAATGGACAAACACACATCCAGAAATCTTTCGACATTATCCTGCCCATATTTATCAATATAACGTTTGATGCGGGTTTTGTGATTGGCCATCTGGTCCATCATCTTCCGGTTGGTGTGCGCAAAATAAAGATTGTTTTTGAAAAAATCAACATGGCCATACACATGAGCCATCACCAACTTCTGATCCATCATGCTGTTGCTATGCAAAAGATAGGCATAAGAAGGATCATTATTGATCACCATCTCATAAATTTTGGACAAACCATAAGCATAGGACTTGGAGAGCTGCTCATACTCCATTCCGAAACTCCAATGCGGGTAGCGATTGGGAAAACCGCCATAAGCTGCCACCATATTCATTTCTTTCCAGTCCAAAATCTCAAAAATGGTGGGATAAAAATCGAGGCCGTATGATTTCGCAATCGCCTCGATCTTCACTTTCCATTCTGCAAGTTCTATCGTAAGTGTGGTTTTATTCATTATCACTGGTTGTCATCGCGAGGAGCGCTAGCGACGTGGCGATCCCGAAAGTGTACTCGCTGGATTGTCACGCCCTACGGGCTCGCAATGACAAAAATTTATTTCCCTTTCCCCAAAAACTCCTTGATGGAATCGAATATCTTATCTTTTCCTTCGATTTTTGATGTAATCAAAACCTCATCTTCTTCCCCAAACTTTTCCTTGAGATCTCTCAAAAACTGACCGCTGCCGTATTCGGACTCCACCTGACCATAACAAAACATGTTGGAGATCGGAAAAATCTCCTGTTCCATCAAACGCAAACACTCTTGGGTATCACTTCCCGACCAATTATCACCGTCTGAAAAATGAAAGGGATAAATATTCCAATCTGCAGGATTGTAGTGTTCTTCCACTAATTTTAAAAAAAGTTTGTAAGCAGAACTAATAATGGTTCCACCGGATTCTCGAGTTTTATAAAAAGTATCCTGATCTACTTCACGGGCAACGGCATCATGAATGATATAGCGGGTTTCCAAGCCCTCGTATTGGGAACGTAACCAGGTATCGATCCAAAAAGACTCAATGCGAACAATTTCTTTTTGCTCCTGACCCATCGAGCCCGAAACGTCCATCATGTAAATCACCACGGCATTTCTTTGGGGTTTTTTTTCTTCTTTCCAGGAACGATAACGTCGATCTTCCCGGATGGGCACAATCACCGGATTCTTGGGATCATACGCTCCGGTCACAATATGGCGTTTTAAGGCTTGTTTGTAGGTTCTTTTGAAATGACGAAGAGATTCCGGACCCGAATAACGAATCGACGAATACTTGTTTTTATACGCTACAATATTGGAATCCCCTTTGGGTTGTATTTTGGGCAATTCCAACTCTTCACCCATGATTTGAGCAAGCTCTTCCAGACTCAATTCCACTTCGAGAATATGGTCACCCGCTCCATCCCCTGCTTGTCCACTTCCTTCACCTTCCTGCTCACCCACTCCCAAAACATCCCCTTCTTTTCCATCTCCCTGACCCACTCCACCCATTTGACGGGACCCATAGGTAATATGAGGCATTTCAATTTGAGGAAGAGGAATGGAAATCAGATCCTTCCCCTGCTTTCCAATCAACTCACCTTGCGTGATGTACTTACGCAATTCCCGGCGAATTTTTCCGCGGACGATTTGCTTGAAGCGGTTATAATCTTGTTCAATTTTCATTACCATATTATAGACCAACTACGACCACCCCCTCTTAAGATAAGAGGGGGAAGGGGGAGTTATGAACGATCCTTTATATCTCCTCTTGCAAAAATACTGGCCACATAGTGCAGCACATCCGTGGAGCAAACATCGCAGTAGCCATAGTTTTTGATCAGTCGACTTTTCACGACATCGATTTTTTCCTGGGTTTCTTTATCCATCACGCTCGTCACCAAAGAAGTAAGTTTGATAGAATCTTTTTGATCTTCAAAGAGCTTCAGCTCCAAAGCCTTGTGAAGTCGTTCATTTGTTTTATAATCAAACTTCTTTCCTTCCACCGCCAATGCACCAATGTAGTTCATGATTTCCCGACGGAAATCGTCTTTTCGTGATTCTGGAATATCAATTTTTTCTTCGATGGAGCGCATCAAGCGTTCATCGGGTTCTTCATCCTGTCCTGTGTATTTGTTTCGAACTCTTTCTTTCTGGGTATAGGCTTTTACATTATCGATGTAGTTAGAACACAATCGAGAGATGGCATCTTCATCAGCGCAAATGGCGCGCTGAACTTCGTTCTTTACCGTGTCTTCGTATTCATCTTTCACCATCGAAAGCTGTTCGATGTAGCGCTTTCTCAACTCCTCATTCTTGATGAGGGTATGATGACGAAGTCCGCTTTCCAATTCATTCAACACCATGAAGGGATTCACACAACCTTCACTGTCACGCACTAAGGCATTGGAAATTTTATCCTGAATGTAACGAGGCGAAATCCCGTCCAACCCTTCTCTAATGGCTTCTTTACGCAGCTCCTTCACATTATCCTCGGTATAACCTGCCAAGGTTTTACCATCATAAAGTTTGAGTTTTTGGGTGAGAGTCAGATTTGCTTTTTTGGGATCTTCCAAGCGGGTCAAAATCGCCCACATGGCAGCCATTTCAATGGTATGAGGTGCAATGTGTTTTCCCTTGATACGATCCGGATTAAAATCTTTCTGGTAAATTTTCATTTCTTCCGACAAGCGCGTCACATAAGGAATATCCACCTTCACGGTTCGATCACGCAGCGCTTCCATATATTCATTACTTTGCAGTTTTCTAAATTCAGGTTCATTGGTGTGACCCAAAATCACTTCATCAATATCTGTCTGGGCGAATTTTTTCGGCTTCACACGATGTTCTTGAGAAGCACCCAAGAGATCATACAGAAAGGCCACCTCCAGTTTCAGCACTCCAACAAACTCAATTACCCCACGGTTCGCAATATTAAACTCCCCGTCAAAGTTGAAAGCACGAGGATCCGACTCCGAACCATATTCCGCAATTTTTCGATAATTGATATCTCCCGTCAGTTCTGTTGAATCCTGATTCTTTTCATCTTTGGGTTGGAAGGTTCCAATTCCCACCCGATCTTTTTCGCTCAATACCAGTCGCTTTACCTGAATATGGTTTTCAACGAGCTTGCTCCAATCCCCCTTATAATGTTGAAGCAATGCCCGATAAATAAATCGACAAGAAGGACACAAATCCCCTTCCACAAGAATTTTTTCATCTTCCTGGTTTTTCTGATTGATCTCGGCAAGGATTTTTGAACGCATATCTTCGGGAATCAGACGCATGGGTTCTTCATGCATGGGACAAGGAATTTCATCCGAATTTCCAAACACGGCTTTTAAATCTTCATGCCCGTTACGCACCCACTTAAAGGTATAGAGAGCTCCTTCGGGGGAACGGGTATAATGCTCCAAACCTTTTTTAACCAAGCGCGCGATGGTGGATTTCGAAGAGCCCACAGGACCATGCAAAAGAAAGATGCGCTTTTCAGTTCCGTAACGACGCGCAGCACTCTTAAAAAGATGAACCAGTTTCATCAGATGAAGATCCAAACCAAAAACGCCATCCTTCCCATTTTCGAATGGATCTTTGAAAAAGTTGTAGCGGATGATTTTTTTCTTATGCTCCTTATATTCCTCGGTTCCATAAGAAATAATCATGTCGTAAACACGCTGGAAGGCCGAGCGCGCCACTTTTGGATTTGAATTCACGATATCCAGATATTCAGCAAACGACCCCTCCCACGTAAGATCCTGGTAACTTTTCACATCCTGAATATTTTTTAAAAGCTCCATGAGCGAGCCGGAATTGCTCATAATCTCTCCCTCCGAAATTAAATGTTGAAAGACCCCTATTGTGGTGAGTAAAAAAAACTTGAGAAAGAACGGACTCAAGTCAGAAATAGAAAGA
>CAYPXN010000126.1:0-9941 GCA_964414715.1 uncultured Pseudomonadota bacterium | reverse complement strand
CTCGCGAATTCAGCGTATTTGAATTGATTGGTCAGGGATTTAGCACAGCGCGTATTGCACAAAAGCTCCAGCTCAGTGTCAAAACGATTGAAACATATCGCCAAAATATAAAAAATAAAATCAACGCCAAGGATAATGCATCCTTAATGATGCATGCTTTCAATTGGGTTACAAATCGCTAAGCGCTATTTCATCGAAATGTCGAATACAACCCGTATTTGAGACTCTGTGCAATTTGTCTGCTTTTTTGAATATAAAGCGCGGCAATTTCTGAAGTATGAATTTCTTCCACCGTGGAGGTGAAAAGTTCAAGCCATCGGTCGAATAGCTTGATATCAAAAGGGGGAAGTTCCTTGTGTTTTAAAAAAGGATTACCTTGGTATCGTCGGCTGGCAAGCATCACAGAAGACCAAAAGGCATACATTCTCTCCAAATGCGGAAGCCAATCAGACGTTTCAGTGCCAATCGCCTGTTCAAAGACAGGGGCGAGAAGCGGATCATTTCGCACCTGAGTGTAAAACTGGTTCACGACTTTTTGTATCGTGCTTTCTGTGATGTTTTCCATTTTTTCCATAAATACAGCTTTCTGAAGCTCAGATATAGGCTGGACAAAAATATAGCAAGCCTCTTGTCCATTTTTTTATCTTGAAGAAAGAGAGAGCGTATTCCTAAAAAAAATAATAGCCAAGGAGCTTATTTGTTGGGCAATGTAGGTATTTGTATGAACAATGACCTCAAAAAAGGAGATTTTATGTTATCCCAGAAATGGAAGTTGTGGGTGTTATTTGGATGCTTTGCTTTCTTGGCACCACTCTCTGTTCAAGCGAACGCTCAAGGTACTCTTACGGTAGAAGGCAAGCCTATCCAAATCACGCAAGTTTATGCTTTTGCTCAAAAAGGTTTTTTTGATCCTCAAAAAGACGATGTAGTCCTTTTGATGTGCGATACCGTAGTGCCTCCTGCCGCTTTGCGTGACACTTTTTTCCGAAATGACTTGGTGAAAGCAGGCAAATTGCATTGCGTGGAACAAACCCTTAATAGTGAAAAACAGGTCATCAACTATAAAATACAAGACAGTCGCTTCAAAAAACCCGAAAGCGGCGGATCCAGCGAGCAAGTATTCGAGGCCAGCACCTTCGATGGAAAAAATATCGCCGGTCGTGCTCACACCAAGTCTCCTCAGAAATCTTTTGATGATATTCCTTACAGTTATGATATTACGGTAAGTACTTCTATTGAACCCAAAAAATAAACAAAGGACTTCTATGAAAAAAATAATTCAAAAACTTCTCATTTTTTCCTCTTTAGCTCTCACAATAACTTCTTCTGCTTATGCAAATACTTCGGAGTCTCAGCCTCCTAGCCCCCCGAAGGATACTAGCTCTGCAGATTTAAATCGTATCAAAAGTTTGGCTGGAAAATGGAGCACTACCACTTCGATGTTCGGAAAAGATAATGAAACCAGATATGTGGAATATGAAGTGACTTCCAATGGAAGTGCTGTCTTGGAAAGAATCTTTCCAGGAACTCCTGAAGAAATGATCTCAGTTTATTATGATGACAACGACGGCAAACTTGCGATGACCCACTATTGCATCATGCGCAATCGCCCTACCCTCAAAGCTGTCAGTAGCAACAAGAAAAGCATCACAATGGATGTCGTTAAAATAGATGGCATTCAATCTCCCGATGAGCCTGCGATGACGAATGCAACGATCACCTTCAAAGACAAAAATCATTTTTCCACCTCTTGCCAAGGAAAGGGCAAAGGAAAGGAAAACCAAAAACCAATGACAATGGATTACACGCGAGTGAATTAAAATTGAGTGACGAAAACCCAAAACCCCATTAGCCATTGCTAATGGGGTTTTTATTTTCTTACTTAAACGCTTTCCATCTTTTTGATCCCAACAAAATTCCCAAGTTCAAAAGAATAAAAACATAGAAAGAAAAAGAAACGGGAACTTCCGCTTGAAGTGAACTTTCACAAGCTCGTCCTCCCGTAAGTTTTCCAGTACCGCCTCCCCCACTTCCTGCAATCGTAACTACTGCAGCACTCGGAGAGAGAAGAGTCGCAGCTCCTGTGGGATTACTTAAGCTAAAGTTGAAGGTCAAATCAGTAGCAGCTTCCGCATTGATAATAGGGACATTTACCGTTTGAGATGTTGAATCCCCAGCTGCCCAAGTAAGAGTACCGGAAGTGCTCGTGTAATTTGTTCCCGCCACTGCAGTTCCATCGCTCGTAGAATAAGTCACCGTCACTTCTGTATCAAAAGTATTGGAATCGGAACTGCGTTGTACTGTAATCGTGACACTCCCTGCATCTTGCGCCACAGAATAAGTACTCGAAGACAAACTAATCAAACCAGAAGCCAATTCAAAAGCTCCCATGTCGCAAGCAGTGCCTTGCGGACGAAGCACTCCCCTTTCGTCGTTTGTAGCACACGCAGTGGAGTCACTTCCCGGTGTAGCGGGGTTGGCAGTATTCAAGGCGGGACTCGTTACAGCAAGTGCCATCGTATTATAAGGTCCCCCATTGTTTTGCAAAGGTCCCAACTGAGGATCTTCACCTATAATGTTATGTGTCGTAGTACCCGTCACGCTACAACCCGTTATATCCTCGATCAAATTATAATCCTGAGAAGTAAGATTTCCATCGCAGTCGGGCCCTGTGGAAGCTGCATTATTCGCGATAATGGAATTTTGAACATTCACGTTTCCGGATCCCTCAATCAAAATGCCTCCCCCATTATTCAGGGCCGTGTTGCCCGCAAGGGTCACGTTATTCAAATTTACCGTGGAGTCATCGACTTCAATACCTCCCCCAGAACCGTTCGGCGCATGATTTTCCGCTAAAGTAACATTAGTTAAAGTGGCCGACAAATCCGGTCCGTAGAAATAAATCCCCCCTCCCGCACTGCCACCGTCATTTGCTGTATTATTACTAATGGTGGCACGAGTAATGTGAATGGTTACACTGGGATCATACACTTCCACATACATCGCTCCTCCTGTACTACCTATATTTCCTGCCATGGCAATGTCTGTGAAAGTTAAAGTGCTATCGGATGCAAAAATTCCCATGCCAGTTCCCGAGCTAAGCGTTGTAGAAGTTAAAGTCAGCTCTCCACTTACTGTTGCAATGGCACTCCCTATTCCTCCGGTATTAAGTATAAAAAGCGAGTTATTCACTGTGACAGTTCCACCTTGTGCGAACAAAGCACCCCCTTCAATCCCCGAGTTATTGCTGAATGTAATATTGTTCAAAGAAACATGAATCGGAGAACCCAGGTGGTAAGCATCTTCCCCAATAGCCCCTCCAATGTCCGCTTCGTTTTGATCAAAGGTGGAATCTGTCACCGTCAGATCATCTTGCACAAAAACTGCTCCACCCTCGCTCTGAAATGCAACGCAGTTTTTAAAAGTCATGGAATCCAAGATGAGAGGAGCTCCAAGCTCAGTCAAAATGCAACCTCCATTATTCATAACGAGAGTATAGCCATCTTGAATAGTAAGACTCGAGACTGAACTGCTTCCCGTTGTAAAATGAAAAACCCGATCGGGATTACCATGACTTGCAATCGTCAGATTTTCTTCCCCCGGTCCCTGAATCGTAAGTGCTTTATCTACTGCAATTTCCCCAGAAGTGAGAGTAATAGTTCCTGTTACCGAAAAATTAATCGTATCACCCGAAGTCGCATCTGCAACCGCTTGACGGAGAGATCCCGCACCACTATCTGCAGTACTCGTCACAGTGATCGTGGCAGCAAAAAGTGGAAATGAAATAAAAAAAGCAAAGAAAAATCCGAATACGATTTTTACTATACGCACAAGACCTCCCCGTCTAAGCTTAGTGATTATTTTGATAAATCTAGTGAAAACATTATAAAAGATTTAAAAGATAAGAGGCAGTAAAAAAACATCCTGAATACTTGGTCAAAATCTACTTTTCAACCCATTCACCAGTTTCACTTTTCTTGTAAGTTTTTTTTTACAGCAGCCCAGGCAACCCGATGCGATATTTCATCGCGATCCACACGATCCGCATATTCTTGCCTGGCATGGTTAAAGGCAGCCATATAAATTTCCTGGGCATGCAAAGGAAGAATATTTCGAATTTTTTCTGGCAGAAGATGACTTGAAGAGTAAGGCATGCATTGTCTCCTTGTATAAACTTCTTACAACTCACATTCTCCCGGGTCACAATGAGATCCTCCAAACTCTAAAACCTGTGAGGATTTGCTTCCATAGCGATAGATCGTAATGCCCTTCAGTTTGAGTTTCCAAGCCTGCAAATAAATGTGGGCAATATCTTCGGGACTTGCCTTCGAAGGAAGATTGATAGTTTTTGAAACAGAATTATCCACATATTTCTGGAAAGCGGCCTGAATTTTCAGATGTTGCACAGGAGAAATTTCAAGGGCCGTGGCAAAAAGTTTTTTTACAGGAAAAGGCAAAGAAGTTATTTTAGACAAAGATCTATACTTACTTAATTTATGCAGAATCTCTTTGCTGGGCAATTTGTACTCACGCAAATAAGTTTCAAACACAGGAATGATTTCACGGAAAATCTTCCCTTCCATAATATGACGCTGAAAGAGCAAGGCAAAATACGGTTCAATGCCGGCACTGGTGTTTGCCAAAATACTTAAGGTACCCGTAGGAGCAATGGCATTCAAGGTGGCATTTCTAAACCTTATGTTTTTAACTGCATGAGTACTTTTTTTCCAAAAAGGAAAAACTCCCCGCTCTTTCACCAATTGCATGGATGCCTTCCTGGATTCCTCAGCAATAATTTTCATCACATACAGAGCAAGCTTAATCGCCTTGGGAGAAGCATAAGAAATTTCCAGTCGAATTAACATTTCAGCAAAACCCATGACTCCCAAACCAATTTTTCTACTTCCCAAACACATGTTCCTGATTTCTGCGAACGGATAGTGATTCACCTCAATCACATTATCCAAAAAACGAATCGCCTTTCTTGTCACGTCCCGCAATTTATCAACGTCAATTTCAATTCTCCCTTTTGTTTTTCGCAGCATGTGAGCCAAGTGAATGGAACCCAGATTACAAGCCTCGTAAGGATAGAGGGGAATTTCTCCACAGGGATTTGTGGCTTCTAATTTACCTAAAAAAGGAACAGGGTTGCATCGATTAATCCTATCTAAAAACAGCAGTCCTGGATCTCCCGTTTGCCAAGCAGCTTTCACAATAGCATTAAAAACTTCTCTCGCTTTTATACTACCAAGTACACGACGAGTGTGGGGATGCAACAAATCATATTTTTGGTTTTTACGGACTGCCTGTATGAAGCTGTCTGTAACAGCAACGGAAATATTAAAATTCTGTAAAGATTTATTGTCTGATTTTGCAGTGACGAATTCTAAAATATCCGGATGATCTACTCGCAAAACTCCCATGTTCGCGCCACGGCGGCGTCCTCCCTGCCTGATATGCTGTGTTGCCGCATCAAAAATTTTCATGAAAGAAACGGGACCCGAAGCAGCTCCACCTGTCGAAGAAACCGGAAATCCTTTAGGTCTCAGGTGTGAAAATGAAAAACCCGTCCCTCCTCCCGAACGCTGGATTATCGCCATTTGTTTGAGGGACTCGAATATTTCTTCCACTGAATCTTCCACCGGTAAAACGAAACAGGCAGATAACTGTCCTAAAGGGGTTCCTGCATTCATGAGCGTGGGACTGTTGGGTAAAAAATCAAGAGAGGAAAGCATCTCCAAAAATTGGTCTCTCCACTCTTCTGCTTTTGATGCTTTTCCCCAGGAAAGTTCTGCTTTGGAGATCGATGTTGCTACCCGTTCAAAAAGCTCTTCCGGTGTTTCCAATATTTTTCCATTCAAGTCCCGACGGAGATAACGGGCCAGCAAAACTTCGCGGGCATTTTCAGAGAGATGCAGCATAAACCCTCAACGACATGAGTATAAAAACCCAATCTTTTGAAAGTCGAACTAAGTGGAAGCTTTTGTTAATTTTACTACTGTCATGACTTTCTAATTTCACCTTTCAATCAATACTTTTACATGATTGTCATTTCCCTGCCCTTCAAAGCCTTTCATAAATTCTTCATTCAACCATTTTGCATCTTCGGTAAACAAGCGCACACAACCATGACTCGCATTATAACCGGGCACTTCCGGCGAACCATGCAAAGCATATCCTCTTCTGAAAAACATGCAGTAAGGCATGGGAGCTCCCCCTCGAGGAATGGGGAATTTATGGGAAATACATTGGGCACCTTGTTTGTTTAAAACAGAATATTCTCCGGCAGGAGTCACACATTTTGTTCCCACATCCGGGCACCACCCCTTTCCACCCGATGCGGGCCCCCATTTCAGAAGATTTCCTTCTTCATCATAGGCCCCCCATGCAAGAATGGAGAGATTAACACGAACTTGCTTTTCTAAAGGAGCATCCACTTTTGCGGGAAAAGGCAAATTTTGATTATTCTTGAAAAACTGGGGATCCACGGGAACAGCAATTTTCATTCCGGGTCTCAATTTTATATTCATGCGATTGAGGCGCTTGATTTGATCCCGATACTCGGCATCTTCCCAAATGGATGTCCAGCTATCACCCTCCTGAATTTCTCTACATTGAAAGCGATCGTCTTCACACAAAGAATCTGAAAAACGTGTCACTCCCGCCAAAAGCAGCCCTGATCTCAAAAAAAGAAGGAAAGCAAAAAAATAAAAAATTGTCTTTTTCATTCTTGTTCTTCTATAGCATTTTTTTCCGGATAAATGAATGAATCTATCTTGTTATCCATAAAAAAACCCTTATCTGAATAAACAGACAAGGGTTTTGTTTTTTGTAATTTGGAAAAAAATTATCGTTTTTTACCTTTTCCCAAAATAAATTCCTTTGCAGCTTTGGCCACACGGAATTTCAAAACTGTTTTGGCAGGAATTTTAATCGTTTCACCGGTTTGAGGATTTCTTCCCATTCTGGCTTTGCGGTTTACAAGAACCAATTTACCCAAGCCGGGAATGGTGAAACCATTCTTTGCTTCTTTCAGAGCAAGAGCATTCAGGGTATCTAATACGCGCACGATATCTTTTTTCAAAATTTTGGTATCGTTGGCGAGCTTTGCAATCATTTGACTTTTTGTCATGGCTTTTCCCATTTTAATCTCCTTTTAAATAAACAATTTAACAAAAACAATGAGAGTCCTAATTTAACGGAAAAATAAAGACACAATCAAGAAAATTGATTTTAGAAGATCATCTTTTTTACTAGGCCTGCAGGTT
This sequence comes from uncultured Pseudomonadota bacterium, assembly GCA_964414715.1. Classification (GTDB taxonomy): domain Bacteria; phylum UBA10199; class UBA10199; order JADFYH01; family JADFYH01; genus CAYPXN01. The sequence goes on along the minus strand of CAYPXN010000126.1, from coordinate 2,673 downwards.
TTTCTTCATATGCAAATAACAAGCATAAAGTAGTCTTCTTACTCTTTGGTAGACTGTATGGGAATAATGAACACGATCAAAATCTCGCGATTCAACCATTCTTTGTCTTACCTCCTTAAAATATTGGACAAGGACCAAACTCAGCGTCTTGCTGAAATAAGGATATCTTAAAAAAGCATAGAGTTTCTGGGATTTGCTTTTTGGATTTACAACTTCTACGAGAGTCAAATCCTCAGTTGGATCATCAAACAAGTCTAAGGGCGGCCCTTCTGACGCAGAAAACACACGAAAATCTACAGGACTTTCCAAGACTCGCGTATCTTGAAACTGACTCATATCTTGTTACCTCACTTTAAGATGCCCCTCTTGGCAGAAGCAAAAACAAAGCCAACAAATTCTCTGCTTAATAATTTAGATTTCAATAAGTTATATTAATATCCTGAGATAACAATTTAAACTCCTTGCACAAATTAAAGGCGTTGCCTTTTTTTTAATCTTTCTACAAAATTCTTTTTATGACTTTCATCCTTGAAAAAAAATTAAAGGTAGGAATTTTTATTTATGAAAATGTGGAAGTCCTGGATTTTTGCGGTCCTTTTGAAGTCTTTTCCAGAACACGTCTAACACCAGGACTTGAATCCAGACAAGATAGCAACTCTGCTCCCTTCGAGGTTTGTACAATTTCTCAAGATCAGAAACTCGTTCTTGCCACTGGAAATTTAAAAGTAGTTCCTGATTATTCTTTCGACAATGTACCTGAACTGGATATTTTATTAATCCCGGGAGGACTCGGTTCGCGCACACTCATCAATGATCAAAGCATCCTTCAATGGATTCAAGAGCAGGCCAAACAAGTAAAATTCCTACTTTCGGTATGTACAGGGGCGCTGCTCCTTGCAAAAGCAGGCTTGCTTCACAAGAAAAAGGCCACCACCCATTGGGCTTCACTCGACTTATTGCAATCACTCGACCCGAGCATTCAGCTCATTCGTGATCAACGTTTTGTAGATGATGGCATTATTAGCTCTGCCGGAATTTCTGCCGGCATCGACATGGCCTTTTATGTTGTGGAAAAATTGTTTGGAAAAGAAGTGGCAAAGGAAACCGCCCATTACATGGATTATCAAGGCAATATTTAATTTCCCTTGCCACCTCAAAATCTTAATTCAAGCGCCTATATCCCATAGCAAAAACTGGCAAAGCCAAAAGAAATGACATCAGGAAAGGATTTACATCCGAAGAATTCCCCTTACTCAAACTACAAGCATGCCCACCACTTCCTTGTATGTCGACCACACAAATTCCCATTGAAGAAAGCATAATCGCCGAATTTTGATCGATTCCATAGTTCTTTAAGGTTTGAATGCAATTCAAGCGAGCGGAAGTTGCGCCCGAAATTTCGCAAGCTGTTCCAATACCACTTCCATCGGTATCTAGTTGATCTGGGTTATAGACATCAGGGCAGTTATCATTATAGTCACACACTCCATCTTTATCTGTATCTACACAAGGACAAGGTCCGCAATCCTGCGCGCAAGTTCCACAACTTTCCCCACTATCACAAACTCCGTTTCCACAATAAGTCGTCACAGAACAAGAACCGCAGTCTTGTTCGCAAGTGGCACAATTTTCTCCAATACTCGCATCGCAGATTCCATCACCGCAATAGGGAGCAGGACAAGTTCCACAATCTTGAGGACAAGTTCCAGAAGCCTCATTCGCATCACAGGTACCATCGCCACAATAGCTTGTATTACAAGAACCGCAGTCTTTTTCACATGTCGTACAATTTTCATCCCTGGCTGCTTCACAGATTCCGTCCCCGCAAAAAGGAGTGGGACAAGAGCCACAATCCTGGGCACAAGTATCACAAGATTCATTTGCATCACAGGTACCATCGCCGCAATAACTCGTATTACAAGAACCGCAATCCTGTTCGCAGTTCGAACAAGTTTCTCCTTTTTCCGCGCTACAGAGATAATCCCCACAATACAATTCGGTACAAGGCCCACAATCTACTTCGCAGGTTCCGCAGGATTCATTTGCATCACAGGTACCATCGCCGCAATAACTCGTATTACAAGAACCGCAATCCTGTTCACAGTTCGAACAAGTTTCCACTCCATTACACATACCGTCTCCGCAAATCGGCTCTGCACAGACAATGCCTTCAATTCCAGGAGATCCATCGCAGGCCGTTATGGGATCGCCTGAACAGGGTCCTGAGGTATCACCATGTTTCGTTACGTGGGTACATACAGAACTCAAAGCAACCACAATGGTCACATCTTGTTTTTGGGGTTGTTTATGACAGATACAATACTTTTTATCGTTAACTTTTGAGGGTTGAGCAGCAAAGCTCACTTGCATAAAAGAAAAGAAACAAAGTAACACAAACAAAGAATTGAAGACTACTTTCCTCATAAAACTCCCATTCTTTTTTTTTAGTTTTTTAGCTTAGAAAAAGAATAGGATTAAAGCCTATAAAGAAACATGATTTAAATCATGTTTAATAAATAAACTCATGAAACCGGCTTTACGGGACTTCCTTCCCATTGAGTTTTAGGAGGCAGGTTCTCCCCTTTCATCACAAGAGACAAAGAGCCAATATTCACATCATCTTCAATCACACTGTCATAAAGGACTACAGTACGCGTCCCCACGGTACAACGT
>CAYPXN010000125.1:0-7124 GCA_964414715.1 uncultured Pseudomonadota bacterium | reverse complement strand
GGATAGTTTCGGGGGCACCACGAACAAACTTTTTCCCATTTTTTTAAAAAAACTTTCCTTGGTCAATACAGGCCTCTATTGGCCTGAAGATCCCACATTTGGCCATCGCCGCTTGGAGCCTGACGAAAAATCCCTCCAAGCTCTCAGAAAAATTTTGCTCCAAAAAAAATATCATGTAGGCATTGCAACAGACTTGGATGGGGATCGTTTTGCGGTCCTGAATGAAAAAGGACAATTCATACTTCCCAACATTATTGGTCCTCTCCTCACCTGGTATTTACTCGAGTTCCGAAAAGAAAAAGGAACGGTTTATCAAACCGTCAGTGCTTCACAGCTGACTCAGAAAATCTGCAATCAATTCAATGTGGAGCTAAAAGAAATGCCGGTGGGATTTCAGGCAATGGGACAAGCCATGCAGGCAAACCCTCAAGCCCTGATTGGCATGGAAGAAACGGGAGGCATTGCCTACGCCCCCCACCTTTGTTTCAAAGATGGTCTCATGGCCCATGCCTTATTACTCGAAATGTTGGCTTCCCAGAAAAAAACTTTGTCTCACTTGATAGAAGACATGCATAAAAAATTTGGGCGCTACCACTACCACCGCATCGATCTTTCACTCGAAAAACAGGAATCAAAATCTCAATGGCTAGAAGGAAGTTTTTGGGAAAAAACTACGGGAGAAAAAATAAAAACTCTCAGCAACACAGACGGTCAAAAATTTTATTTTGAATCCGGATGGGTTTTGGTGAGAGATTCCAAAACAGAACCCTTACTCAGAATTTATTTTGAATCTCCGAAAAAAGCTTGGATCTCACAAATATTGAAAGCGCTCAAATAATCTATGATTTCCCTCAAAATCAAAAAAATCGGCATCGATACTTACAAGGAAAACATCGCTTATCTTCCTCACCATTCCGAAATCGCAAAAAGTGAGGGATTCAAATCCCTTACCAAAATTGAAATTCATTATAAAAATTTCAGTATTCTCGCGACCTTGAACATGACGGAAAATGGATTGGTAGGACAGCACGAAATCGGTCTCTCCAATATTGCATTCGAAAGGCTGGGGGCTCCTGAAGGAAGTGAAATTTGCATTTCTCATCCCAACCCCCTTCGTTCCACCGATTATATCCGTCACAAACTAGATGGGGCTCAACTCAATAAGGAAGAATTTCTGCAAATTATTCAGGATATTCTTTTTTACCGCTATTCCAACATCGAACTCACTGCCTTTGTGATCGCCTGTTCCAAACAACGCCTGAATGAAGAAGAAATCACGGCTCTTACAGAAGTCATGGTAGAAACCGGAGAGCAAATCCATTGGAACTATCCCTTGGTTCTCGACAAACACTGCATTGGTGGGGTGCCTGGAAACCGAACTACCATGATTATAGTTCCCATTATTGCAGCACTCGGCTTCCCCATACCAAAAACCTCTTCAAAAGCCATAACCTCTCCTGCAGGAACAGCAGATACCATGGAAGCACTCACAGAAGTTCAGCTGAGCCTCGAAAAAATGAAAAAAATTGTAGATGAAGAAAACGCCTGCATTGCCTGGGGAGGTTCTCTCTCCCTGGCACCGGTGGATGACATTATCATTACCGTGGAACGTGCCTTGAATCTCGATTCCGAAGGACAAATGCTGGCTTCCATTCTTTCCAAAAAGAAGGCGGCCGGTTCCACCCATGTCCTATTAGATATCCCCATCGGTCCTCACGCAAAAGTTCGCTCGAAAAAAGATGCCGAACGCTTGAAAAGTCTTTTCGAGGAAATCGGAAAAAAAATCTCCCTGCATGTTAAAGTAGTATTCACAGATGGGAGTCAGCCCATTGGAAGAGGAATTGGCCCCTCCTTGGAAGCGGAAGACGTATTGAAAGTATTGCAAAACCATCCGCATGCCCCGAAAGATTTAAAAGACAAATCCCTTTTTCTGGCAGGAGAACTTTTAGAACTTGCTCACAAAGTCAAAAAAGGGAAAGGAAGAATTTTGGCCGAAGAGACTCTTCAATCCGGAAAAGCCTATGAAAAATTCCTAAGAATTCTTGAGAAACAAGGGAAAATCAAAACCTTGCTCCGTGCGAAATTCCAGCATGAAATCACCAGTCCTATTTCAGGAGTTCTTACCTTTATCCATAACCACAAAATTGCAAGGGTTGCAAAACTTGCGGGAGCTCCCCAAGATCTGAGTGCCGGAGTTTATCTTCATAAAAAAGTGGGGGACCTCGTAAAACAGGATGAATGCCTTTTCACGATTTATGCTGAAACAAAAGAAGAACTCAAATTTGCCGTAGACTATTGCGAAAGCAATCCCGACATTACCACTCTTTCTTCTCAACACACATGAAGAACACCATGTTCAAAGGTCTCACAAAAAATGTTTATCTCTTGGGTCTGCTCAGTTTTTTTAATGACCTTACCAGCGACATGATTTCACCCTTATTACCCGCTTTTCTTGCGACGATGGGCCTCGGACCAGAATTTCTAGGCTTAATGGAAGGAATCGCAAATTCTCTGTCAAATCTTACAAAACTTTTTTCAGGATGGTACGCAGACAAATTGGGGAAAAGCAAATCTTTGACCGTTTTCGGTTATTCTCTCGCTGCCTTTGTAAAACCTTTTCTTGCCATTCCTATTCCTGCAATCACTTTATTAGTCAGATTTTTAGATAGAATCGGAAAAGGTATTCGCACTCCTCCTCGTGATACATTGCTCACCGCCCAACTCGAAGAGGAAAAATGGGGACGCGCCTTTGGAATGCAAAGGAGCATGGATCATGCGGGTTCTCTATTGGGTCCTCCCATCGCTCTTTGGCTTCTTACAGCCTTTTCAATGAAAATTCCTCATTTGTTTATTATTGCCAGTATTCCTGCAATTATTTCCGTTCTTTTTCTCCCTCGTGCCATTCAGGATCATCGACATGAAACAAAAATTTCTCCTAAAAGACTCTCTTGGAAAAAATTAAACACCACTCTCAAAATTTATGTACTGGTCATTTTTTTCGCCGCATTCAGTACACCTTCCGAACTTTTCATGATTTTAAAGATGCAAGAACTGGGACTCCCTGTAAATCAGGCTCCCTTAGTATGGTTTGTTCTCACCCTCTTTACCCTCTTTGCCGCTTTTGGAGGAGGAATTCTGGCAGATCAATGGAGCCGCCGTAAAACCATTGGACTGGGATGGATGATATTCATTCTGGTTTATTTTGCCTTTGCCCATTCAAACAATTTAAAAATTTCTTGGATATTGATTGCTGTATACGGAATTCAAAGCGGCCTCGTTGAAGCTTCTGAAAGAAAATTTGCAGCGAAAATTGGTGGGGAAGATTTTCGATCCACCAGCTTAGGCTGGTATTATTTTGCTTACGGAATGGGTTTACTGCCTGCCTCGCTGATTTTCGGTTTCATCTGGAAACACTGGAATTCTTCCTTTGCCTTTACCACTTTCGCAGTTTTAAGTTTTCTCCCCTTGTTTCTTCTCTTTTTCTTACCGAGCGATCGAAAACAAAAAAGCCCCTCTGTTTAATCAGAGGGGCTTTATCAACTTCATTCAGATCTACTATTTAGACTTTCTTCTTAAAACAGAAAGTGATCCCAGAGCAAAGAGCATGAATCCATAAATACTGGGGTTAGATACGGAACCCAGATTCAAGATACAACCCGTGCTTTGACCTTCCAATATCGGACTTAAGCCCGGTCCTGAAGTCGGGACTGTAATCGCAGCTTGAGCCGATTCGATGGTACAGGTAGAACTGCAACCGTCTCCGTTGATGGTATTTCCATCATCACAAGCTTCGCCTGTTTCAAGGATTTCATTTCCGCAAACAGGAGCTTGGCTTTGTTCAATACTACAGTTGGCGCTGCAACCGTCTCCATCTGCTGTATTTCCATCATCGCAAGTTTCTGAACCTTCCAAAATACCGTTACCACATGTTTGAGGACGATTTAAGGTACAATCGTTGTTACAGGTTACAAGTTCGTTGCTACTTACGATTTGAGCGGAGATTTCAGAAATTACAGGACCCTGGTCGCACTCTTCTCCAGCATCCACAATTCCATTACCACAAGTAGGTAAGGTACAATCACTTTCGCAATCACCACCATTGTGATTCAACTCACCCAAATCACACTGTTCGCCTCTTTCGAGAATTCCATTTCCGCAAACAGAAGGAGCGGGGCATTGTTCAGTTCCTACAATCGGTGTATGCGCGCAGTTACCATCTTCTTGGCAACTATCGGCTGTACAAGGATTTTGATCATCACAATTCACAGCAGTTCCGGAAACACATTCTCCATTCTGACAAGCTTCATTCCCATTACAGGCATTTCCATCACCACAAGAAGTTCCATTTTCCTTCGCAGGGTTTGAACAAAGACCTGTTTGAGAATCACAAGTTCCGGCATTGTGGCAAGAGTCCGATGCTTCGCAAGTGACAGGAGCCGTTGTTTGGACACAGCTTCCACTTTGACAGGTATTTACACCATCGCAGGCGTTTCCATTATCATTACAAAGAGTACCATCCGCCACATTATCATGATGTGCCAGCCCATCCTCTCCACAATAATCTACGGTACAAGGATTGCCATCATCGGTTGCCACAGGAGTTCCCGCCTGACATGCACCATCCTGACAAACTTCACTTCCGTTACAGGCATCTCCGTCACCACAGGCAGACCCATTATCTTTCACGGGGTTGGAACAAGTTCCTGTTTGAGGATTACAAGTTCCGGCAATGTGGCAAGAGTCCGATGCTTCGCAAGTCACCTCGGCACCCCCTTGGCAGCTCCCACTTTGACAGGTACTACCGTTGGTGCAAAGATTTCCATCTTCGCAAGCAGTCCCGTTTTCAAGAGTATCATGATGACAGGTTCCGTCATTTCCACAAGAATCTGCGGTACAAGGATTGTGATCATCACAGTTCGCATCGCTTTGACAAGCAACACAACCTTCAATCCTCTGAGAGCTACAAGTATTTCCGTCATTACAGGTATCTACTGTGCAAGGATCATTATCATTACAAGTAATAGAATTGGAGATTTGAGAAAATACGGTATTAATTGAATCGCTGGTAGGCGCAATGAAGAAATCATCCCCATCCGCATTTTCTGCATCACGTTCCGCATCACTCACAGCACCCACTGTATTGTCCGCAGAGGGTTGTGTTGCAATTTCAGCCAATAAGGCTCTTCCATTCACCGCGGTGCTAGTACTTCCATTCGCATCAAATGCAACTGTAATAATTCTTGTTCCCGCGTTCTTTGCATTGGTAGCAGCTGTTTGCGCAGCAGCGGTACCTGTTGCTATATTGGTAGGTAAATTTGCCTGACCATCGGAAATCAAGATAATAACACGATGAGAGGTGCTTGCATGAGCTACCAATTCTGCCTGCGCCACGGAAATCGCTGAAGCAATATTGGTTCCACCATGTTGCGAACTTAAGGCTGTGTTCACACTTCCTTGAAGAGTGGCAATATTCGCAGGAGTTACAGTAGTAAGCGCGGTAACAATCGTAGCATTGTTATTATCCGCGCTCGCAAATACTCCGATACCCACTCTTTGGCCATTATCCAAAGTGCCTAATAAATTAATGAGGCTGTTCGCGGCACCTGCTTCCAATGTTCTTTCAGAAGGCGACACACTGCCTGTGCGATCAAGCATGATCACAATGTCAGCAGCTTCTTGCCCACAAGTGGGAGCCTGGGCCAATGCCTTTGTGGTATTTAAAGTAAGGGTAAAACATACGACGACAGCAAGCGAGACAATAGCCCGCCTTAGCACGGAAAAACAGTGCATGGGAAACCTCCTGATTTGATTTTTTGATATTCGGGGCAAAAGAAACCTCAAAACGATACGCGAAAGACGCAAATACGCCTTGCTATCGTGTGCCCCTTCATTAGAATTTAAAGAAAATCAAACAGGGTGCTAGACCAAGCTTGATCAGCGAATGTTTTTACACACCTCGCCGCTATGTGACCCCTTCAGAAAGATTAGTAACAATTTTGTCTCTTAGCCCCTCAGAAAAAATTGTCAACTAATCATTGAGATTCTCATCGGAGATATGCGAAATAAGTTTCCTTCAAAATACACTTTTCGTTAAAAATACGCATTTTTTCGTTTGAAAAATATCGGCGTAAAGTGTGATTTTTGTAATCATTTAAAAATAATGAGCAATATTTCAAAAAAATTTATCTCATTTCAATCACTTGGTATCGCACAACTTGTTTTGTATCTATTCATTTACAAACAGAGCGTGTTGATTTCAAAAAACTACGCCCTCTTTCCCCTTTTCCTTTTTAACCTCTGTTTGTTATTCCTTTTATATTACCTCTCCCTATTTCTTCTTAAAAAATGGGAGGGAGAATATGAAAAATATGCACCACTTTTAGTGAGCATTATAGGGTTTGGCTTGCTCTATCGAACCATTAACCTTTTCCTTCCCCCCATTTTATCAGATGATCTTTACTATTATATTTGGCACGGAAAAGTCGCAGCTCAAGGTCTTAATCCCTATTTATTTACCCCAGACTCCAGTGAACTTTCTTTTTTAAGGGATTCTGTTATTTGGCCAATGATCCCTTTTAAAAATATTCCTCCTGCCTACCCACCTTATATAATGAGCATGTTCTGGCTGGCTTTCAAAATAGGAGGAAGCTCTTTAGTAAAATTCAAGCTGCTTCAACTTCTACCTGAATTACTTACCTTCATTTTTGGAATCAAACTACTGATCGAAAAAAAAATGAATCCCGCATGGATTATGATTTATGCCTGGTGTCCACTTCCCATCATAGAGTTGGTGGGTATGGGACACAGCGACGCCTGGGGAGTGGCCTTTCTCACCATCTTCTTGTTTTATTATTTCAAAAATAAAATGGCCCCAGCTTTTATTTCTCTCGCCTTGGCCACCTTGGTAAAATGGATTCCTTTTCTTTATCTGCCTCTTCTCTTCAGGAAACTATCCTGGAAACAACGATTCACCGCCTGCCTATGTTATCTGCTTGTTTTCATCCTTTTATACCTCCCCTTCCTCAGTGCAGGAAAAAATGTTTTAGGCTTGCTCCCTACTTCCCTAAAATCCTGGGAGTTCCATGGTTCCCTTTATAAAATCCTTGGCCTGGGATTTGGACGAG
>CAYPXN010000124.1:0-4005 GCA_964414715.1 uncultured Pseudomonadota bacterium | reverse complement strand
CAAGCTGCAAGCCCCCTATTCTTCCGGAAGTATTGGAATCCACCAGGTTATATTCTACATCCAAGACTCCCCCTTGATTAAACAAACGGAGCCCTCCCACATAAGCTTGATCTGCATGATTTGACAATACACTGTTCCCCACAAAAGTGATTCCCTCCACAGCAAATATAGCTCCCCCCCCATCTCCCCCTTGGTTCGCTTTATTATTTTGTATGATATTCCCATCCCCCACATTTCTACCACCCATGGTCACAGTACTGCCTTCAATTCCCAAAGCACCGTCATCATAGGTGGCCTGATTTCCTGTCCAAGTATTTCCTTTCAGGGTTACAGATCCCCCCACACTACTCACAACCGTATTCAAATAAATTCCACCTCCATACGTAGCCTGGTTTTCCTGGAAGAGATTTCCTTCCAAAAGAACATTTATAATCCCTGCGGAGGTAGTAGAAGCATTCATAAAAATTGCTCCCCCAGTTCCTGAAGGAGAAACAGCATTCAATGGAGTTTTATTATTAATAAAGCTGTTGTTTTTGAGCGTGACATTGAAACTGGCTCCTGTATCCGCTTCAATAAACAAGGCACCGCCATTATCGGCAGCGGAACCATTCTTGAAAGTGATTCCTTCAACGGTAAGATCGGACTGCAAATAAGTAGCGCTCATAATTTGTTGATTTTCAGCCCCATCAATCACTGGACTTGCTCCAGAGACTGCTTGCAAAATCAACGTTGATCCATAACCTCCATAATAATCTAAGGTACTAGCAGGAGAATAGGTGCCCGTTTCCAGATTAATGGTCGTTTTACCGGAGTTCCAACTCGCAACGTGTATCGCCCCCTCAAGATTACAATTTGAGACGCTGGCTACATCTCCACTACAATCACACACAGAACCATCATTACTCGGGGAAATTGTAATATTGATTTCTATACCACAAGAGGGTCCCGCATAAATCCATGTCGGAAAGATGCAAGACAATGAAAACAATGAAAAAAACGCAATCTTTTTCATAAAATCTCCTTTTTGCGCCTCTTCAAAAAAGGAATAAATTTTGAATGAGTTCGAATAGTTTAACGATAAGAAGAAGCGGGCACAAGGGATTTTATAATCGATTTGTGAAGTCCGATTGACAAGCAGGGTCTTTCTTGGATATTCGACTTCTCCTTAGTACTTTGACATTATAGTATAGTGTTTTAACTTCCAAAATTGCTTGCAAGTTAAAAACTATAAGTATTTCTAACTTTTAAAGAACACTGACGTATTCTTTAAAAGTTGAAATGCTATATAGGGGATATCAATGGCTATAAAAATCGCTATCAATGGTTTTGGGCGCATCGGTCGAACCGTTTTGCGCAGATTATACTCTCAAAAATCCAGCAATCTGGAAGTGGTCGCCATCAACGACATCGCTCCCACCTCCTCCCTGGCGCACCTCTTCAAATATGACTCCGTGCACGGAATTTTTCCCGGAGAAGTCAGTGCTGAAGAAAACAACCTGATTATCAATGGCAAAAAAATTCCGGTTACCACCTACAAAGATCCTTCACAGTCGGAATGGGGCAAGTTTGGAGTTCAAATCGTATTGGAATGTAGTGGCCTCTTCACCAGCCGAGAAAAGTGCTCCGGGCATTTAAAAGATACCGTAAAAAAAGTGATTGTTTCCGCCCCAGCAGAAAATCCCGATATCACTTTGGTAAAAGGCGTAAACGATTCCCAGTATGACTCCGCAAAACACAACATCATTTCAAACGCAAGTTGTACCACCAACTGTCTGGCTCCTGTTGTAAAAGTGATACACGAAAAATTCAAGGTAAAGCGCGGTCTCATGACCACCATTCACTCTTACACCAACGATCAAAAAATCCTAGATGTCCCTCACAAGGATTTGCGTCGTGCCCGTGCTGCTGCGGTTTCTCAAATCCCCACCACTACCGGTGCTGCGAAGGCAATTGGATTGGTCATTCCAGAACTCAAAGGAAAAATCGACGGTTTTGCCGTTCGAGTTCCCACTCCCAATGTGTCGATGGTGGATTTTGTTTGTGAAGTGGAAAAGAAAACCAGCGCCGCAGAAATCAACCAGGCTTTGAAAGAAGCTGCAGAAGGAAATCTCAAAGGCGTGTTAGGTTACTACACTGCTCCCCTTGTATCTTGTGACTTTAATGGAAATCCCAATTCCTCATCTGTAGATTCTCTCCTCACTTCTGTGATTGACGATACCTTGGTAAAAGTGATCTCCTGGTACGACAACGAAAGTGGTTTTTCCCAACGCATGGTGGAAGTGACAGAAATGATCGCTTCAAAACTTTAAGAACGGTCTTGAATAAATTTTGAGGGACTTTAAGCCGCAAAAAAATATAAGAAATCCGTATTTGCCTTATAGCAAGATCTTGAAGTTACGAAAAATTTTACTCAAGATCGTTGTTGCAAAACATAGTTTATGATCAAAACAATCGCTGAATTACCCATTGAGAAAAAAAGAGTTTTTATTCGAGTGGATTTCAACGTCTCCTTTGGAGAAGACGGAAAAATCATCGACGACACCCGCATTCGCTCCGTGCTTCCCACCATCGAATATGCTCTCGCGAATGATTCAAAAGTCATCCTCGCTTCACATCTGGGAAGACCCAAAGGCACTCCGAACCCAAAATATTCTCTTTTGCCTGTTGCAGAACATCTTTCCAGTCTCATCAAACGCGATGTCATTCTCCCGGAAGATTGTGTCGGCGATGCGGTTAAAAAACTCACTTCGGAAATGCGGGAAGGACAAGTCATTCTTCTGGAAAATCTCCGTTTTCATGCGGAAGAAGAAAAAAACGATCCCATTTTCTCCGAAAAATTAGCCGCCTTGGCAGAAGTTTATATCAATGATGCTTTCGGTACTCTCCACCGCGCCCACGCTTCCACCGTAGGAATGGTGAAATACTTTCAAGAAAAGGGTTTTGGATTTTTGGTAAAACGGGAAGTGGAATATCTCTCCAAAGTTCTCGACAACCCCGACAGACCTCTTGTCGCTATTTTAGGCGGGGCAAAAGTTTCAGACAAACTCGGTGTCGTGGAGTATCTTTTAAGCAAAGTGGATGCGCTTCTCATCGGGGGTGCCATGTCTTACACCTTCCTCAAAGCGTCCGGAGTAAATGTCGGAAATTCTCTTGTGGATGAAAGCAAAATCCACCTCGCTGCAAAATTTTTAGAACGTGCAAAAGTAAAAAATATTCCCTTACTACTTCCGGTCGATCATCGCATTGCCGAAAAAATCGGGAGTAATGTTCCTTCTCAAATTGTGGAAGGCAATATTCCTGCAGGATGGATGGGCCTCGATATTGGTCCGAAAACCATTGAAAACTTTTCGAATGCCATTGCGGAAAGCAAAACCATTATCTGGAATGGCCCCTTGGGCGTTTATGAAACTCCCCCTTTCAATGAGGGAACATTGGCAATGGCTAGAGCCATCGCAAAAACCAAGGCACTCTCCGTGATTGGCGGAGGAGACTCTGCAGCTGCAGTAATGGAAGCGGGTGTAGTAGATAAAATTTCACATATCTCAACCGGCGGAGGAGCCACCCTCGCCTGTTTGGAAGGCAAAATCCTTCCAGGACTTCAAGCTTTGAAGTCCTGATATAAAAAGAAAGAGCCCTTATGTCTGAAAACTCTTCGCGCAAGCCCTTGATTGTCGGAAACTGGAAAATGAACAATAACATCACCGACTCCATCAAGCTCGTGACAGCCTTAAAAAACCTGATCAAAGAACCGCTGGATATCGATGTCGTTTTAGCCCCTCCTTTCACCGCGCTTTATTCTGTGTCGATTGCAAACCAGGAAAGCTCTCTCAAACTCGCGGGACAAAATTGTTATTGGGAAGAAGATGGTGCTTTTACGGGTGAAGTCGCCGCCCCTTTCTTGAAGGACATCGGCTGTGATTATGTCATTCTGGGACACTCCGAACGTCGTACTCTCTTTGGGGAAACAGATGAGATGATCAATAAAAAAATTCAGGCTGCATTTCA
>CAYPXN010000123.1:0-14539 GCA_964414715.1 uncultured Pseudomonadota bacterium | reverse complement strand
TAGAGATCCATTCGATACCAAGAATCCTGGATCCGGCGTATCTTTTTATAATCCCTCTCACTTACCCAATAATATAACCCCTGGTACAATATGTCTGTAAACTGGAGATTCCGGACACTTTTTCACCACAACTTTTTAAACCAAGCCCCGATACCTAAACTATAAAGATAAAGGGCACACATGACACCACCGAGGGGGATTCCCACACAAAATCCAGTAACTCCTGTCGCAAAATATCCCGTAATGGAATGCAAGGACGATGCTTGTTTGCTTCAAAAAATCGATGAGGGTGTTGACAAACTGAAGAACGGGGATCAAAAAGCTGCCAAAGACACCTTTTTAAACGTAGCAGACTGTGCTGTAAGCAATAAAAATGTCCGCTATGAAATACTCGCAAGAGCCCTGGTCAACCTTTCTGAAGGACAAATCTTGGCGGCTCAAAGCAACCTGGAAGCAATTCGGGAACATCCTTACGCCCAACAATTGCTCGAAACCATTTCAAGTTACGATCACCAAGTAATTCAACTTCAAACTTTGTATCTTGTCCAAAATCTCATACAGGAAGAAAAGACAGATCATCCCAACGATGAAAGCTTAAGTCGTGCCCAAAATTTTGTGGAAGAAGCCCTCCAACTCTTTACCACGCGAAAAGCAAGCTCCATTGCAGAAGCATTTAATATTTTAGAAACAAATCCACAAAAAAATTACCAGGGGATGAGTGACCTCATTAAGGGTGTAAGCAATGGATTAGGTGGCGAAATTATTCAAAGTGCAGGACTTGCAAATCGTTTACGAGCGGAAACTCTTTTCCGATTAATTGATACCAAACTTTTAACTCAAAAACGCATGGGAACTGTTTTTCTCATCGCAAAAATGTATCAAAAAGATCCTAGCTATGGAAACCGTGCCAACCAATACCTAATGCGCAGCACAGGACTTATTCAAGATCCTGCCTGGATTTCCACTGATTTTCTGGATCAGGGAACCACCTATTTTCTCATTTCACTCCTGTCACTGGCTGCCGCACGTTATGCCTCTCGTGGAGTTTGGGCTTATCTCACGCGCAATTCCGAAGCCGCACTTCCCTGGTGGAAAAGAATTGCAGGCGCAGGCTTGTCGTTGGGAGTCAGTACCGCCACCTACTTTATTTCTGAAAAAGCCTTGATGGGAATTAGCGGATTCGATGGAAAAGTATGGCCAAGCTCAGGCTCAGAACTCGCGAAAGAATTGGGAGCGGACATGATCGTCATGGGATTGTCCAACCTTATGGGAGGAGTTTTTACCTGGGGAACCAATCGTATTTTTAAACCCATCTCCGCAAAAATTCCCTGGCCTTGGCGCATTGCCGGATATGCTTTCCGCACACCCTTCCGTGCTGGAACCTGGTTAACCACCTCTGCTTTACACGGAACTGTTTTATATGCCACTCATCGCTGGGAAGATAACCACGGAATGATCGAACGTTTCCGGCAAGGAAAACCCACGAATTTCCTCCCCCAATCTTGGATGAATACGGCTTACAATGCACAAGACGTAATTCGATCCGAAAAAATACTCAATCAATACCAAGGAGAAACTTCCAAACAAATACAAGAAGCCAAAAGCGACGAAATCTATCATCAGGTGCATGACATGAAACGCTGGATCAACAAACTGATGCTAGGAACTTACTCACAAGATCAAGTCGATACACTTTTGGGTATCTTTTGGATGGCACAACATTGTGGTTCTTTAAATGAATCTGCACAGGACAATCTGGCATTGTGGATGAAAGAAAAACGCTACGACAAAGTAAATCAATATCTCTTTTATCACAACATCCCTCTCCAACTGAACAATGATAATGGCAGATTCATTCTTCCCGAACTTCCCCCGGGTTTTTCATTTCCTCAGACAGGAAAATCAGGCAATTAAGACGTAAACTTATCTGCGGACTTGTTAGTAAATTGTGAATAATTTTTTCTTTTTATTTTTTTTCTGTGACTATTTTTTTTCTTTTATCAACTTGATCACTTTCCATCTCTGGAGCTAATTCCATGTTTTTCAGGCTTGGATAAGAAGTGTCTAAATTTTAAGCAGCCTTTTATTCAAAAAAAAGCAATTCACAGAAAAATTTCGCGTTGACATCCAATATCTTGGGCTGTAATAATTCAAACATACAAGATGTAGTGGTTTTTTGACGCAGCGCTTACCTGTTTTTGGGGTTCAAATCGTACAATTTTTAATCTTACGGAAGGAAAGATAGGGACTTTCTTTGCCTTCAGGGAGGAATTATGGCCGTAAAGTCTTCAGACTTAAAGAATCGCATCGAAAAAAGAAAATCCGGCTTGGCACTTTCGCCTCGATCCAAGGGTTTGAAAATTAACCGATATTTCACCACGCGAGGGAGAGATCCTCTCAATTCCATTTCTTATAAACAGTGGTCTTCCTTGATTACAGATCCTGATGGATCTGTTGTTTTCAAAATGGATAATGTTGAAGCCCCTGCCGATTGGAGCCAGCTCGCTGTCGATATTCTTGTGAAAAGTTACTTCCGTAAAGCAGGAGTCCCTGGATCCGGCCACGAAACCAGCGCCAAGCAAGTGGTTCACCGTGTCGCTCATACCATCCGTAAAGCCGGAGAAAATTTGGGTGGCTATTTTGCTTCGAGTGATGACGCCCAAGCCTTTGAAGACGAACTCAAGTATATCCTGATCACTCAACGTGGCGCTTTCAATTCCCCTGTTTGGTTTAACTGCGGACTTTTCCATGAATATGGAATTCAAGGTTCCGGTGGAAATTATTTTTGGGATCCCGGTACCGATTCTTTTCGCGAAACCAAAAACTCCTACGAACACCCCCAATGCTCTGCCTGTTTTATTCAGAACGTTAATGATGACCTCATGAGCATTTTTGAACTTTCCAAAAATGAAGCTCGGCTTTTTAAATTTGGTTCCGGCACAGGAAGCAATTTCTCTAGAATCCGAGGCAAGCAGGAAAAACTTTCCGGAGGAGGAACCTCTTCCGGCTTGATGAGTTTCCTCGAAGTGCTCGATCGTGGGGCAGGTGCCACAAAATCCGGAGGCACCACCCGACGTGCTGCAAAAATGGTGTGCTTGGACATGGACCATCCTGAAATTGTCGATTTCATCAACTGGAAACTTCGAGAAGAAAAGAAAGTCGCCGCCTTAATCGCTGCAGGCTATTCATCCGACTTCAATGGAGAAGCCTACCACACCGTGGCAGGACAAAATTCCAACAACTCCGTACGCGTAGGCGATGACTTCATGAATGCGGTTCTCCGAGATGAAGAATGGAAAACCACTTTCCGTACCACCGGAGAAGTTTGCGACACTTACCGTGCACGAGAACTCTTCGATCAAATCTGTCATGCTGCCTGGGCTTGCGCAGATCCGGGAGTTCAATACGATTCAACCATCAACAATTGGCATACCTGCAAAAATACTGACAAAATCCACGCTTCCAATCCTTGTTCTGAATACATGTTCCTCGATGATTCTGCCTGCAATCTTTCTTCGATCAATCTGGCAAAATTCATCCGCGACGATGGCAGCTTTGATGTGTCGGCTTATCATCAGGCCATTCGCATTTTGTTCATGGCCCAGGAAATTCTGGTCGACTTTTCAAGTTACCCCACTCTCAACATCGCACGCAATTCACACGATTACCGTCCCCTGGGTTTGGGATACGCCAATCTCGGATCTGTTCTCATGCAATTGGGTTTACCCTATGACTCGAAAGAAGGACGCGCCCTGGCTTCTGGCTTAACTGCCATTCTCTGTGGTCACGCCTATAAAGTATCTGCCGAAATGGCCCGCGAAAAAGGTGCTTTCCGAGGTTATGCCATCAATCGAGATTCCATGCTGGGCGTTATCGGCATGCATCGAGATGAGTCTTATAAAATTGATCCTCACTGCCCTCGCAATGTATTGGAAGCCGCTCAACAGGACTGGGATGATGCCTTGGCTTTGGGTGAAAAGTTTGGTTACCGCAATGCCCAGGCAACGGTTCTTGCTCCCACAGGAACCATTGGTCTTTTAATGGATTGCGATACCACGGGAGTAGAACCCGATTTTGCATTGGTAAAATTCAAAAAACTTGCCGGAGGAGGTTATTTCAAAATTATCAATCAATCCATTCCTCCCGCACTCAAGGCGTTAGGATACAGCCCCCTTCAAATTGCGGATATCGTCACCTATGTCCGGGGTAGCTCCAGTTTGAAAGGAGCCCCTCACATCAATACAGAAAGTCTCAAGGGAAAAGGTTTTTCTGAAGACGACCTTCGTGCGATTGAACAAAAACTTGAAAGCGTTTTTGAGTTTTCACAGGCCTTCAATCAATACACTTTGGGCACATCCACTTTAGAACGTCTGGGTTTCTCACCCTCCGACTACGAAGCTCCTTCTTTTAACTTACTGAAGGCTCTGGGATTTGGAGCCGATGAAATTGAAGAAGCCAATGCGGTCATCTGCGGACGCATGACGATTGAAGGCGCCCCTCATCTTAAGGAAGAACATCTTCCGGTATTTGACTGCGCCAACAAGTGTGGCAAAACCGGTCAACGCTTCTTGCCTGCCATGAGTCACATTCGCATGATGGCTGCAGCACAGCCTTTCATTTCAGGCGCTATTAGTAAAACGGTTAACCTTCCCCATGAAGCAAACGTCCAAGATATCGAGGATATCTACATGCAGGGCTGGAAACTGGGTTTGAAGGCTGTCGCCCTCTACCGCGATGGATGCAAACTTTCCCAACCTCTCTCCAGCGGAACCAAAAATAAAAATGAAAAGAAAGAGGAAGAAGTCCCCGTCATCACACAAGCGCAACCTATCTCTGCAGAACCCAAACGCAATCGACTTCCTGTCAAACGATCCGGCTTTACCCAGGAAGCTCGAGTGGGCGGACACAAAGTTTACCTTCGTACCGGTGAATATGAAGATGGCAGCTTGGGAGAAATTTTCATCGATATGCACAAAGAAGGTGCCGCTTTCCGCAGCATGATGAACTGCTTTGCCATCGCTGTTTCCCTCGGTTTGCAATATGGGGTTCCACTCAAGGAATTCGTGGATTGTTTCACCTTCACCCGCTTCGAACCTCAAGGAGTCGTCGATCATCCCAACGTGAAATTTGCAACCTCTGTCATCGATTTCGTCTTCCGAGTGTTGGGAATGGAATACATGGGTCGTACCGATTTTGTTCAAGTAAAACCGGCAGACGGTGAACTTCTCCACAACGCCATTCTGGAGCAACAAATGAAAAACCGGGAAATTACCTCCGATAAGAAGCCTGCTCTTGCTCCCAAATTGGCCGTAATTGAAGGGGATAGATCCGAAGGGAAAAATGCTGCAACAGGAAACGTCCTTTCAGACCAACTTTCCGGAATGATGGGCGACGCTCCTTTCTGTGACGGCTGCGGACATATCACCGTACGCAATGGAGCCTGTTATAAATGTTTGAATTGTGGCAACTCCATGGGTTGTTCATGATCTGCACACAACTCTCCTAAAAGAGAAACCCGCTTTGAGAATTCTCAAAGCGGGTTTTTTTATCAGAATAACGGAGCCACCCCCTCAATAGAACACTTCACCTTCATAGCTAATAGCTACCGATCACGGTTCAATAGGATTATAAGTATTACTCCACATGACATCACAGGGGCTCGCGTCGCCCCCTCCACCCAGCAAAGCTGGATGGAGCCACCCCCTCAATAGGACATTTCACCTTCATAGCTAATAGCTACCGATTACGGTTCAATAGGATTATAAGTATTACTCCACATATCATAGTAGTGAGAAAGTGAATCCACCTGGACTTGTCTCATGTTTTTCCAGACGGAACGGCTGTCCTTGTCGTCTTGAGCTTTGCCCAGCATGGTCTGTTGATGCAACACAACGAGCTTACTTTTGATTTGGGTGATTTGTTGATTTAATTTGTCATTGCTCGGAATTTGAATGCCTTGCAAATGATCCAAGGCTTCGTTAATGAAAGATCCTGCGGCAATATAATCCTTGTTTCCAATGCGAAGACTGGCCTGATCCATATCAATTTCCGCCTGAGTCATCTTCATCAAAGGACTATCAATCAAAATTTTTGTATAGATGGCGCTTTTCTTGAGCAAAGTTTTTGCTTTTTCAACTTGATGACTTTTATAAGCGATTTGCGCTTGTTTAAGAGAATTGTTGATTTGATCGAGGGACTCTTCAATTTCATCAAAGTTCGGATCATCCCTTAATTTGGCAAGGATATTATCCAAAGTTTGCATGTCATCTTCCAAAGATTTCAAATCATCCGGTAAAGCACCTTTTTGATTCAGAGTTTGAAGAACAGTTTTTACTTCGTTTCTTAATTCAGGCAATTCCTTGGTAAGATCCGCCTCAACCTGAGAGTATCGATAATAAGAATTACCCACGTTCAGACTTGCATTTTGAGCAGAAAGATTCAGGGAAAAGAAAGCCAAAAACAATCCCAAAGAACTTGCAGTCGTAATAGTTTTTTTCATAAACTCCTCTGGTCTAATTGATGAGTGAATTTCAACTTAGCGTTTATTCTTACAAAACCAGACAAGATATGAAACAAAATTTTAAAGACCAAGTCATTCTCATCACGGGCGCTTCCATGGGCATCGGAAAAGAGCTCGCTTTCGTTTTTGCAAAACAAAAGGCCAAACTCGTTCTTGCAGCCCGCAAACTTAACGAATTGGAAATTGTTGCCCAAGAGGTTTCCAACCTGGGAGGAGAAGCGCTCATAGTAAAAACGGATGTCACAAAAAAGGAAGACATCCATCAACTTCTCAGTGAAATCGAAAAAAAATACGGCAAGATCGACATTCTCATCAACAACGCAGGAAAAGGACTTTATGGAAGCTGGCAGAACACCCCGTCAGAATCCAATGAGGACCTTTTTGACCTGAATTTTTTTTCTCTGGTCGAGCTTACTCGCAAAACAATCCCCCTGCTCAAAAAGAATCCTTCGCATTTTCATAAAAAACAAATTATCAACATTGCATCCATTGCTTCTTTTTGGCCCGTTCCAAAAATGGGTCCTTATTGTGCCAGCAAAGCAGCTCTTCATGTTTTTTCTAACATCCTACGCATCGAACTCAAAAAAGAGGGGATTCATGTTCTCTGTGTCTATCCTGGCATTATCAACACGGGATTCAGTGAAAATGCTCCTAACCCAAGGCAGGAACATGTCCCTGAAGATTATAAAACAAAGGGAAAAGGACTTTCGCCACAAAAGTTAGCCCAAAAAATCTTGAAAGCCGCTGCCACTCATAAAAAACGGGAATACGTTACCTTTTCCAACAGGCTCTTAATCAAGTCTTATCAACATTTACCAAGTTTTTTTGAGTGGATCATGCAACGTTTTGCATAACCTCTGTTTGATCTTTATCTCACAACCTTTCCAATTCCCCGCCGATAACTTTCTTTGATTCATTTTTTCTCCCGCTCATAGGCGAGAAACTTTGCAATCTTTAATAGAGGGTGAGGCACACGTTATGGGAATTCCTTTAATTCAGGCTTGTAATCCTGAAATACAATCCTGCGATATTTCTCAAGAAGGCAATACTACAACTTCTACTGAAAGAAATTCACCTCCTCTTGCCAGTTTTGACAACACATCCCAAAATTGGGAGAAATACCAAAATACCCCGATTTTTTTTAACAGTCTTTGGGCACCGAATAGTCCGGTTTCTTATCGTCCCGAATCTGTAATCATCTCTGAAACAGAACGAACACAAGTTTTGGGAGCTTATCTCGCCTCTTTACCTACATCTCCCGAAGAATTAAAAACGACTGACCCAACACATCCTGTTCCCGCAAATACTCCTCAAGATCTTTCAAGCATATGGGATCAACTTCCTCTCCAAGTGCGTGTGTATCTGGATCAGGCCGGCCTTAAAGGCGAAAAAAATCTAGGAATCATCTACGAAACTGAAAATCCTGATTTTCCCGAAGGCCGCTGGAGAGTCTTTCAAAAAGAAGAAAAACAAGAAACTCAAATGGCTGCGGCAGGAATGGGAATTGGAGTATTGGCATTCTTAAACAAGCCTGTCGGAAATATTTCTTCTCCAGAAATTCCCCAAGCTCAAACACCTCCACCCAACAAACCCAGCATGAACGTCAGATTGGGTTCTTTCATCGCAGGTTCTGTAATGGTAATCGGTATAGATTTTGCCATTAAAAAGGCTTTTCCGAATCTTCCTCCTGAAGCGCACATCGTCCCTAACTTGGGCACTTTTTATCTTTTTCAATATATTGCCTACCAAGCGGGTTTCACAAAAGCTGGGAGCTGGGGAGAAGTTTGGAGACCGATGACAGGCCAACTTCCCATGATGGCCGCATTGGGAATTCCCACATCGATGTTAGTCGATGGATTTGGAAGAATGTTCAAAATCAAAGCCATGCAAAACGAAGGGGGTCTCCATGGTCCTCTTACGGCTTTAGGTACCTTGGGATTGCATTATGGTCTGATGAAAACTGCTGCAGGACGTAGTTTCCTCACCGCTTCTGGATCTGGCCTTGCAGGAACAGCAGGCCGAGTTGTCAGAGTTGGAGGAGCTGCCCTCATTTTGAGTGCTTTGTGCAGGGGTGCCAAAGCAGGCGGTGCATATCTTGGTTTAATGCTCGGAGGAGCAAGACCGGGAGATTACGCCTGGAGAGAAGGCATGCTTCGAATGACTGCTGAAAAACTGGAGCTCGCTCATCTTTCACAGGATGCGCTGGGAGAAACTGGGGGAAGTATTGTCGATAGTGCTATCGGAGGTCTCCTCGATGGAGTGTTGAGCATCGGCGCAATGATTTCGGATGATGTCGCAAAAGGTCGGGAGATGGAAATTGATGAATTTCGTCAAAAACTTATCCAGGAAGGCACAGATGTTAGCAAAAATATCCGGACACAAATTCTTTCCATAGTGAATAACGCAACAAACTCCACAGGAGAAACAGATTGGAATCAGGTCCAACACGATATCTCTGAATTGTATGGAGATAAAAATACAATGGAAGCTGTATATCAGAACTTTGAACTCACAGGACATATTCTCGATGAAGCGGAAGAAATTCGCCTTTCTATTGGAGTAGACGGCTCCATTCAAAACAAAAACTTGCTCCTCAAAATTGCTCAAAGTGAAGGAAAAAAATATCTCAGTGAACACCGTAAAGAGTTGGGAGCACTCCCTCAAAAACAGGCTGAACTCCAAAAATTGGGAGAAGATATTGGCTATATTCAAATACGAAATGGGAGCCCTCTTATCACCCCACCGGAATTACTCAGCATCGAACAAAGAAGACGAGTGGAAAATGAATATTTACCCTTGGCAGGACAAGTTACTCAGCTTGAACAATTGGCTGAAGAGGCTTCCAGAATAGAAATTTTGTTACGCAACTCAGGAAAAAAGTAACCGATAAGTACATTTGATATTTAAGAAGGGGTTTTTAACCTTAAAGGGGCACATTATGAGTGGACTCAATCCAGAAAGCGGAACTGCAAAAATAGCCGACTACGTAGGTTTTGCTTACTTAACCCAGCTTGCTTTTCAATCCGGTGTTAATGCTTTAGCAAGAAGAGATCTTCAAAATGCCATCGCAAGCAAATGTGGTGCTGCTGGGGCCTCTAATTACGCAGAGCTCGAAAAAGAATTACTAAGCAGCAATCCTCTTACCGCACGACTTCCCATTTTAGGCCGATTTTCTCCTTTTAATAGAATTCCTGTCAGTGCGGGAAGCACAGTAAATATTCCTCAATGGAGAGGAGGCTTTATCTCTCCCAAGCTTGTACTCGGAACTACTGCAGCTGTGATGGCAGGAGGCTACCTACTTGATAGCGATCAAAAATGGCCTTTAAGTGCCATTGCTTACTTTGGAGGCGGAGCACTTTCAAAAAGTCCCCTTCCCATGTTTCCGGGTATTAACAATCCCTTTTTGCTGAATCTCTTTGCTGCAGGAAATGTGGAAGATTATTTCATTCAAGTGGATGCTGCCAATAAAATTGAAAATCCCGAAGAAAGACAAAAGGCTCTCGCAAAAATAGATAAATCGGGTTTATATTTTGCGGCTGCAGAAACAGCGGGAGCTTTCTTTTTGGCAGACTATAACCGCGGCTTTGCCGTCACCTCACGACTTCCAGGGATTAGCCGTTTTGCACCCTTGGGAGAAAGAAGTGCTTATCGACAAAGCTTGGAAAGTGTAAGCGATAAAATACAATGTAACGATAATAGTGGCCCAGGTGGCGGAGACACCAGTGAAGAAGCAGCAAAAGGAGCTACTGCAACGGCCACAAGTAGCCTCTCAGCAGATCCAGCAGCCGGAACAGTTACGGCTGCGCCGGTGACAGATCCTACGGCTTCACCTACATCTCCCATGATGTCTATCGATCCGGATACTTCTGCTCAAGCAGTCGCTTACCAAATGTGTTCTTTGGATTTTATCAGTGAAGAAGTGAATGCAAGTACTGTAATTCCTGAAGCGATGTTAGTACCTTTGAATGGCGCTAGTCTCGCTCAAGTATCCTTGGCAATGTTTGGTAAAGTTCAAGGGAACCCTGTATCTTCTGCAAGCCCTGTTCAGGGAATACAAGTATATCATGCCAACAATCCTGTGATTGTCGCTCCTAGCACCTTAACTTATACGACGGCTCCTCTTGTTCAAGCAGTCAGACCCATCACAAGTGTCTTAACAAATGCAAGACCCCTATTTGTCTTGGAACCTGCAGCGATTGCCGAATAATTATATAGTATTTAACTCACAAGATTCATTGAAAGTTAAAACACTATATTTCCTTGAGTTTGAAATTTTCAGGTCGGACCGTAATCGCTGAACAGGGCAAATGACGAATCAATTGGTGCGCCACGGAACCCAGATGTTTGTAGAACAATCCGCTTTCACCATGGGTACTCATCACCAGCAAGTCGATATTTTCCTCTTTTACATATTGCTGAACCTGCTCCGTTACATTACCTTCCTTGAGACTGGAAAATACTTCCAACTTGGACATGCGAGCTTCATCCGTCCATTTTCCCAACTCTTCCTTGCGTAATTCTTTTATTTTCAACTCATATTCAGTCACGTCAATCATGGCAAAAGAAGGTAAATAAGGCACTTCATAGACATGTAACAAATGAACCGAAGCCGAAAACAATTTCGCAAAAAATAAACCCAAGGCAAAACCTGCTCGCGATGCATTTGAAAAATCAGTGAGAATTAGTATTTTTTTGGGTTGCTTAAAAGCTCCTTTCACCAACCAAACCGGGACTTCTGATTTTTGGATCACTGTTTCTGCTACAGAACCCAACATCAAACGTTCTAATCCTTCTCTTCCATGAGTTCCCAAAAGTAAAAACTGACTTTTTAGGTTTTTTGCATAACGAAGAATATCTACATAGGGAACTCCCACATCTACTTCAACTTGGGCTTCTTGGTCTGCGGGGACCCATTGTTTGAGAGCATTAGAAAGCTCCGTACGGGCTTTATCTTCAATTTGATTCATCAAATCCACACTGGCAGGTCCAAAGAAATGACCATCAAAAGGAGCCTGATTCACAATATGTAAAACTGTCATCTTCGCTTTGAGATTTTTGGCCAGAAAACTTGCAGCTTTTACTGTTTCCTCTGCATAGTTTGTAAAATCAACTGCAGCTAAAATTCTTTCGATGGGTTTCATAAAAATTACCTCTTCAAAAAATAATTTAAAACCTTGGTTCTAAAAAATGCGTTTACCTGACTATTCATAGAATCCCCTCATTGATCCCGTATCAGGCGGGTAGATGAATCCCCCCCGTTCCCTGGTTTCGCCGAAAAGCCAGGGAACTTTTTTATTTATTTTTTAGGAGGTCCTGAAGCTAATTTTGTCACAGCAAGTTGAGTTTTGTAACGAGATAGTAACGAAAGAAAAGTTTCGTCATACGCCTGAGCCTTAAACTCAGGCAAACTCCAAGGTAAAGCCTGACATTTCCCCTTGGGAAACAATAAAGCCATATCCAGATACACACCTGAGGCAAGATAGACCTTTGCTGGCCCAGGATGGGTACTCGTAATCAAGGCTTTGTGGGAATCTATATAACCGGGATCCAAGTTAATTCTTCGTTTTCCCTGATGCCTTAATCGTTCTTCGACTCCAATACATCCAATTTTTACCAAACCAATTTGGCCTGGATCGATCAAATTCTCGAAAGACACAAAGGTTCGAAAGAGAGGCACTCCCATTTCTTCGGCCAATTTATCAGATGGATTAAAAGGAAGTAATTCAGATTCAAAATCGATTTTACCCCAGCGTCGTACCATGAGCTCTTTTGCTTCACCACGAACTGGTTCCTCTCGATAAATAATACTAATATATAATTTTACAGGATCTACTTGGAACACATCTCACCTCACATTTATTAATCATAATGCGAGTATGAGAAAGAGATCAAGCAATTAGAAATTGGGCTGTGAAGGCAATGGACCTTTTTTGATTTGCATCATTTCACGTCGCATTTGATCCATGATCAACAGATACTTGGCCTGTTGTTGGGGAGTTAAAAGAGGTTTTAATTCTTTAAATTGTTCTTCCTCGAGTTTATGCATCTCCGATCGTAGCTTTTGTATATTGCTTACAAGTTCAGAGCTTCTTTCAAAATTGGGATCATTTGAAGCCTTTTCCAAATCTTGATGATAAAGCTTCATTTGTTCTCTTAGTTCATATCTTTTCTGGTGATATTTTTTGAAAATTTCAGAAAATTTCTTCGTCTGTTCTGGAGTCAAAGCCAAACCCTGAACTAACCTCTCCTGAACAAGAGCTTGTAATTTTTCCCGTTTTTCAGGCCCATCCGAAGGAAAGGTTGTAGTTTGCGCAAATATTTTTGGACAAACAAACATCAAAGCCAAAACAAAAAATAATACCTTCATTTGTTTTTTCATAACCATTTCCTCGTATTCTTGTTTTGAAATTTCTGAATTGCTTTTTCTATTTGATCCGGATTCATTTTATCAATCATTTCATCCAAACCCTGCTCCTGCTCGGCTGAAGAAGGCGTTACTACAGAAAGATAATCAATATAGGCATCCTGCTCCTGCTCGTTCAAGTCAGACACATCCACACCCATACTGTCATTAATGTCTGACACCCAAGCAATCCAATCCATATCCGAGTTTGAAGGTGTTTTTTGTTTTCCTAAATAAAAATTAAACACCAAAAGAAGTCCCAAAGAGCAGGCCAAACTCCAACGTAAAAATGAACTCCAGACAGACGGCTTTTTTAATTTTTCCTGAATGGCCAAATCTTGCTTCTGCCAAAACAAGTCTCCAGGATTCACATCCTGACTCAAGGATCTAATTTCCTTAAAAAGATGCTCTGATTCTTTCCAATCTTTTTTACAAAACGTGCATTCTTCCAAATGACGGGAAATCTCCGCGGGAATTTTTTCTTCCCCCAAATAATCTGACATTTGTTCATTGAATTCGCTGCAATTCATAAACTTTCTTTCTTTCGATGACTCCACTCTTTCAATTGCTTCATGGCATAATGAAAATTAACTTTCACAGTTCCTTCTTTCGAATCCATGATATCCGCAATTTCTTTAAAAGATTTTTCTTCACAAATTCTCAAAGTTACCACTGCCTTTTGAGTGCTTGGAAGTTTATCCAATGCTTTTAATAACCAAGTTTTTCTTTCTTCATTTTCCTTATTTTCAAAAGAGGAAAAAGTAGCGGTTTTTTGTTCATTAAATTCGACATAAATTCTCTTGTTTTTTTTCAATTCTGTCAGGGTCAAATTCAAGGCAATCCGTATAATCCATGTTTTAAAAGAAGCCTCTCCCCGAAATTGTTTTAGGTTCTCAAAAGCTTTAATAAAAGTACGTTGAGTAACATCGTCAGCTTCCTCTGTTTTTCTGAGCATTTTTAGGACAAAAAAATAAACCGCCCGCTGATACCTGACAACCAATGTACGGAAAGCATCCACACGTCCTTCCAAGACATCTTGTATCACTTTATGTTCATCCTGAGGATCCGTCATGGCGCACCTAAACAGACTGCTGAGATTGTCTAAAGGTTAACTCTTATTTTATCTCAAAGGACCTAAAAAACGTCTCAACAAATAATTTAGAGTTAAAGATTGTACTCTTCTGATAAAGAATGTCTCAAAATTTTCGCAACCTTTCACCGAAGCCTCCGAAGTTTGATTATCCTGAAAGGGAAAGGGTTATGACTTATCTTCAGAGAGCCAATTTACTGCAAAGAAATGCAGTGTTGTATAGCAGCCATCTGAACGATGCTCATTTGAGCATGGATGCAACACTCGAAAATTTCAGCCGACAAGCGGCAGATCCTGCTGCCCTGGTTGCCATGACTTTTGGCTCTTTCGCTTTCCGTTTCACCAAACTCTTTGCCATCGAAGGTGCTGCCGCCGCAGGACTCTCTCGCTTCGCTCCTCGTCTCCTCATCCAAGGAGCTGCAAACACCACCGCTCTCCTCAGCGAAGTTGCCGCTTTCCGGGGCGCACACAATGCCTTCGCTCATTTGGCAGGACACAATCCCGAACAAGCTGTCTTTGATCATAA
>CAYPXN010000122.1:0-10680 GCA_964414715.1 uncultured Pseudomonadota bacterium | reverse complement strand
GATTGGAAATGATAAAGTGAAAAGATCTCTCACCGAACGCAGCACCTTCGATTCCAAGACTTTCGAATCGGTTCATCCAAGTTTGTACTCCGAGTTCAAGAAATCAACCTGCGTTATCACTTTGAAGACAATCTAAAAATTAAAGGGGCCTTTCCTGCGCGAACAGGAGGGCCCCTTAACCAAAACCTTTGCGTTAAACAAAGGATGAAAGTATATATACTCAATTCATGTCTAAAGCGAAATCAAAATCCTGGGGTGGGAAGCGCACAGGAGCGGGCCGAAAGACCAAAGGCGATGCTCCCAAGAAACGGGTGCTTATCACCATGGATCCGGACGTCTTAAAGATGCTTGATGAAGCTCGTGGAGAAACGCCGCGAGGGGAAATTATCGAGCGATCTTTGAAACTCTGCTTTGGCCCGCGCACTTAGAACGTTTTCAATTCTTAAACGACTCCACTGCTATTTTAGCAATAATCTCAGTAGTCAAATCCTTTGCAAAGTCGCCAATTCTCGCAAGAAGTGATTTCTTGGTCTCCGCCGGCATGTCGCTTTTCTCAATGTAAGACCTTAAAACTGTAACTGCATGAGAGTCTTGGAGTGACATTATATTGTGGTCACCAATTTGGACATTGTGAGCACCTGTAACTGTGATGGACGGGGTAATCGTCTGAGGTGGTATCGGCCACTCATAATTTCCATGAATGCTTGGGGCGGCCATGGCACCGATTCCTGTCGGTGTTATTTTTATAATTGAAGAATCTTGGATGTCTTCTGCAGAATTCGGAATCGGGGCAATTTCTACACACCCATGGGTTTTAAGCTTCATGAGAGTGCGACGATACTTTTCCTCTGTTTCTCCATTCAGATTTTTAAGGTCTGAAAGATCTTTGTAACTGAGAAACTTTTTCCCATCTTCCAGATTGTTTTGCAACTTCATAAGGGTTGCTTGGGCTCTAAGTTCCATAGGCATTTATTTCTCCTTTTCTTTTTTAGTGCCCCAACTTTAAAACTTGAAATATACGTAAAATATGGAATAACTGACAGTGCCAGTAAGTTCTCTTTTTCTACCTACAGTTTCTACCAACAGTAGGCCTGAAAAGACTAAAAAAGCGTAAAATACTTAAAAGGCGAAATGACTCAAAAATGCTAGAAAAGGCAAGTAAATTTATTAAGTTATTGAAATTGTAGTAGTACAAGGCTCGGTAGCCAAGTGGTAAGGCAGAGGTCTGCAAAACCTTTATACGTGGGTTCAATTCCCACCCGAGCCTCAGTTGTAAAATAAATGAATGATAACTCCTGAAGCGATGGGAGTTTTCAGAAGGATCCGCCTAAGGCGGACCCTGACTTTAGCGAGTCCCAACTTTGCTGGGGCGAGCAATAGCCCGAGTGGTGGAATTGGTAGACACACAGGACTTAAAATCCTGGGTTCTGAATAAGGGCGTGCCGGTTCGATTCCGGCCTCGGGCACAAGGAAACCGGCACCCGGTTCGACGCGCGAAGCGTAGCGAAGCCGTCCTCGAAGCGAAGCGCAGAGGGTTCCGGCCTCAACAAAAAACTGAAGAAATTTACTATAGGACATTTAAGGAAACCTTATAAATGTAGGCAATATTCTTTTAAGGTTTTGACAATGTTTATGTATTCTTTAAGAAGTACAGGTTTCTTAAAAAAAAACTTGGCTCCTGAATTGTAAGAGTTAATTTCATCTTCTTTATTGATAGAAGTGGTGAGTATTGCAACAGGGATGTCTTCCAAAGAGGGAGAGGCTTTCATTTCTTTCAACACAGCACGCCCATCTTTTTTAGGTAAATTGAGATCCAGAATTACCATCAAAGGTCTGGGATAAGTTCTCACATCCTCATATTTTCCTTGATGTAAAAGATAATCCATTGCCTCGACGCCGTTTGTGACCCTAAACAAATCTTCTTCCAAACGATTACCTTTGAAGGCATTTTTGATCATGTAGAAATGATCACTGTCATCTTCTGCAATAAGAAATACCTGTTTTTGAAACACGTTATTCATGAGTCAATTCCTTTGCGTTAGAAAGTGTAATAACGAAAGAAGCCCCTTGTTGAGGTGTGCCGTTTGCCGAAATTTTTCCTCCATGTCGGGAAACTATTTTTTGACAGATAGCAAGTCCCAAGCCACTTCCGTCATACTCTTCTCTTGTATGAAGTCTTTGGAAAGGCTCTAAAATTTTATCAGAATAAGCTTGCTCAAAACCTATACCATTATCCTTTATTAGAATTTCTACAAAATCCTTATTTATCTGGAGAGCTTTAATCAAGATTTCTGGCTTAACGTCTTTTTTTCTAAACTTAATAGAATTGCCAATAAGATTTTGAAACAATTGTCGCATTTGGTTTTTATCAGCGTAAATTGTAGGAAGTTTTTCAATTTTGATTTGAGTCTGTGTTTCTTTAATTTTTATTTCGAGGAGCGAAATTATTTCCTGAAGGATTGAATTCAAATCGATTTCTTCAAAAGGCTTCTTCTGTGTGCTGACACGAGCAAATTCGAGGAGGTCTTTAATCAATTGATCCATTCGATGAGTTGCATTTTGGATACGATCCAAGAGAAACAAGCCTTCTTGGTCTATTCTTTCTCCGAACTGTTACTTTAAAGTATCAGAAAAACCGGAGATAACATAAATAGGTTCCTGAAGGTCATGGGAAGTAATATACGCAAAGTGTTCAAGTTCCTTATTGGATCGAGCCAATTCTTTTGTTTTATTTTCCAAAGCATTTTCGAAACGTTTTCTTTCTACGATTTCTCTTGTAAGTTCTTGGGTTCTCTCTTCCACTCGTTTTTCCAACTCGAATTGACTTTGCGTGAGTTTCTCTTCGGTTAATTTTCTTTGAAGAATTTGTTTTTCTAATTCTTGATTTATTTTTTCCAATTCTTGCGGACTCCTTAAAGTCAATGCCTTTGGCGTAGTAGGAATCAGAACAATTGCAGTGGTAACAGATAAAATTGCTGTACAGGCTTTAATGAGGCCGCTGAGCCAATAGGTCGGGTACCAAAGAGTCCACATTTCCATAAAATGAGTCGTTCCACATGCGAGAATGAAAGCACCAAACATGAAAAATATTCCACGGAAAGGGATGTCTTGTCTTTTGCGAATGAAATAAAGAAGAATGATGGGAATGGAATAATAAGCAAGTGCGATAAGTAAATCCGAGATAAGATGAAGCTTAATGACCGTTGCATTTCCAAGATAACAATGGACATGCGGCAGAAAATTGTTTGAGGAAAAAATTTTTTTTATTAGTTCAAGCATAAATCCATAGAAAGACAAATTATGCTAGAATAACAACACCTTACCTAAATAAGCATAAGACAAAATCCCCATTTCTTATTATAGACAACAAACTATCTTTCCGAAATAGTATTTTGTATAATTAAAAAAAGGGGGTGTTTTGAGATGAATAACAAAATCAAGATACTCATCGTGGATGACGACACCGATCTTTTATATCTTTTAACCTCAAAATTAAAAAAGGGAAATATTGAGTGTAGTACAGCGACTCAACCAGGAGAAGGTTTGCAAAAAGCGATTCAATCTCCACCCGATTTGGTGTTACTTGACTTGAACTTGCCAAAAATGAGTGGCTTTGGATTTCTGAGGGAGTTCAAACATCATTCTGAATTGAATAAAATACCCGTAGTGGTTTTAAGTGCTATTGAGGATCAAGAAATTTCAGAGGAAGCAAAAAGTTTAGGAGCAGTGGGCTATCTTACAAAAAAATGCAGTGACAAAGAGTTATTGTCGGTGATTCATAGATACACAGGTCATGTCTCCGTTCATTGAGCTACAGGAAAGTTCCTGGGAAGCGTTATAATAAATGTGGCTCCTTCATTCAAAACACCTTCCACATTAATTTTACCTCCATGCCTGGCCACGATTTTTTGACAAATTGCAAGTCCTAAGCCGTTTCCTTCGTACTCACTTTGGGTATGTAACCTCTGAAAAGGTTCTAGTATTTTGGAAGAAAATTCCTGTTCAAATCCAATTCCATTGTCTTTCACAATAATTTTTACAAATTTTGGATCCGAGCAATCTGCTTTTATTACAACCTCAAGAGGAATGTCATTTTTTCTAAATTTAATAGAATTGGAAATGAGATTTTGAAACATCTGACTTATTTGAGTTTTGTCTGCATAAATAGAAGGCAATGGTTCTAATTTAATCAAAACATTAAATTCCTTAATTTTCAAATCAAGTTCCAGAATAATTTCTTTAACCAGTTCGTTCAAATCTACTTCTTTGAAGGATTGCTTGTTGGTATTCAAGCGAGCGAACTGCAGTAAACTTTGAATTAAACTACCCATTCGATGTGATGCATGGACGATACGGTTTAAAAGAAACAATCCTTGCGGGTCCAGCTTTGAACCATGTTCTTCTTTTAGCGTGTCTGCAAATCCCGCAATGATATAAAGGGGTTCCTGGAGATCATGAGAAGCAATATATGCGAATTGTTCCAATTCTTGGTTGGAACGTTCCAGCTCTATAGTTTTTACTTCCAGAGAATCTTCTATCAATTTCCGACTAGAAATTTCTTTCTTCAAAAGTTGATTTGATGTTTGTAATTCTTCCGTTCGCTCTGCAACACGCTTTTCTAATTCGTTATGTAATTTTCTTAATTCTTCTTCTACTTTTTTGCGTTCTATAATTTCATCATTCAACAAAGTAATGGAAATGGTGTTTTTTTCAAGAGCCTCAACCATTTGGTTTACAGAATGGGCCAACACTCCGAGCTCGTCATTTCTTTGCAACATAATCCGTGTACTAAAATTACCTTTTTTGATTTCATTTGTTACTTGCAGTAGTTTTTTAATAGGGGATGTAACTGTATTAGAAAGGATAAATGCGAGAATCGCTCCTATCCCTAAACAAAACAGGGTAACCAATATATTCATCCGTGTGGTGTGTTGAATGACTTGATAAGAGCGCTCGAGATCAAACCCGATCGTAATATATCCGACAACAAGTTGGTTTGCTGAATGAACGGGCCCGCCAACTTTAAAAGTATCCCCATCTATTTCAGATACCCAATCATTTACCTTTAGAATTTTTTGATTGAAGGAACCCTGAAGCAATTTGTCACTCAATGGATTTTTTTGTGTACCATCCGACAACACTTTACCCTCGGAATCCATCACATAAATATAACTGATATCCGGGTTAATTCGCGAAATTTCCAAGTGCATGCGGATAGCACTTACATCCAAAAAATAAAGATCGTTTACCAGTGTATGTGCGAGAAGCTCGGTAAACTGAAAACATTTTTTTTCGTAGGTGTTGAAGATTGATTTTCTGCCTTCCAAAATAAAAAACCAGGAGATACTCCCTCCCACAATGAAAATGATGAGAAATGTATAAGCAATAAGTTTTAAACGAATACTGGATTTCATTTAACTTTAAACTCCCCGCTGAAAGAGTCATATAATTTCATAAAAGGAGATAAAGTACGTTGAGAAAAATCCTGAAATTTCCATATTTCATTCAAGTTTTTCAAAACAGCTTTGCCTTCATCTGTTTGATGCATTTTTTTGAGCACTTCTTTTAGGTGAGAAACCACTTCAGGAGACAGATTTTCCCTAAAACTTATAATATAAGGAGGAAGCGAAATTGTTTTTTCAATTATTCTTAACTGATCCAAGGTTTCTTTTGCTTGTAATTTGTAGATTTCATAATCGACAGCACCCGCGATCACTTTTCCCTTTTTTACCCAGAGTATGGTATTTTCATCATCGTTGCTAAATTGGTAGGCCACTTCGTCAGGAGCAACATTTTCTTTATCTGTTTTAAGAAGTTTAAATTTGAGCCCTCTTTCTAACATAAGTCCTTTGGGAAGTGAGTAACCGAATGTAGATAAGGGATTTTCAAAAGCGATCACTTTTCCTTTCAAATCCTTGAGATGTTTTACGGAACTATCATTTCTCACAAAAATGACCGAATAATGTTTGTCACTTCCTTCTGTAATTCCTTGAAGAAGAAAATTTGTTTTTGCAAGTTGGTGAAGTGCTACGGAAGTGAAAGGCCCTCCCAAAAACAAATCTATTTTTCCCTTTTTCATCAGAGTAGCAATGGGAGGAATAGTTTTTTCTATACGGACGCTGCCTTTATCAAAACCATCGCTTTGCAAATGATGAGCAAGATAATTTACGAAAGGGAGTAACTTGCTAAGTTCGTTATTAGGATTTTGGTTAATACCGGCCAAAACCAAAGTGGAAGCTTGAATGCGTTCTGGAAATAATATGAAAAAAATTATTTCAATAAATAATAGCGAATACCCTCCCCATTTTTTAAAGCTAAATTTTGTCAACAAACAAGCTCCTGTCATAAAAAGAATCAATTAATTTGCTGCTAACATCCTACGCTGATTCCTATTAATTTCAAGATATTGAACACATGATTATAAGACCCTTCATTTCAAATGAGGGCTTGAAGAAAATGGATCATTTTCTTTGAGCTCTTTAATTAAAGATTCGACAATATTTTTAAATGAATGAGTTTGATAATACAATTTTCTCTGACGTGTTACGCTTGAATCTTTTCTTAAAATTTCTCTGATAAATGAAAGTTCTTCTACACATTCTAATGTCTTTGATCGATTGAATAGCTTCCATACAAGCATTGATTCCTAGAATGTTAAATGATTATGAAAACAGGAAGTTTTACCTTTCCACAGCAAGTGGAAAGGCGGAGGGAACCCTTCCACTTACCAGGATGAGGTTATTGAGTACTTTAAACTTTCATTTTCAAAACAAATGAGGTTTTTGAGCGTGTGAATGTTTTTGCTCTTCAGAAGACACGGGATATTTTTCAGCCTCATCCATTTTAAAAGCTTTGTGCAATTTTTGATGTTCATTCAATATGTCTTTTGATGAAAACTGTGCATTGCACTGTTTACATTTATATGTACTCATGGAAGAATTAAACTGTACCATAAAAATTCTCCTTTCTTTTTAGATGAGCCCCCTGACTTTTAAAGAATACAAGGTAGGAAAGTTTACAACAATCAGGGAAGTCTCCATTTTAGACTAGGGAAATCCCTGATTTGGCTTTATATTTTTTTAAGGATTTAGCCTTTTTGTGAAAAATTGGATCCGAGAGAAGATCTATCCTATGTCAGAAGAAAAAATTAAAATATTAGTGGTAGACGACCATCCCCTTATCCGAGAAGGTCTTTCTAAGTTGATTAACAGGGAACAAGACATGATGGTGATTGGGGAAGCAGGTACTGCTCAAGAAGCACTTCAAAAAATACAGGAACAGAAACCAGATTTCATAATTGTGGATATTTCTTTGACAGGTATCAGTGGACTTGATCTCACTAAAAATATTCTTCTTCTTCATCCAGACATGCCAATCTTGGTTATTTCTTTGTATGAAGAATCTCTCTATTTAGATCGTGTATTGAAAGCGGGAGCCAAAGGTTATTTAATGAAACAAGAGGCAACCGAAAAATTCGTTCCTGCCATCCGGAAAATCTTAAAGGGTGAAGTTTATGTAAGTGATAAAGCAAAAGAGGGTCTTGTGAATCAGTTGGCTAACAGCTCAGCGACGAGCTCTCTCACCTCTCCCTCTGAAACCTTGAGTGATCGTGAACTGGAAGTTTTACAGCTTATTGCCCAGGCTCATGCTACTCGTCAAATTGCAGAAATGCTTCACGTGAGTGTGAAAACCGTTGAATCTCATTATGCAAATATCAAAACTAAGCTGGGACTTAAAAACTCCCATGAATTGATTCAATTTGCTGTAAAATGGGATTTGATGCAAAAAAAATAGCTATTTGGAAGCCTTATTCTGATTCGATCCTGGCCTCGTAAAAAAATGAATGAAAATTACGGAGTTTTTTTCTTCTGCCAAGGATCGGCCAATTCAATTCCACCGGAAGGTCTAGGACTGCTTCCACTTGCTTTAGGTGTGTTCACCGCTGGCTTGGGCGCCTTAGTCCCAGGCACATAAGAAATCTTCTTCAACTCTACGTTCGCAGACTCTAAAGTGGCGTCCACTTCCATCGTTTGAGGCATAAAACCAGGCTTACTAAAGCGTAACGTCACTTTTTCACCCGCTTTTAAATTTAACTTTACAGAACCCGTCCCCAAATCTTGTGATCCCTTAAAAATATGAGCAGAGTCGGGTATTACCGAAATCGTCACTTCTTTTCCGGGAACTTCAAGAGGAACAATCACAGGACTCGAACTCGCAAGAGGGCTTACAGGAGGAATCAGCCCAGAAGAGGCAAGAGGCAATACAGAAGACTCTTCTTTTTTCCGACCAGGCAACAAAAATGCTCCCAACACCAATCCCCCCAAAGCCAAGCCCCCTACCCCTACGAGAGGCCATCGACTTCTCATTCCAGGTACAGAGCTTGGGACTCCACTTGCTGAGGGAGCCACAGAGAACACAGGAGAAGGAGTCCGCTCAACACCCTGAGAAGATGGAGGCACAGGACTTAATCGTTCCTTCATTTTCTGAAATTCCACTTCGAGTTCTTCCATCGACTGAAATCTTTCATCGGGATTTTTCGCAAGACATTTAAATACGACTGCTTCAAATTCAGGAGGCACTTGCGTAAAACCTGCCTCCTTAAAAGAAGGGGGCATCACATGTACCTGCTTAGAAAAAATATCTCCCATATCCCCATCAAAAGGAACTTTACCCGTCACCATTTCATATAAAATAATCCCAAAGGCATAAATATCCGTACGATAATCTACAGGCTGACCAAAAATTTGTTCTGGAGGCATGTACTGAGGAGTTCCCACGATAGTATTTGCCTGAGTAAGATTGCGCCCTACACCCGTAATTTTCGCTTTTTTAAAATCCAGAATCTTTGCAATTCCAAAATCCAGAATTTTCGCAAAATCCTTTCCGGCACTCCCTTGATCCACCAAAAATATATTATCGGGTTTCAAGTCTCGATGGATAATTCCTTTAGAATGAGCCGCATTCAAAGCATTCGCCAACTGGGTGGCAATACCTAAAATACGTGCATAAGAAATTGCCCCCTCATAATATAGCTCATGAGCCAAAGATCTTCCCTTCAGAAACTCCATGACACAATAGGGAGAACCATTGGGCAAAACTCCAAAGTCATTAATATCAATGATGTGCGGATTTCCTATACGGGAAGCGGCAAGTGCTTCTGTTTTAAAGCGCTCCACTGCTCCCGAATCGTTTGCAAGTTGAGGTTTCAAAATCTTCATCGCAAAAGGCTTATCAAGAGCAGTATGAACCACACGATAAACAGAGCCCATTGCGCCTTCTCCCAACAAAGCCTCTACGCGGTATTTTCGATCAATAATGTCTCCAGGATTCACAGAGCTACGAGCCTCTTGCTCTACGGCGTTTCCTGAAGCTGCACGCAATAATCTGGGCTGAATTTCGGAGGGCAACAAAGAAGTACTAGAAAACTTGCCAAGCTTTGTCCCTTCCAAACTTTTTCCGATAAAAGAAAGTCCGGGGACTGCTGCATGAAGCAAGGCCATCCCCCCCTGCATTTGAAGCAAAGTAGCCTCCGCAGACGCATATTGTTCGGTGTAAGTTCCCTGAGGAGCTTGTTCCCAACCTGCCCAAGCGGCAGCATGATGAGAAAACACCACTGCCGTATCCGATACAGCATGTTGTAAAATGAGATTTTGTTGAGCA
Organism: uncultured Pseudomonadota bacterium; assembly: GCA_964414715.1. GTDB lineage: Bacteria > UBA10199 > UBA10199 > JADFYH01 > JADFYH01 > CAYPXN01. The sequence continues at coordinate 1,020 of CAYPXN010000122.1, read as the reverse complement.
GTCGCAGCTCCCGCAAATTTTAGAGAACCCAAACTGAGTGCCGCATTCACCAAACCCTTCCGCAGTCCATGCTCCCCTTCCCATTTCAGAAGAGATGCATCCGCTCCCGCAAGCTTTACCTGTAAAACACGTTGGGAAGATTCAAAGGCAATGACTTCCGACATAAATCCCAAGGAAGTCGCCAAACTTTCTACCAAAACACCGGAGGATCCCAAAAGCTTGGTCGCCGCAGAAATAGCCCCCCATTTTACGAAATGATAAGATAAATTTCCGGCAAGAATACCCGCAAACATCGTCGGATCCATTGCCTTGGCGGAAAAGCTTTCCGACAAGCGATCCATATTGGATTGTGTACTGGTAAGTTTCGACTGGAAAGTCGAATCGTGCAATTGACGATGGCGATCAATCAACGAAAGCATGTGTCCCCTTTAAATTCGCTTAATTCTTTCTTGGTTTATCCAAGAGCTATCCTCTACAAGAGGGACTTTCGTCAAAAGGAAATAAAAGTTGCTAAGCCATGAAAACTGTTTAGATTATGGCTTATTTTTTAAAGCCTTATGATGATCTGATCTTTAAATCCCACCCACATGAGAGTTCACTCTTTCCAACACAGCACAGAGATCGCTGTCAACGTCACAGGCCCTACTCCCTAGTTTAGGGAAAGGAAATGTACATTCAAAACTTATACAGGACTTACCTTAACATGAACTTTGATTTAAAGATGTTTTTTCTAAGAAGAAGAAAAATTCCGAGAAGAAAAACAAATCCCACAAAAGCACTCTTCGAAGTTTGTTTGGAACTCATCATACAAGATGCTCCTCCCTGAATGTCACTTATAGTCCCAGAAAGTTTTCCAAGAGCACTGGCCACCGCTGCACAATCTGCATGTTCCGCCATAAGCACTTCAGTATATCCCGTAAAATTACGTTCTTGAGCTGTTTCAGGAGAAGTAAAAATCATGCTTCCATACCACCCACCCCCGCAACCCACAGGCCCTACCTGACTTTGCAAAATCAAACC
>CAYPXN010000121.1:0-26253 GCA_964414715.1 uncultured Pseudomonadota bacterium | reverse complement strand
TCATTGCGAGCGTAGTGAAACGAAGCGCGACAATCCCCCAAGTACACTCACGGGATCGCCATGCCCTGCAGGCTCGCGATGACAGAAAGTTTTTTATATTTCTCATCGAAACAACTCCTTTTCCACAGCCTTTAACATACTTACCGCTTTTTTCTGGGTCGCTTTTTCCCAAGCGCTCTCAGTCGGCCGTCCCGCATAAACCCAGCTTTCGAGTTCTTCCATGAATTGAACCATGGCCTGGCCTGCAGGATGTTTTTTTCCATCCTTCAACAGAAGTTTTTCCACTTCCATGGGAGTCAGAGCAGCCCCGAGTAAATTAAATTTATCTCCGAGATAGTCGCGCAATATATGTGAAATTTTGGGAGAAATTTCATCGGCCTGCGACAAATCAATCGCTTTGATTCGATCGAGGGCTCTCGAAAGAGCTTTCTTACGTCGAATGGAATCCGAGTTTTCTTCTCTCCAACGTTGTCGCTTCACTCCCAAAAAGGCGATCGCAAAAACCAAGGGGGGTGCCGCAAACAAAACCAAAACCCAATAATAAAAACCAAACACTTCGTGAGTAGATTTTAAAAGCTTCGGGGTATGAATAGTGGCGATGTCTTCTGCCAAACTCGACACATCCCCTGCAGCAGGATTGGAGGCGGCACTCTTGTTCAATTTTTCCTGTGAAGTCCCCGGCACCACAGAAAGTTCATAAGAGGGAGTGGTGAGAGTTTCATAGCTTCCCTTTTTGGGATCAAAATAGGAAATTTCCAGGGAGGGAAGCGTAAATTTCCCTGGATTTTCAGGGACCAGTGCATACTTGAAAGTTTTTGTTCCTGAAACACCACTCGCAGTTTTCTTGATTTCTTGAGTGGGTTTGTCATCATAAACTTTTAAACCGGGAATCTGAAAATTCGGCTGAATTTGAGCATCTTTAATATTACCCGATCCTGAAATTTGGATGCTCAAGGTTGCAGAATCTCCCACCGACAAATCCTTTTTTGATAAATTTGCCTGAACTGAAAATTGCCCTACCAGGCCTGAAAATCCCGCAGGAGCTCCGGAAGGGAGATCTTTTACATCCAGAGTAATTTCAGGTGTTTTAAAAACACGGGGACGATAACTGAGAGGCCCCCCTCTCATGCTAAAGAAAGGATCATTGAAAGCACTGGGCAGGTTCATGGCTTCTTCAATTTGGGCATGAAGCGTTGCAGGAGCAATCACCATGCTTCCCGATTTCGAGGGGAAAAGTGCAACCTTGAATTCACTCACCACATAACGTTTTCCATCCAGCTCTTTGTAATATTTGTTTTCTTTCTGAATATCTTCACTCCAAAAATCATGAAAGTCGGGAAGATCTAATTTTGCTTCTCCTACTCCTTTGGAAGTATACAACTTGAAACTATACATCACCTGTTCTCCCTTGTAGGGAGTTTTATTGTCTACCTCCGCCGTCACAAAAACATCTTTATATTGTCCACTTCCATTCTGAAGAGGATCCGGCGCATTCATCATCGGGTTGCCACCCATCACGGGAGGAAAAGCCGACTGAAAACCGGGAGGGGGGAAATTATGGTTATTGGGAGCATTTTTGCGCGGCTGTGAAGGCTCTGTATCCGTCACAGTCACATGAATAGGCGCCGTTTGTTTTTCCACACCCTCCACAAAAACCGAAATCGGTCCAATATCAAATTCACCCGCTTTCAAGGGTTGCAATACGTAGGTGTATTCTTTGGAAACAGAGAGTTTTCCATTCACCATTTGTACTTGTGAAGAAGAACCCCGACTCAACACCTCAAAATTTCCCCGACTCGGAATGGACGGTTCTGTAAAAACATTGGCACCACTCACACGTACCGTCAAAACCAACTGATCATCTGTAGAAACCGTAGGGCTATCCACGAAAGCTTCAAGAGTCACACCTTGTTGGGCGTGAAGAGGATAAGTAGTCAGTAGAACGTAAACAGTCATCAGTAGAAAAAAGAAAATTTTTCCTGCTGAACTTCTGACTACTGAACTACTGATTACTTTTTCTTCCATATTACCAATCCTGTTCCACTCTGCGTGCTTTGCCTACTTTTTTCTGAATCTGGTTTTTTAGAATCTGACTTGCATCTTCCTGCAAGGTCCCCAACCACTGTTCTGCCTCCTGATGGGTAGTATCTCCGCCTCCCCCCTTGACCTGCATGCTCCCCGTTGCTTGTTGTTTTTGATCTTTCTTTTCATTTTGTAGTTCCAGATTTCCTTGGGGAACAGCCTTCGAGTTTTCTCCCTGACTTCCGTCATTCTTTTCTTGGTTCTGATTTTTTTGACCCTGATTCTGGGCGTTCTGATTATTATTGGAATTCTGGGAATTCTGTTTTTGGGAATCTTGTTGAGGGTTTTGATTCTTTTGATTCTGGGAATCTTGAGAGTTATTCTGTTCTTGTTGTTTCTGCGGATTCTGATTTTGTTGCCCTTGCTGCTTTTGGTCTTGAGATTGGTTTTGTTGCTGCTTGTTTTGATTTTGGGAACCTTGCGATCCTTGTTGTTTTTGATCTTTTTGATCCTGGTTTTGACTATTGGATTGTTGCTGACTTTGAGAGCGATCCTGTTTGTTCTGATCTTGGGGATTTTGCTGATTCTGACCTTGGCTTTGTTGTTGATCTTTGTTTTTCTGATTCTGATCTTGTTCGTTGGATTTGGCGTTTTGCTGCCCTTGATCGTTCTGCGAACCACCTTGTTGCTTTTGATCCTGACCTTGCCCACCCTGGGATTGTTTTTGCTGATTTTGTTGAGACTCTTGTTGTTGCTTTTCCTGTAGTTTTTTCTTCACAAATTCCAGATTGAGCCTTGCTTCTTCATCCTTGGGGTCAATTTTTAGAGCTTCTTCATAAGATTTAATCGAATTTTCCCACTGGCCCGACTTGTAGAAACTATTTCCCAAATTATAAACCGCCTTTTCCTTGAGCTTGAGATCCTGACTTTCCGTTGCTTTGTAATAACTTTCCGCCGCCTTCATATACTCACCTTTCCGATAATAGGCAGCACCCAAATCGTAGGCGGAAACAGCATCTTTAGGATTATCCACCAAACTTTCCGCAAAATGTTCCTGAGCTTGTGAGTAATCGTGATTTTCAAAAGCCTTCCATCCAAAATACTTCTGGAAAGTAGAAAGAATACCCGCATGTGCATTGGACATTCCCAAAAAGCAATAGACTATCATTGCGAGCGTAGTGAAACGAAGCGTGGCAATCCCGCGAGTGCACGCACGAGATCGCCATCCGCCTTCGACGGACCCAAGGCGGAATCGCGATGACACAAAGTTTTTGATTCTATTCAACATTTTCTTTTCTCAAACGTCTCATACGACTCAAAATGCCTGAACGATTTACTTTCACTTCACTTAATAAGTAACTTAAAAATAATAAAAATATTCCAAAACCTAAGGGCCATTGAAAACGGGACTCATAAACACGTTTCTTGCTCGCTTTGATTTCAGAACCACTCATGGCTCCTTTTAAACCCTTGGCATACAACTCATTCAAATCTTCATCGCTGGTTACAGAGCGCACATACTCTCCACCCGTTTCTGAAGCCAATTGAGACAAACTTTTCTCCGCAAGTTTTGTAACCACCAAATTTCCTGCATCATCCCTCTTAAATCCTCCTTCACCTTTTGGAAGAGGTATAGGAGCACCTTCGGTCGTTCCAAAGCCCAAGATATAGAGCGGGATTTTTTGTTCTTTAAGTGTAGTGGCGATTTTTGCCATATCCGGATTATGGTCTTCACCATCGGTAAAAGTAATCAGTGCCTTTTGAGACTTGGGATCTTTAAAGCTTTTCAAGGCAAGTGTAATAGCGCCGGACAAATCGGTACCCTGAATCGGAATTAAGTCTGGTGATAAGGTTTCTAAAAACTGATGAATCGCCTGATAATCCAGGGTCAAGGGACAAAGCACCACGGCTCGTCCCGCAAAAATAATCAAACCAATACGGTCTCCCTGCGAAATTTTCAGCAAGTCGTAGATCTTTCGTTTCGCCCTTTCCAAACGATTCGGTTTTACATCTTCTGCCAACATGGAGTTTGAAACATCGACCAAGAGGAAAATATCCACTCCCTTTCTTACCACATCTTCAAAATGATAGCCCCATTTTGGTTCTGCAAAAGCCACCACAAAACAGAGCAATGCAAAAAGCCAAAGAATTTGTTTAACGACCAGCTTTCCCGGTCGGGAGATGGGCATCAGTTTTTGCCAAAACTTCGAATCGGCAAAACTTTCCATCCATTTCTTACGCTGTCTTGCGAGCAAAAAGAAAAGAAAAGCAAAAGTCGGAATTAGGGCCAACAAATATAAATAGTAAAGGTTTCCCCATTTCATTTATGGAAAACTCCTATAAATACTTTGTTTCAAAATCATCTCGCACAGCAAAAAGGCAAAAGCGGCTCCCAAAAAATAACGAAACAATTCCTGGTATTCCCGATAATGAGTCACCTTTGCTTCACTTTTCTCTAGTTTATCGATGGTTTCATAAATTTTCTTCAACGCTTCCGTATCGGTAGCCCTAAAATACTGACCTCCGGTTTTTTCCGCGATACGCTGCAAGGCTTCTTCATCAATATCCAGCTGAACGAGCACATGACGAATTCCGAAAAAGGTTCTTTCCGGAAAAGGGACAGGCCCTCTTGAGCCTACTCCAATCGTATAAATTTTTACCCCATACTCTGCGGCAATTTCCGCGGCTTTCTCCGGAGTAATTCTCCCGGCGTTACTACGTCCATCTGTCAGCAAAATAATGATTTTTGATTTCCCAGGTAAATCTTTCAAACGTTTTACAGACAAGGCAATGGCATCTCCGATAGCAGTCGCATCTCCCGCAGCACCAATCTCCACCTGGTCCAAAAAATTCAGCAGAACATCATAATCCAGAGTCAAAGGAGTTTGGGTATAAGCCATATCTCCAAACACCACCATTCCAATACGATCACTCAGACGGTTTTTGATAAAATCCGAAACCACTTTTTTGACCGCCATCAATCGATCCACCTCTTCGCCGTTAATTTTGAAATCAAGAGCCTGCATGGACCCCGAGGTGTCAATTGTCAGGAGAATATCCACCCCTTCACTACTTACTTCCGTCTTTACATCTGCAAGTTGGGGACGGGCCAAGGCAAAAATTAACAAAGCAAGTGCAGCACATTTCAGGATCAAGGGAATCCAGACAAAAAATTTTTCCTTTTGTCGATTTTCTTTATCGAGAAGTTTCAGGGAAGAATAAAAAATAAAACCGCGTTTTCGCTTCAACTCCACCCACACAAAAACGGGAAGCAAAAGAAACAAAAAGAGAAAGAGAGGATTTTCAAGATGAAACATCCACTCCCCCTTCATTTTTTTGGATTTTTTCTGACTCTTCCCGAACAGGCAAATGAGCCGTCTGGAGAAAATTTCGAACTCGGGCACGCAGTTCAGTTACTTCATGGGATGAAGGCACAAAACGGGCAAACTTCACCAAATCCATGTCGCTCAACACTTTTGACATTAACTCTTTTTCAGAGTTGGAAAGAAGCATCGTTTTCAGAAGATAGGGTTGAATTTCTTCACTAGTGGTATCTACTGCAGGCAGGAGAATTTCATCCTGCAAAAACAAACGAACAATTTCACTCAAACGAAAATAATATTTTCGATATTGGCTTCTTTCAAGAAGACCCAAATGATCCAATTCTTCCAAGTCTCTCAAGGCAACTTCTCGAGGGCTCAACAAAGGTTCTGGTTTTGCTTTTTCAACAGGATGCAAGCGTCGTCGAATAAAAAAATAAAGCCAGACGCCCAAGGCAATCAGAATCACCAACAACAAAATCCAAAACCAAAGCAAACTCACCTGGATAATCGGCTTAATATCCAGGATATCGGTCATTTGATCTAAAGATGGTAGCGACTTATCCACTCAACTTGTCATTGCGAGCCCGAAGGGCGCGGCAATCCTGTAAGTGCACTCGCGGGATCGCCACGTCCGTGCGGGCACGTCCTCGCGATGACTTTCAATATTCATTAATTTCCTTTTCATCACATCTTCTTCTCCCGCATTCGAAACAATTTCAAAAGCGGTGTCACATAGTCCTTATTGGTTTCAATATTACAAACATCAATCCCCAAAGACTGAAAATTTTGCATCAAAGTTTCCTGACGCTCTTTTCTTTTGTCTTGGAATATTTTCTGAAATTCTTTTGAGCGAGTATCTATCCAACGCGCTTCTCCACTTTCTGCGTCCTGAAAATTCATCCATCCCATTCGTGGCACAGACTCTTCTGCAGGATCTGAAAGAGTCAAAGCAATCACATCGTGCCTTTTTGCTGCTATTCCCAAACTCTTTTTGAAATCTTCCGAAATAAAATCAGAAATCACAAAACAAACAGCTCTCCGGGGTAATACTTTTACCAAAAATTCCAGGGCTCCCTGAAGATTGGTTCCTTTCTTTGTAGGCTCAAAACTGAGAATTTCCTTGATGACTCGCCACACGTGGCCGGTACCTTTTTTAGGGGGAATGTACTTCTCAATTTGATCCGTAAAAGTAATCAATCCCACCTTGTCGCTACTTTTGATCGCAGCATAAGCCAGAATTGCCGCCACTTCTGCCGCCACTTCTTGTTTGAAACGCTTCCGGGTTCCAAAATTCAGGGAAGCGGAAGAATCTACCAAAAAAACAACTGAGAGCTCTCGTTCTTCCCGAAATATTTTTACATGGGGATTTCCCGTACGCGCGGTGACATTCCAATCGATTGAACGAATGTCATCTCCCGGGTGATACTCACGGACTTCCTCGAATTCCATTCCATGTCCGCGAAAGGCACTTTCGTATTCTCCCGCAAAAACCTCATCCGCAAGATACTTGCTCTTGATGTCAATCTGTTTAATCTTTTGGAGAACTTCTTTGGGTATCATGGTTTCTTTATCAAATATTTTTGAATTCTTTCATGCGCCTTTTTTTTGTCTGACCAACCATAAGTATTGCTTTCTCGCCCTTCTAATTCTTTATAAACATTAAAAAAATGTTCGATCTCGCGGAGCAAATGCGGTGCAATATCTTGCAAATCCTTGAAATTGGAAAAACGCGGATCTCCCTCGGCAACCGCAAGGACTTTTTCATCAATTCCCTTGTCGTCTTTCATTTCAAGCATACCCACAGGACGAGCTTCCAAAAGGCAACCCGTAAAGGTGGGAGAAGAAATCAAAACCAGTATATCGAGAGGATCTCCATCCTCCGCCAGGGTGCCCGGAATAAAACCATAATCTGCAGGATAATGAACCGCGGAGTAAAGAACCCGGTCGAGTTTAAAAACCTGCAAACCCACATCAAATTCATATTTATTGACGGAACCACTCGGAATTTCAATGACCGCATTCACAATTTCCGGACATTTTTTCCCCGGGGGCAAATTTTTGTAATCCATATTTTCCTCTTAAGGCACTTCCACGTTATCAAAAATTTTCTGGATAATTTGGTCCGAACTCAAACCTTCTGCTTCGGCTTCATAAGTGGTAATAATACGATGACGAAGCACATCAAATCCCATGGTCTTAACATCCTGGGGAGTCACATAACCTCTCCCCTGTAAAAAAGCGTAAGCCTTGGAAACCTGATACAGGAAAATAGAGGCGCGTGGAGAAGCGCCAAACTGGATATAATTTTCCAAACCCAGCCCCAAATCTTTGGGAGTGCGAGTCGCAAAAATAATTCTGACAATGTAATCTTTTACCTTGGGATCGATATAAATTTGATTAATCACTTCACGAAGCCCGACAATTTCCTGGGCACCAAAACGTGCCTGCATTTCTGTATGAACCGGATGATTTACCCGTTCAATAATAGCCGCTTCTTCCCCAGGAGTGGGATAAGTAATATTCAATTTCAGCATAAATCGGTCCACTTGAGCTTCCGGCAGAGGATAAGTTCCTTCTTGTTCGATCGGATTTTGCGTCGCCAACACAATAAAGGGATGTGTCAGATGAAAAGTTTCATCACCGATGGTTACTTGCCTTTCCTGCATGGCTTCCAGCAAAGCGCTTTGTACTTTGGCAGGAGCACGATTGATTTCATCGGCAAGAAGAATATTGGTAAAAATCGGCCCTTTTTTCACTCCAAACTCTTGAGTTTTAGGACTATAAATCTGAGTACCGATCAAATCCGCAGGTAGCAAATCCGGAGTAAACTGGATTCTTTTGAAGTGAAGCTTCAGAAGCTGGGCCAAGGCTTTCACGGCAGTTGTTTTTGCCAAACCGGGAACCCCTTCCACCAGAATATGTCCTTCCATCAATAAACCAATCACCAAGCGTTCCAGGAGATATTTTTGTCCTACAATTGTTTTTTCGAGTTCTTCAAAAAGATTGGCAATAATGGGTTGGTATTTCTTGATACGTTCCGTGACTTCCTGAACAGAAGCTTGCATAAATTCTCCTCAGTTTGCTTTACAAAAGAAGACGGGGACGTTTTTTTCAAAACTTTAAAATCCTGTTTTTTATTTTCAATTGGACTTATGGCAAATAACTTTGCGGTTTAAAGTTTTTCAAGAATATCCCTGTCTTCCTTTTTTGAAAGGTTCTTAGCAAATTTTCAGTCCCATAAAAACTTCTTTTTCTTTTTAGATTTCTTATCAGAATGGGAACGCAAAGTTTCTGAAGAATGTTTTAACTCTTCTGCCGCAAACTCTTCCAAAATCTCTTCCTGACGTTTACTTAGGTGTTTGGGCGTTTTCAAAACAATCTGCAAAATTTGATTTCCCCTTTTTCCGCCCTGCAAATCGGGAAAACCTTTTCCCTTTAAAACAAGAGTTTCACCTGCATCGATCCCCTTGGGAATTTCAACTTCTTCCTCTCCTTCAACCAAAGGAACTTTCATCTTACATCCCAAGGATGCCTGAACAAAGGAAACGGGCAAATCCATCCATATATCCAAAGCATCTCTTTGGAAAAACTCATGTTCTTCTACCGATAAAACTACATACAAATCCCCCGAAGGTCCCCCTTCCGAACCTGCTCCTCCTTCTCCCCGAAGCAACATACGATTTCCATTTTCTACACCTGCCGGAATTTTCACTTTTAATTTTTTCTCTTTTGAAACAAGACCCTTACCTGAGCATTCTTTACACAAAACCTTGGCAAAAACGCCTTCTCCCCTGCAAATTGGGCAAGTGGAAGACACCGTAAAAAATCCCTGAGATTTATAAACTTGTCCTTGTCCGTGACATTGCGCGCAAGTCGTAGGTTTAGAAGTGGCGGGATAACCTTTTCCTTCACATTCTTCACAAGCTTCTGCCTTGTGAATTTTTATTTCTTTTTCTACTCCATGGTAGGCTTCCAAAAAACTAATCTGCAAATCGTACCTTAAATCATCTCCTCGACGCGCTCTTTTTCTGCCTCCACGTCGTCCTCCACCCCCCACTCCAAAAAAGTCCTGAAAGATATCTCCAAAGGAATCAAAAATATCCTCCACATTACTAAAGGGGTGATAGTCGGTTCCCGAAAGTCCTGCATGACCATACTGATTATAAATTTCCCGTTTATACTCATCGATGAGAACTTCGTAAGCTTCCGAGGCTTCCTTGAATTTATTTTCCGCTTCTTTGTCTCCCGGATTTCGATCGGGGTGGTGTTGAAGAGCCGCCTTTCGATAGGCTTTTTTGATTTCTTCCACACTGGCTTCGCGATGAACTCCCAATACTTCGTAAAAATCTCGTTTGCTGGACATGGTGTTTTGTTCCCGTTCTGCAATCTTGTTAAAAGTTGTTAATTTGGAAAGTCGACATAGCCGACATCCCAGAAATATTCATCTTTTTTGTTTTGTGAAGGGATTTTGTCAAAAAAAATGAGGCCTTACCTTGACTTTGCTTTTTGGCACCTTATATAGGTAAGAGTCTTTCAATAAATTTTCAACTAATTTTAAGGAGTTAGCAATTATATGGCAAAATCAAAGATGATCGGTATTGACTTGGGAACCACCAACTCTTGCGTCGCAATTATGGAAGGGGGAGAACCTCAAATTATCCCTAACCAGGAAGGTGCTCGCACCACTCCTTCAGTGGTAGCTTTCACCAAAGATGGTGAAGTGCTCGTCGGTCAGGTAGCCAAACGTCAAGCCATTACAAATCCTGAAAACACGATTTTTTCTATCAAAAGATTCATGGGTCGCAAGTTTGATGAAGTCCAAGATGAAATCAAAATGGTTCCTTATAAAGTGGTAAAGGCCGCCAATGGAGACGCCCATGTTGAAATTCAGGGAAAGACCTATTCACCCCCTGAAATTTCCGCAAAGATTTTGATGAAATTGAAACAGGCCGCAGAAGACTATTTGGGTGACAAAGTCACCGAAGCGGTCATTACGGTTCCCGCTTACTTCAATGATGCTCAACGCCAGGCCACCAAAGATGCCGGTAAAATTGCCGGACTGGATGTAAAAAGAATTGTCAACGAACCTACTGCCGCGGCTTTGGCTTATGGTTTGGATAAAAAGAAAGACGAACTTGTCGCCGTTTACGACTTCGGGGGCGGTACTTTCGATATCTCGGTTCTCGAAGTGGGCGAAAATGTGGTCGAAGTAGTCTCCACCAATGGAGATACCCATTTGGGAGGTGATAACATCGACCAAATTCTGATCGACTTCCTCATTGCCGAATTCAAAAAAGATCAGGGAATCGATGTCAGTAAAGATCGTCTGGTTCTCCAGCGTTTGAAAGAAGCCGCTGAAAAAGCAAAGATCGAACTTTCCTCTGCCATGGAAACAGAAGTCAATCTTCCCTTCCTCACCGCCGATGCTTCGGGCCCCAAACACATGACCATCAAAATTACCCGGGCAAAACTGGAATCTCTCACCGCTGCTTTAATTGAAAAGTCGTTCATTCCTGTGAAAAAAGCTTTGGAAGATGCGAAGAAAAAAGCCAGCGATATTAATGAAGTCATTTTGGTCGGTGGACAAACCCGCATGCCGAAAATTCGCGAAGACGTTAAAAAATTCTTCGGAAAAGATCCGCACATGGGTGTGAATCCTGATGAAGTGGTGGCCGCAGGTGCCGCAGTTCAAGCAGGTGTTCTTACCGGCGATGTGAAAGACATGTTATTACTCGACGTCACTCCTCTTTCTTTGGGTATCGAAACCCTGGGTGGAGTCATGACCAAACTCATTGATCGCAACACCACCATTCCCACAAAGAAATCTCAGGTTTTCTCCACCGCAGCTGACAGTCAAACCAGTGTGGAAGTTCACATTCTTCAAGGTGAACGCGAAATGGCCAAAGACAACCGTACACTCGGTCGTTTCATTCTCGATGGAATTCCCGCTGCACCTCGTGGTGTTCCTCAAGTCGAAGTTACTTTCGATATTGATGCCAACGGAATCGTGAATGTTCATGCAAAAGACAAAGCAACGGGCAAAGAACAACATATCACCATCACTGCCTCGAGTGGTTTGTCGAAAGACGAAATCGATAAAGCGGTAAAAGACGCTCAGGCTCACGAAGCGGAAGACAAAAAACGTCGTGAAGAAATCGAACTCAAAAATCAGGCAGACACTTTGGTGTACAGCACCGAAAAAACCCTGAAAGACAATGAAAGCAAAATTCCGGAAGCCGATCGCAAACCGATTCAAGAAGCCGTAGACTCCTTGAAAAAAGCCATCGAAGCCGGAAATGCAGACGATATCAAAAAGAAAATGGAAGAACTCACCCAGGCTTCTCACAAAATGGCGGAAGCTCTTTACAAGGCAAATGCAGAAACACCCAAGACGGAAGGAAATGCTCCTGAAGGTAACGCGGAAGCTAATCCTCCCAAAGACGACAAAGTGGTGGATGCGGAGTTCACTGAATCCAAAGATTAATTTTTGGGATTCTCAAAAAGCAAAAGCCTCTCTGTTTATGCAGAGAGGCTTTTTTTATACCTATAAAAATTTACACCTATTGGTGCGAGAATTTCATTTTTAAAATCTTTTATTCCTTATGACAACAACCCGCAAACATATTATAGAGGAAAGCAAGAACAGCGCCTCCCACCAGACCATCCCCGAAAGCCCACGCGGCTCCAATGCAAGCTCCCTTGGGGGTCGCATCATATCCTTTATAGAGAGAGCCCATCACCTCCACAAACATCCCGCCCCAACCATGCATCGCTGTAAATCCTGTTACAAGAATTGACAAAGACCACATAATTGCCATGGCGAAAGCCATTCCTTTTACGCTTAATTTCATAGAAATCCTCCTGAAAAGAATTGGTAGAAGCTATCATAACATATATTCAATGATTGTCTCATTTTTTTCTTTTATTCTAAGAAAGGGCCTTAGATAATCGCCCCTATCCCTTTCTTCTATAAATTTTAAATGTTAGGGATTGCACTTCACATGTAAAAATAAAATTAAGGAAAAGTGCCATGCCTACCCTCAAAGACCAAACAGAAAATTTTAATTCAAAAAAAGAACTCGCCCTCCGCATGGGAGGCGAAGAGGAAATAAAAAAACAGCATGCCGCAGGAAAGCTCACGGTTCGTGAAAGACTGCATCTGCTTTTTGATCAAGGATCTTTCGTGGAGCTCGGACTCCTTGCGCAAAGTGCCGCCGATGAAAAAGATATCAAGGGTAAAGCCACTCCTGCGGATGGCTGTATCACCGGTTATGGTAAAATCAATGGTCGTCTGGCGGCAGTGATTGCTTACGATTTCACCGTGATGGCCGGAAGCATTGGGGCTGTCGGTGAAAGAAAAGCAAGTCGCATTCGTGAAATGGTCCTCAAACAAAAAATTCCCCTGGTCTGGCTTTTGGATTCCGCCGGGGCTCGCATTCAGGAAATTGCAGGCTCTCACTTTGCGCAATCCGGACAAATGTTTTATGAACAAGTGCAGCTTTCGGGTCTTGTTCCTCAGGTCGCTGCCATGATGGGGCCTTGTGCCGCAGGAACCGCTTACATCCCTGCCTTGGCAGATTTTGTCCCCATGGTGAAAGGCACCAGTTCCATGGCTTTGGCAGGTCCTCCCCTTGTAAAAGCTGTCATTGGAGAAGAAATTAGCACCGAAGATTTGGGAGGTTCCAAAATCCATTGTGAAGTAAGCGGAGTTGCCGACCTTGAAGTGGAAAATGACGAAGCCTGCATTCAGGCTATTAAAGATTATCTCAGTTATTTTCCACAAAACTCGGAAGAACTTACTCCTTCCCACTCTCCCACAGCACCAGAACGCATTGATGATTCAATTTTGGAAATTATTCCCGAAAATTCACGCTTCGCCTACGACATGAAACAGGTCGTTCATAAAATTGCGGATCCGAATAGTTGTTTTGAAATCAAACCAAGCTTTGCCCCCAATGTCATCACGGCCTTCGCCCGCATTGGAGGAAAATCCATCGGAATTATTGCCAATCAACCTTCACACATGGGTGGAGTGCTTGATGTAAACTCTGCCGACAAATCTGCACGCTTCATCAATTTGTGTGATGCTTTCAATATTCCCCTACTCTTCTTGCAGGATGTCCCCGGATTCATGGTGGGATCCCAGGTAGAAAAAGAAGGGATCATCCGTCATGGTGCAAAAATGCTTTACGCGGTCAGTCGCGCCACTGTTCCGAAAATTACGATCGTGATTCGCAAGGGCTATGGAGCGGGTTATTACGTCATGTGCGGCAAGGGTTTTCAACCGGATTACATCGCCGCTTGGCCTTCCGCAGAAATTAGCTTGATGGGCGCCGCGGGTGCCGTGAACATTATTTTCAGAAAAGAAATCGAATCCTCCGATTCACCCAATGAAACACGAAACAAACTGATCGAAGAATATGCTCAAAAAATTTCTGTCGACCTCGCCGCCCAAGGAGCTTTCATCGATGACGTGATTGACCCACGCGATACACGTAAAGTCATCTACAACACCCTGCTACTTTGCGAAAAAAAGAAACTTGAATCACCTTCCAAAAAACATGGAGTCATGCCGGTGTACATCACAAAAATCTTAGACCTAGAAAAGCCATATAAAATCAATTAAAGTATGGGTGAGGTTTTTATGCAAACTTTAGCAAAGAAAACGATTGAGCTTGACTTGAAGGCTATCCAAAGAGCGAAAGCCATCTTCAAAGTCCACACGGATAAAGAAGCGGTCAACAGGGCTCTACAACTCGTCAGTGAAGAAGACGAAATTATCAAAACCCATCAATCTTTGGCTGGCAAGGCAAAGCTCAAAAATTTATTCTCATGAAAGTTGTCTACGACACTTGCCTCTATATCGATCTACTCCGCTCTTCCCAACGATTGGAACTTTTTCAGCAACGTTCTCATATTCGTTTTATATCGCCCATTGTAGTCATGGAATTACGAGCCGGGGCTATCAACACTGCGCTCCAGAGAATTGTTGACCAACTCTTAAGTCCCTATTCCAAAGCTTCCCGCATCATTGAATTACACTCAAACCTCTATTACAAAGCCGGTGAATGTCTGGCCAAACTCAATAAGGAAATCCGAAAAAGCAAAGGATTCTCCAACGATTTATTGATTGCCCTTTCAGCAATTTCCATCGGTGCGACGCTTTTCACCAGCAATCACAAAGATTTTGAAAAAATATCGAAAATTTTACCCTTAAAATGGGAAAAGGTTTAAGCCTGGATGGAAGGAAAGGTAAATAAATGAACCTCAAAGACAAAGTCATCATCACCGCGGCACTTACAGGTGTCGTTGCCAACCGCAAACAATGTCCCGCTGTACCTTACACACCCGATGAAATCGCGGAAGAAGCTTATCGAGCTCATCAAGCAGGGGCTTCGGTGGTTCACATCCATGCCCGCGAAGACGATGGTTCTCCTTCGCATCGTGTGGAAGTTTACAAAGCGATTCAGGAAAAAGTTCGAAAGAAATGCGACATCATCATTAATTTTTCGACCGGCGCTGTGGGAATTCCCAAAGAAGATCGCATCAAGCACATCACCGAGCTTAAACCTGAAATCGGCGCCCTTAACATGGGTTCGATGAATTATGCGAAGTACTCTTGGGAAAAGAAAAAGATGGTTTTTGATTTTTGTTTTGAAAATACCTTCGACACCATTCTTTATTATCTCAACAACATGAATACGGTGAATGTAAAACCCGAACTTGAATGCTTTGATGTGGGTCACACCGAAAGTATTTGGCCTTTAATCGACATGGGAGTTTTGAAACGACCCATTCAATTTAGTTTCATCATGGGCGTGCTCGGCGGTTTACCCGCTAAAGCGGAACATCTTGCCGTACAGCAAAGCATTATTCCTGAGGACTCAACTTGGGAAGTGATTGGAATTTCTCATGATCAATGGAAAATGATTGTCGCAGCTTTGGCACTTGGTGGAAATATTCGTGTGGGCCTCGAAGATAATTTTTATGTAGAACCCGGAAAGATGGCGACATCAAATGGCGATCTTGTCGATAAAGCAGCAAAACTCTGCAAAGAAGTAGGCCGCGAAGTGGCAAGCACCAGCGAAGCGCGTCAGCTTTTAAGCCTCACGAAAAACATATCGCTAAACGCTGCCAGCAGACTCAGTTCAATATAAGCCTATATTGACAGTATTCCTCTCCCATGATTGTCTGCCGTCATGCTCAAGCTCGGTTGCGTTTCTTACATGAATGCCCTCCCCCTCACCCATGGGTTAAATCCCAAGGAAGTGGAACTCATTTCTCGTCCTCCGGCTCAACTTCTCTATTTGCTTCAAGGGGGGGAAGTGGAAGCTGCCTTGCTCCCCATTGTAAATTATTTTGAAAATCCCGATTTGTATTTAGTGCCCGGTTTAGCGATTGCATGCCGGGGAGCTGTAAAGAGTGTGAGATTATATTGGAACAACATCACCGTAGGGGCGGCTCCCCGTGGCCGCCCACAAATAGAAAACGAACCTTCACAAAATTCGAAGGGCAGGCACAGTGGCCTGCCCCTACAAAATATTCATACTATCTACCTCGACCCCGAATCCCGCACCTCACATGCTCTACTGAAGGTAATCCTCCAACATAAATATGGAATGGATTTGAATACACTTACTTTCACCTCGGATCTTTCTCATCCTCATATCGATGCAAAGCTTTTGATTGGAGACAAAACTTTTACGGAAAACGGGAGCGCTTTGGATTTGGGAGAGGAGTGGTGCTCTTGGCAACAGAAACCTTTCGTGTTTGCAGCTTGGATGAGCCTGCAAAAAAAACCTGAACTCCATCAAAAACTGCAAGAAAGTTTTCAGCAAGGTTTCAAACAAATAGATACCATTATTGATAAATTGTCATCCAAGGGGTGGCGCGACTGGGGGCCCCCCAATTACCGCCAGCAGTCCGCCTCGGCGGACGATGCCGTAATTGGGGGTGAGGAGCGACAGGACCCCTTGGATAAAGTTACTTTAAGAGAATACTTCACAAAAAATCTCCACTATACTATGGGAGAAGCAGAACTCGATGGGATTCGACGATTCTATGAACTACTAAAACCCATCCAAGGATATACTCATGAGCTCGATTTCAAATTTGTATCATAAAATCGAATCTGGTCAGCGCATTAGCCCTGAAGAATGCCTTACTTTATTTAAAGAAGGAGATCTCCTTTCTTTGGGTCGCTTGGCAGACGACATCAATAAAACCAAAAACGGAAATATCATCGGATACGTCATTGATCGTAATATCAACTACACCAATATCTGTGTATTACGCTGTAAGTTTTGCGCCTTTCGTCGGGACAAAAAAGACGAAGACTCTTGGGAACATAATTTCGGTGAGATTGATCAAAAAATCGAAGAGCTCATCGGTGTGGGTGGAACCCAAATTCTCATGCAAGGCGGTCATCATCCGGAATGGAAGATGGATAAATACATCGACCTCGTTTCTCACATCCGAAACAAATTTCCTGGCATTACCATTCACGCTTTTTCTCCTCCTGAAATTGACCATATTTCAAGACTTTGCAAACTTAGTTATGAAGAAGTTCTAAAAGCTCTCAAACAAGCGGGGCTCCATTCTCTTCCTGGAGGTGGTGCAGAAATTTTAGTCGATCGCATTCGCAAAGATATCTCAGCAGGAAAAGTGAGTGCCGAAAATTGGCTGAAGGTTGCAGAAACCGGACACCGTTTGGGTATTCAAGGTTCTGCCACCATGATGTTTGGACATGTCGAAACTTTGGAAGATCGAGTAACCCATTTAAACCTGGTCCGAGAACTCCAGGATAAAACAAAGGGGTTCTTCGCCTTCATTCCCTGGACCTATGTTCCCGGAAATTCTCCCATGGGAGGAGAACAAGTGGGAGGACACGATTATCTCAAAACTCTCGCCATCTCTCGCATCTTCATGGACAATTTTCAAAACATTCAAGTCTCCTGGCTGACTCAAGGTTCGAAGGCCGCTCAAATTGCCCTTCAATTTGGGGGAAATGATTTGGGTTCCACTCTTCTCGAAGAAAACGTGGTACGCTCTACGGGCGTTCCCAATCAAACCAATGTGGAAGAACTCCATCGCATGATCCAAGAATGGGGTTACATTCCACGCCAACGTGACACTTTTTACAACACAATCAAAAAAGTTGCATGATCCTACTAGAAGCTCCACTTTTATTACCCATTGATTCCACCCCCATTCCTAATGGCGGAATTCTCATTGATCAAAATGTAATTCACGACGTGGGTTTTGCGCGGGATTTAGAAAAACTTTACAAAAAACAGATCCACCAAATCACTTGTCTCAACGATACAGTGCTGATGCCCGGCTTTGTGAATGCTCATTCTCATCTCGAACTCAGTTCACTCCGTGGTTTCAAATATCCTGGAACTTTTACAGGATGGATCGAAAAATTGGTGGAAGCAAAAAACAAAACTTCAGCTCCGGATTATGAAAAAGGCATGCTCGAAGGAATTCAGGAAATGCTTCAAAGCGGGACAACCTGCATCGGAGATCATGTGAGCTTTAACACAGATCTTGTGACTTTGCTCAACAGCCCCTTTCGTGGCTACCTTTTCATGGAAGTTATCGGAGTCGTCAAAGAAATGGCCGAGGAGATTTTGGGCTTTGCAGAAGAATTTGAAAAAATGTTCAAAAAGCACCAAACATTGCTCAAAGTGATGCCCAGCCCTCATTCCGTCCATGCACTTCATCCTGAAGTTTTTGAAAAACTGATGAACAGCGACCGAAATCTTTATTCCATTCATCTTTCGGAAAGTTCAGACGAAGATAAATATTTCAAATTGCAACAAGGCCCTCTTTACGACTTCATTAAAAACAAGGGAATAGTTCCCGAAGAAGAAATCACCTTAAGAGATTCCGCCATTCATTACTTAGACGAAAAAAATTATCTCTCTGAAAAAATCATGGCCGTTCATTGCAATTATGTAAATGAAGACGAAATCAGGCGTCTCGGAGAAAAAAAAGTAAGCGTGATCCACTGCCCTAGTTCACACGCCTATTTCCATCACCAAAAATTTGATTTCGATACCTTTCGCGCCCACAAAGTAAATATTGCTTTAGGAACCGACTCTCTCGCTTCGGGAGAAAGTTTGTCGATGTTGGATCAAATCCGCATCGGACGCAAATCCTGCCCTGCTATTCCTCCCAGCAAATGGTTGAGAATGGCGACTTTGCACGGAGCTCACGCCTTGAAGTTGGAAGAAGAAATCGGAAGCCTCACTCCCGGAAAAAAAGCCGACATCATCGGTTTTGAAATTTCTCCGGACGCTTTGAAAGACCCCGAGAAAGCCATGGAAGAAATTCTGAAGGCCAAAACAGCGGACTTTGTGATGGTGGATGGAAAGAAAATTTCCAAAGAAAATTAACTTTTCTTAACAAAACTATATTTTTATCAATTTAGTTAACAAAAGAAAGTGAAGTAGTCCTGGCATCCTCATTGCAGACTTAAAAAAATAACTTTAGAATGATCTGTGATGTTTAGGGGCCGCACTTTTCAATATTTTGTCTTTTTATTTTTTTTGCTTATTTCTGAAAATGCCTATCCTGGGTGGTTTTCAGATTTTTTTTCTCCTCAAGCAAAACAACAAACTCCTCCACCTTCTCCTGCGGCAAATCAAGTGAATCCACCCTTGTCCATTCCACTTCCTCAGGGGGCTAGCATTCCTTCTGCCAAAAATGGAGCTAATCTCGGAGTCATGAAAGCAAAGGAAGAGCGCTCTCGACTTGCAAAAGAAGCAATTCGATTACGCTTCTCCGGCAAGCAAATTAGGGCCGTTCAATTCGATGAAAAACAAAATATTTCCCGCGAAGATTTCTTCAAAAGATATTCTCCAGGACTCAAATTAGGTCCGAATGATCAAATCACAAAAATTAAAGAATTTTATGCGCAAAATGTGCCGATGAAATATTTTAGCATTCATGAACAAAAATACAAAAACCTTCCCGTTTTCGATTCCAGAATAACCTTAGCTGAAAAGCAGGAAAAACAATCTGTTCTTTTTGCTCTCACAAGTTATGCAGCAAACCTCGACAAATTAAATCTTAACCTGAGTCCCACATTGAACGAACAAGAAGCCTTGGAAGCTGCCATGAAATCATTGGGAGCTTTGAACTTTGCATGGATTCAAGATCCTCAAAATTTCCAGTCCCCTTCCGCCACTCTCGGCATTGCATCCAAAGATGGCAGTTTTTCTCCTGAAAGTATGACTCTTGTTTATCGTTTTTCTTCCATTCCCACTCTCTCTCCGAGAGAAAACTATCAAATCGATGTGGACGCAAAAACGGGAGAAATATTCAATTTGAGTAGCCTTATAAACTCCACAATAAATGTTGAATGGCATGAGAGCGTTCAAGCAAACGGCTTCAATAGCAAAAATGAAGCTGTCACTTTTATAGCAGATCATTCAGCGGGAGATAATCAATACCAACTCGAGAGCCCCTCCACATTTAATTCGAAAAATGGCTTATTCACTCCTTCCGATATTATCGCCATAGATAGAACCACTCCGAACCCTTACCCTTTCGGAAAGAAATACGTAGAAAAAGTATTTTCGGATGCGAATGGAGTTTTTGGAGACACAGGCGAAAAAAAAGATCGATTAGGAGTCGATATTTTTTCGAATGCACAAAAAACTTTGGATTATTTTGCCACTCATTTTTATTGGAATGGCCCCAATGGCTATCGAACAGAACCGCTTTGGTTATATTTCGATGCCGAGGAATCCATAGGAGCCAGTTCATTTGAAAATGAATTATACTTTTCGCCGCAAACACGCCCAGGATGTTACCATGCCACTGCTCTGGATGTACTCGCACATGAATTTACCCATACTATCGTCTCTAGAAGTTCTAAACTAGTGAACAGAGGAATTTCGGGAGCTTTGAATGAATCTTTTGCAGACATATTTGGTACTCTCGTAAAAATGGCTGTGCAAGGCCCATCACCCAACAATTGGCTTTTCGAAAATGAAGTTTGCCCTCCTACTGGAATTAGAAATCTCAGCAATCCAAAGCTCAGTGGTTATCTAGATATCCAAAAGCCCCAACCCAACACCATCAAAGGAACAAATTATATAGAACCTGAATGTGCTGCGGCAGAAGCAAACGATTATTGCGGAATGCATACCAACTCCGGCATTGCAAACTATTGGTTCTATCTTCTTTCCGAGGGAAGTAATGGCGTACAAAAAAATGACAATAAAGAGAATTATCAGGTCATAGGTATCGGAAAAGAAAAAGCAGCCGACATCGCTTTTTATACCATGATCGGCCTTCCTCCCACAGCAAACTGGTTTGACGTGAGAGTGCTTTCACAAATGATCGCGGCAAACGCCTATGGGCTCGATAGTCCTGAGTTTCAGGATGTTCTCAATGCCTGGCATGCGGTCGGCAACGGGCCTGCTTATGGAAACGAAAACGATCGTTGGGTTTCTCCATCCTCTACCCAAAAGGATATAGAACCTTGGATGACAACCCTGAGTTGGGAAACCAAGCCGGATGAATATGCCTGGCAAGTCGAAATCTACGACACCGAAGATAATAAAATCACAAAAGAAGCAAATGTTGTCTATCCTTTTAATGGGAAACTCACCAGTAGTGTCCAAGTATCATTAGAACCCAACACGACTTACTATTGGAGTGTAAGAGCAAAAAAATATGACAACAATATTGCACTCCCCGTTTCAGGAAGAGGTGTGCAAAACAATCCTTCTCCCCCTGATTGGGGAAAATGGGAAAACATAAATTATTTTACAACGAATTCTAAAGAAGCAAAAATCCTCTCTATCAACCCTCCTGCTGGAGTCGCACAGAATCCCTTAAATTATCCATGGGAATCTTCCGTCGTTTGGGAATATGTTCCAGGAAGCATTAAATATTTTCTTCAAATTTCAGAAAACCCTTTCCCAACAGACGACTCACAACCTGCACTTTCAACACCGACTATTACGGTAAATCCTTCCAACCCGGAAAACCAAGAGGGATCGAACATTAAGCAAAGTTTAAACTTGAAAATGAACACTTTATATTACGTTCGTGTTGCTGTAGTGAATGCCGATGGATCTTTTGGAATGTGGTCTAAGGGATGAGTGGGGATTCCACTTCAAACAGGAAGCGTCACAGGCAGCCTGGATAAACCCGCAGATCAAACTCACGTTGCACCCTGGGGAAAACCCCTCGTCACTCTTTCCTGGAAAAAAACAGAAGGTGCTACTTCTTATATCGTGAATGTGGCAGGAAAAACTTACACGGTTCCTGGAAAACAAATAAGCTTGCCCATAGATGATATTCAAAACAGCGTAGACAACCAAACTTATACTTGGAAAGTCACTCCTGTAGGTCCTCCCGTCTATGGCAATCTTCCCTCTCAAGAAGCTTATGCTTCCAATCCTTCTACTTTTATTGTCGATTCTAAATTGATCCCTGCTCCCACTTTGAGTAGTCCCGGAAATAACAGCCCACTCGACTATCAAGCACCCAATCTCAGCACTCTCTTTAAATGGAACCCGGTGCCGGGCGCTGAAGAGTATGACCTCACCGTTTGCGTCTATAATCAACCCAACACTTGTAAAACCAGCGTCGAAAAAACTACTTCAGCAAGTATTACAGGAGTGCAAAATGATCCCAGCGGAAAATATTCTTGGAAAGTAAGAGCGAGAGCTAAAGGGATTTCAGGTCCTTATTCCGGCTACTTCAGTTACACGATTAACCCCGCCAAAAGCACTATTACGGCCCCAATCTATGGGGCACCGAACGTGGAGCATCAAAACCTCAAGCTCACTTGGAAAAATGATTACGCGCCAGGAGGCTATACAATTACCATATACGACGAAAGTGCAAATACAGATATAGCGCTTAATCTTCCCGTCAAAGATAAATTTTATACAGTCAATTTACTTCCAGGACACAATTTTACCTTCGCAGTAAATACTCTTAATAAAGATGGCGCTGTAGTCGCCGGCAAGGGAGATGTCATAAAATTTACAACCAAAAATGATATTCCCGCTTGTAACTCCCAACAAATTCCGGGCGGAGCCCAGGCCGATAGCCGAAAAATTTCACTCGGCAAAACGGCGGGAAATTTTTCTATCACTTACACCACCTATACGATTGCTGATAAAATTGATGTCTATTATGAAGGTCAATTAAAATGGTCTAGCGGATGCACAAGCACGGGAGAGCAAAACCCAAATGTTCCCAACTCTCCCGGAATTTATTTTAACTCCGTGCCTATCTCATTCAATGGAAATTCCTCCGAAGTCACCGTGAACGTCACTCCCTGGTGCAATCCACAACCTGGAGAACAAGCGAGCACAGAATGGGCTTATACACTGAACTGCCCATAGAACCCACTTCCGTCTAAATTCCGCAGCTTTTTTTATTCATTTGGCAATCCAAGTGTTTACACTTGGGTGTCATCCTGATCCGCCTAAGGCGGAGAAGGATCCCCCGACTGCACTTACGGGATTGCCACTCCGCCTACGGCGGATCGCAATGACACCCTTCTTTAGTCAACTGCGGAAATTCGGACCTGCAAAAAAAGCAACTTTACCAAAAAACCTTCGATATACTATCCTTGATAAACAACCGAGATCAGTGAAAAAGGGGTCACATGAGTTGGTTTACAAGAATTATTGGTGCCATTCCTATCGCGCTTCTAACTTCCTTCAATCCCTATGAAGGAAATAACGCAGCGACCGCATCCACACCCCTTATGAATCCAGACACACCTGCTTCTAGTACAACTTCAAGCCCTGCCCTTCCGCATCTTTCTACTTTAGAATGTTATGATTTGCTTAACTCTGCTTCATCCAAATTTACTCCCCGAGGAGTTTTTGAAGCAATTCCCGGATCTCAAAAAATCATTCTTGGCAAAATAGAAGGTATCTTTCGGGGACAAATGCGGGAATGTAACACAGGCTTCATTCAATCTAAAAGTTCAGATCGAGTAAACTATAGTCCTTGGATTCCGGGAACAGGTCCCATGGCTGACTGGAGAGGCTCTCTGCCCTTTAATCAAATTGCACTCCAAACCCTGGAACAGGGAATCAAACTTTTTGTAACACCCTACATAAATGAAGCAAAAACCATTCCTCCTCAGGCACAATGTTCAAACCTCTTGAAGGCGGGATCTTTACCCATTGACGGGCCTCTCAAACAGAGCACTCCGGCAGGCATCGAACAAGTTTGGATGTCCGGAAATCTTCGATTCAATATCCGCTATCAAACAGACAAAAGCTCCGTAGATTTTAATTGCAAAGGACTCCCTACCAAAGCTCCCCGAGTGCTTCGAGTCTACGATCAAAATAAACTGGTCCTCTTAAGCCCTCTTTAAAATGGAAAGAAAATTATTAATTAAGGCAGTCTATCTCTTGGCACGAAGAGCCACTCGATTCCATCTTCACCTTCCGGTTTCGTTCCACGCACATACACCTGACGACCTGGCACCAAACCTCCTGCCAAAGCAACTTTGCGAGAGGGAATAACAAGGGTGTTATGGGAACCCCAGCGATACTCATGTAACAATTCCCCCAACTCAACCTGATCTCCCACACGTCGGAACACACGAGAAGTACTCACCAAAGCCGCTGCCGTACAAATCAGGGCCACAGGACCATACTCAGGCGTATCAATCGTGACTACTACCCGTGAATTTTCGGATTGAAAATAACTGGAAGGTCTACCCTCGAAATTAGGATCTGAAATATTCTGTCGAACCCCCGGATCTACAGATTGTAATTTTCCTTCAATCGACTGAATATCTAAAATTTTTCCCCTCACCGGAGAAAGAGTCTGATGCCAATGGCGCGGCGAAAGGTATGTGGCGATGACCGTCAGAGATTCTCCTTCAAAATGATTGGCAGCTCTTCCCAACATTTGACGAAGAGGAAGAACGGCATCCCCCACCACATCGACAAATACACCCTTTGTGGGATCCCATACTTTTTTAAGAGCACCTTTTCCTGCCAAACGAATTCCAGTATCCAAATCTTCCACGCGTGCCACTACATCCAAAACTCCATCATGAAAGCTTTGACCTGGTATCACTTCCAAACCTTCCGGAGCTGTCACAATAGGGCGTGTAAAAAATTCCCCAAAAGATCCTGAAT
This sequence comes from uncultured Pseudomonadota bacterium, assembly GCA_964414715.1. Classification (GTDB taxonomy): domain Bacteria; phylum UBA10199; class UBA10199; order JADFYH01; family JADFYH01; genus CAYPXN01. Next base: position 1,766 of record CAYPXN010000121.1, on the reverse strand, counting down.
CCTGACTCAAGGCACTCCAATCAAAGCGTTCGGGATAAGCAATCGCAAACTTTTGAACCAGAAAATCACGGATTGTTCTTCCAGGAACACGATTAAACTTACGATATATTCCCGACATCGGCAGTGCAGACATCAAGCCTTCTACAAAAGCGGTGACTCGAGATCCCTCAAACACACGATTATAGAGGTAGTTTCCTTTTAAAAATCCTGCCGTCTTGGGAGGAGCATCATGTTTGAAACGCACAAAAGTAAGAGGTAATTGATCTACGGGATCTCTCAAGATATTTCCCTGTTTATCGCGCGAAAGGGCTTCGAAAGACCAGGAAGCATCCTTCGGATCAATTTCAAGGGGAGCATCCAGCAAAGCGAGATATTCTTCCTTACTCATCGTTCCAGGACGTGTTTTTACATATTGTTCCCGAGGAGTCTTGTGCTGCCATAAATGAATGCGATCCTGATCATGAATGCGACGTCGCAACCAGGCTTCGTGTAGCAAACCTGTGGCAAGTGCCGAACCCAAAAATGCAATATTCCCCACACTTTCACGCACACTCGAAAAATCCGTTCCCAAACGGGCTGCTAAAGCGGCAGCACCCACCAGAATGGGCAAAGCAGCAAAAGTTTTATATTTCCCTTTTAAAATGGGGAAAAACAGGCCCGGGAAAAAACCCGTCATTGCGCCCGTCACGCCAAAACCCGTAGTGACAAGGCCGTGCGTGATTGTCTGAAAAAGCGGAGTTGTTTCTGAAACTGCATTCAAGGGCTGTGCTGCAGCTTCCGCACTTTTCAAGATCAGCGTCCCCAAAGAAGCCATTGCAGAAGTGATGCGTAATGAAAAAGGATTTTTAAGACGAATAAGAGGCTCCGATCCCACAAGTTGTTGCAATCCTTTTAACTGACTTTCATAAGCAAAATCCAGAGATCTTTCCCAAGATCCCAAAGCAGGAAGTCCCAGATCAACGAGCGAACGGGTGAAGCTCGACTGAATATCCATGACCAAGGCATTTGCAAATTGATCCGTAATATTTTCACGGGGAGAATCGATCACTCCCAGAATACCTGCCACTTGATTTGCAGCGACGACAGCAGAAGTATTGATTGTTCTTTGAAGAATCTGACTCTGCCCTGCACTCGCAACACCCGCCACACGCAAAGCTCCTAAACTTATCGCTGAATGGATAAAATCATGTCCAAAGCCTTCAAAACCTTGCCCTCGAATAAATCGGCCTGTTCCTGTAAAAGCGGCTGATTCCCCCATCAAACCAAGAGCAAAAGCGCCTCCACGAGCCGCATTGAAGGCCAATCGGGATTCTCCCAGTAAATTTCCCAAAAGGGAAAAACTGGCCACCCGAAGCCCTCTTCCTACCAAACCACCTGCCAACATCCCCACAATGGCAGTAGAATCAGTCACCTGACTCACAAAAGAATTGTTCATGGAATCTAACAAACGCTGGTTTTCAGTAAGTTGCGAAGCAAAAGAATATGGCAAATTTCTTTCTAAAAGACTGGTGTGTGCCCTGTTCATGCTTTCTTTCCTAGCCCCCCCCTCAGATATTAATTTTTCAGACTTATCCAATACTTAAAAAATAAGTTGCTAGCAAATTTTAAAAGAACTTATATAAGGTATTATGCCTTCCTCACTTCAAGAATTTGTTACTTTACTCGAAGAAAAACATCAACTTGTCCGCATCCGTGAAGAAGTGGATCCCGTGTTGGAAATTGCCGAGATTGCTGATCGGGTGATGAAAAATCACGGCCCTGCTCTT
>CAYPXN010000120.1:0-28186 GCA_964414715.1 uncultured Pseudomonadota bacterium | reverse complement strand
GAAGACACTCTGGCGGCCATTGATGCGGGAGCGGATTTTTTGGGTTTTAATTTTTATCCCCAATCACCTCGTTATCTGTCTTATGAAAAAGCCCAGAAAATTTTTGAGGAAATTCCTCCAAATATTCCCAAGGTGGGTGTGTTTGTAAATGAAGAGTATGAAAATGTGGTGGATCTTACCCAATTGCTTTCTCTGGATTATCTCCAGTTTCATGGCGATGAAAATCCTGAATTCTGTGCCCAAATGGCTCATCCCTGGTGGAAGGCTATTCGCTTGCAGAATGAAGATGATATCCAGAAAATCGGTTCTTATGACAGCGAATGGGTGTTGATTGATGCCTTTGTCAAGGGGAGCTATGGGGGAACCGGACAAAAGCCCGATTGGGATTTGTGCAAGCGTGCAAAAAATTTGGGAAAGAAAATATTTCTGGCGGGAGGACTTACACCCGAAAATGTTCAGCTCGCTATTGCAACCGTTCAACCTTATGCGGTGGATGTGGCGAGCGGTGTAGAAAGTAAGCCTGGAAAAAAAGATTTAAAAAAAATGGAAGACTTTATAAGTAAAGCAAAGCATTCTCATTTAAGATTGGTATAGTTAAAAGGCCCTGAGGTTAATTTTTCAAAACTTTAAGACGTTACTTTTTTTGTTTTTTTCGTTGCTGCAGTGTGAGAGACCCACCTTAAAATTTTGAAAAATTAACCCCAGTGCCTTTAGGAAGTGATATGAGTTTACCCGATAAAAAAGGTCATTACGGAAAATTTGGTGGACGTTATGTGGCGGAAACCTTGATGCCCGCCTTGTTGGAACTGGAAGAAGCCTATCAAAAAGTACGTCGTGATCCAGATTTTAAAAAAGAATTTCAGGATTTAGCGACTTCTTACATTGGACGTCCCACGCCTTTGTATTTTGCAAAAAGACTTTCCGAAAAATTGGGAAAGGCCAAGATTTATCTTAAAAGAGAAGATTTATGCCATACCGGGGCTCATAAGGTGAATAATACTTTGGGTCAAATTCTTCTCGCCAAGCGCATGGGAAAGACTCGTGTGATTGCAGAAACGGGCGCAGGTCAGCATGGGGTGGCAACGGCCACGATGTGTGCTTTGCTGGGTTTGCAGTGTGAAGTTTTTATGGGGGAAGAAGATGTGTATCGCCAGTCTCCCAATGTCTTTCGTATGAAATTGTTGGGTGCCAAGGTGATTCCTGTAACGAGCGGATCCAAAACTTTGAAAGACGCCATGAATGAAGCTCTCAGAGATTGGATTACCAATATCCATAATACTTTTTATTGTATTGGTTCGGTGGCAGGTCCGCATCCCTATCCCATGATTGTGCGGGATTTTCAGTCCATCATTGGAATAGAAGCGAAGAAACAGATTTTAAAAGCGGAGAATCGTCTCCCCGATGCCTTGGTAGCTTGTGTGGGAGGGGGCTCGAATTCTCTCGGACTTTTTTATCCTTTTATCAAAGATTCATCGGTTAAAATTTTTGGAGTGGAAGCGGGTGGTTCTGGAGTGAGCAGTGGAAAGCATGCTGCAACCTTGGTGGGAGGTCATGTGGGGGTTTTGCATGGAAGCAAATCCTACGTGCTTCAAAGCAGGGAAGGTCAGGTGAAGGAAACCCATTCGATTTCCGCAGGCCTCGATTATCCGGGCGTGGGTCCTGAACATAGTTATCTTTATGAAACCAAGCGTGCCCAATATTTTGCAGTAACCGATTCGGAAGCGATGGAAGGTTTTGATCTCTTGACTCGTTATGAAGGAATTATTCCTGCATTGGAATCTTCACATGCGATGGGTTTTTTGAAAAAATATTCCTCAAAGTTTAAATCGGGAGATGTGGTGATTGTGAATCTGTCAGGTCGAGGAGATAAAGATTTGGCGACAGTTGCCCGTATCAAGGGAGTAAATTTGTGAGTCGTATTCAGAAGAAGTTCAGAGAACTTGCACAAAAAAAACAAAAAGCCCTGGTTGCTTTTGTGACGGCAGGAGATCCCAGTTTGTCTGTAACAGAAAAATTGGTTTTGGATATGGAAAAAGCGGGGGCTGACCTGATTGAGTTGGGGGTTCCTTTTTCGGATCCCATGGCGGATGGACCTGTTATTCAGAGATCTTCCGAGCGGGCCTTAAAATCGGGAACTACTACTTCAGCCATTTTGGCTTGCGTCGCAAAAATACGAAAGAAGAGTCAGGTTCCGATTATTTTAATGGGATATTACAACCCTATTTTGAGTTATGGAGTCGAAAAATTTTGTCAAAATGCTGCAAAGGCTGGGGTGGATGCACTGATTGTGGTGGATTTGCCTCCCGAAGAATCTCAGGAACTTCATCAGCCTGCCCGAAAAAATAAACTCGATTTGATTTATTTGTTAACGCCGACGGCAAACAAGGATCGTATTCAGAAAGTGAAGAAATTGGCTTCAGGATTTATTTATTATGTATCGGTTACCGGTATTACCGGAGCGAAACTGAAATCACTGACAGACATTCAGTCGCATGTTCGGCAAATTAAAAAAGAAATTCCATTACCGGTTTGTATTGGTTTTGGAATTCGAAATCCGGAAGATGCAAAAAATCTTTCCAAAGTAGCAGAGGGGGTTGTGGTGGGTTCTGCATTGGTATCCGAGCTTGAAAAAGGCGGAAAGAAACAAGGTCCCGCATCCCTTTTGAGAAAAGTAGCTTCCTTGAAAAGAGCTGTGCTATGACTGAGACGGGGCATCTGCCTTAGGCGGATGACCGAAGGAATAGTTGAAGGCGTAGCCGAAAACCATGACTGAAATTATTAAATACAATGCTAAATTCCCAAATTTCAGATGAAGAATTGATGGCCCAATATCAAAAAGGGGATAATTCCGCTTTTCAGGAGATATTTCGTCGTCATCGTCGGGGTGTTTACGGTTATATTTTGCGTTACACCGGCAATGAACAAGAAAGTGAAGAAATTTTTCAGGATGTTTTTATCAAGATGCACCGGGCTGCTCCTAATTGGGTTCCCACCGCCAAGCTTTCCACCTGGATTTATACCATAGTCCGAAATTTATGTATTGATGTGCATCGTAAGAAAAGAATACGTCACACTGTGTCATTGGATGAAAAAAAAGAAGATGGGGACGACCGGTCTTTATACGATGTGATTGCTTCGGATGAAGCCCGTCCGGATCATGAAAGTTCAGATAGAGAAATAGGGAAAATTTTGGAAGAGGCCCTTTCCAAGATCAATGAGGATCAGCGGGAAGTCTTTTTAATGAGGGAAAAGAGTGGCTTTAAGTTTGAAGAAATTGCTGAAATTTTGGGGGTATCGGTAAACACTGTTAAGAGTCGTATGAGGTATGCCTTGGAAGGATTGAAAAAATGTTTGGAAAAATCAGGATATAAAGACCTGAATCCAAATTATGAGCGTTGACCAGAATTACGAGGACAAAATGTCAAGACCCTGTGAACAATTTAAGGATGAATTAGTGACTTTAATTTATCCGGACGAAGCTCAAAGTCCTGAGCTACAGGATCATGTGAAATCTTGTAGTGCTTGCCAGTCTGAGTTGAAGAGCTTCTCTTTCGTTTCTTCCCTCTATGAAAAGCTTCCGGATCTTAACCCTCCTGTTCACCTCACCGAAAAAGTTTATCAGCAAATTTCTCCTAAAGTGGGTTTTTTTGAAAAGTTGAAGGTATTGTTTCGTCATCCCGCTTCAGTGGGCCTTACAGTATTTTGTCTGACTTTGGCAGGCAGTCTTACTTATCAGCGTTTTGTGTCGAAACCTACAGCTCAGGTGGCTCAATTGTCTAACAATGATTCTGGCAGAAATCTTACTTATCAACCAGGAAACTTTAGAATGGTGGGATGGCAGGCTCCTGTCCATTTTGTAGAAGATCTTGATAGACCTGTGCTTCGCCATACGGATGTATCGAGTTTGGAGCAGCAATCTATTGAATCGGTGGCTTCTTTTAAGCATCAGTTGGCGATGAGACATATCCTCGATGGTGAATATGAAAAGGCTCATGCATTGCTTGATAATATTACAGATAATTATTTGAATTATTCGCATTGGGAACAAGCTGTTTTGCAACATATGCGATTGGTTAAACAAATGGGTAGAACTTATGAAGTGAAGCGAGATTTAGACCGTCTGCATGAGTATGCGATGGCCACTCCCGATGTGATTGCACAGGCAGAGGCCGAAGCAAACTACTAAAATTTACTCTTCAAGGAGGCAGTACCTCTGAGGATCCTCACACCGAAACCCGTAGGGGTTTCGGTGTTTTTTTATCTTCCACTCTTTTTTCCCCTTATGTTAGTGAAAAAAAATGGAAAACAAATATCAGCCCGAACTTATTGAGCCGAAATGGCAAAAATTTTGGCAAGAAAATCACCTTTTTAAGGTTACTGAAGACCTTTCAAAACCTAAATATTATCTTTTGGAAATGTTTCCCTATCCCTCTGGTCGTATTCACATGGGACATGTGAGAAATTACACGATTGGAGATGTAGTGGCCCGCTACAAAAGGATGCAAGGCTTTAACATTCTTCATCCCATGGGTTGGGATTCTTTTGGAATGCCTGCTGAAAATGCCGCGATTCAGAATAAAACTCATCCTGCCAAATGGACGGATTCCAACATCGCCTCGATGCGTGAGCAATTGAGTCGTATGGGTTTTTCTTATGACTGGGATCGTGAAGTGGCCACTTGTAAGCCGGAATATTATCGATGGGAACAAAAAGTTTTTATCGAAATGTTCAAAAAAGGTTTGGCTTACCGACGACATTCTCTCGTGAACTGGTGTGATTCTTGCCAAACCGTTTTGGCGAATGAGCAAGTTGAACAAGGTTTGTGTTGGCGCTGTGATAGCAAAGTTTTGCAGAAGCCCTTGGAGCAATGGTTTTTCAAAATTACAGCTTATGCAGAAGAATTGTTGCAGGATACCTATAAACTTCCCGGTTGGCCTGAAAAAGTCTTGGTGATGCAGCGAGAGTGGATTGGAAAAAGTGTGGGAGCGACTGTTCTTTTTGGCATCGAAGGCAGTGAGGAAAAATTAGAAATTTTTACAACCCGTCCGGACACTCTTTATGGTGTTACTTTCATGTCTATTGCGACGGAACATCCTCTCATTGATAAGCTCGTTAAAGATCCAAAAATAAAACAAGAAGTGGAATCCCTTCGAGATCGAACTCGTAAAATTGATCGCGAAAAAAGAATTGCCGAAGATTATGAAAAAGAAGGGGTGGCTTTAGGTATTAATGCCATCCATCCCCTGACCGGCGAAAAAATTCCGGTTTATGCCGCCAATTTTGTGTTGATGGATTATGGGACAGGTGCGGTGATGGCGGTTCCAGCCCACGATCAACGTGATTTTGATTTTGCGAAGAAATATAATCTTCCCATCAAGGGGGTGATTGAAGCTGTAGTGGCGACGCATGCGTCGCCCTTACGCGAAGCGTACGTAGATCCAGGAACGATGGTCAACAGCGCCCAATTTAACGGGATGCCTAGCCTCGAAGCAAAAAAAGCCATTGTGGAATTTTTGGAACAAAAGAAGCTAGGAGTTCAGAAGATTACTTATAAGCTTCGCGATTGGGGAATTTCTCGTCAGCGTTACTGGGGTTGTCCCATTCCCATCATTCATTGTGGGGATTGTGGCATGATGCCTGTTCCGGAAAAAGATTTACCGGTAGAGTTGCCACTGGATGTTGCCTTTACAGGAGAAGGTGGATCGCCCCTCAAAAAAATTGATTCTTTTGTGAATGTATCTTGTCCGCAATGTGGAAAGCCTGCCAAGCCTGAAACCGACACCATGGATACCTTCATGGAATCGTCCTGGTATTTTTTGCGCTATTGTTCTCCTCATTTCGACAAAGGCCCCTTTGATCCCAAAGCGGTTGAATATTGGATGGGAGAGCATAACGCCCCCCAACCCCCTCTTACCTTAAGAGGGGGAGAAACAGGAGAGGGCGTGGATCAATACATCGGCGGCATAGAGCACGCCGTGTTGCATCTTCTCTATTCGCGTTTTTTTACCAAGGTCTTGAGAGACTTGGGTTATTTGAAAATCAGTGAACCCTTTCGAAATTTACTTACTCAAGGTATGGTAATCAAAGATGGAGCGAAGATGAGTAAGTCAAAAGGGAACGTGGTCGACCCGAATTATCTTATCGATAAATATGGAGCCGATACGGCGCGTTTATTTTCTCTCTTTGCAGCGCCTCCTGAAAAAGATTTGGATTGGAACGATCAGGGAGTGGAAGGTTCTTATCGCTTTTTGCATCGTGTTTGGCGTTTGATGGCAGAACAAAAAAGATTATCTTCTATTTCAAAAGAGGAGCATCAACAGCTCCATAAGACTCTCAAAAAAGTGACGGAGGATATCAACCGTTTCCAGTTTAATACGGCGATTGCAGCCCTCATGGAATTTTATAATTTTTTGAGTGAGCAAAAAGAAGGTTGTAGTCTTGAATCCCTTAGAACCTTTGTACTCATGTTATCGCCTTTGGTACCTCATTTCTCGGAAGAGCTCTGGCAGATCTTGGGTGAAAAAGAATCGGTTCTTTTGCAAAAATGGCCGGTCTACGATCCAGCGGCTTTGGTGAGCGATACCTTAACGCTTGTCGTTCAAGTTAATGGAAAGTTGAGAGGAAATATTTCAGTTTCCGCAAGTGCTTCTGAAGAACAAATTAAAGAAACTGCCTTGAAAGATGAAAAAGTAAAAATGCATCTGGATGGAAAAGAAATCGTCAAAACGATTTACGTAAAAGGCAAATTGGTAAATGTGGTCGTAAAATAAATATTCTATGAATGTATCTGAATTGAAAAGTTCATTGGGAAAAGGGGATCTTTCTTCGGTTTATGCGTTTTGGGGAGAAGATCTTTTCAGTCAAGATCAAGCCTTTCAGTTTTTGCGCGCTGCACTTACCCAAAAACATCCTGGCTATGAAGAGATGCTTTGGAATTCCGAAAAGCCCCTCAATCAGCTTTTGGAAGAGTTGGGATCTTTCTCTTTTTTTTCTAAACACAAGTTTGTTCGTATTGAAGGGGATGATTTTTGTAATGAAGAAGATTTAACGAAGTTATCCCAAGCTTTGGAAAATAATTCTTTGGCGACTCTGGCCTTTGTCCCCAAAAAGAAGACCGCCTTCAATCAGGTTACGAAATATCTTAAAAATATTGCTGAAACTGTCGAATGTGTAAAACCGAAAGCGAAAGATTTGGGAACTTTTGTCCATAATTTTGCAAAGGAAGAGTCCAAACAAATATCTTCTTTGGCTGCTCGAAAATTGATTGAGTTTATCGGAGAGGATTTGTTGGGCCTGCAAAATCAAGTTCGTCTTCTTTCTATTTATGTGGGACAAAGAGACAAAATTGAAGTGGAGGATGTGGAAAAGCTTTTTGCGGAGTCTGCGGAGAAAGATGTTTTTGCCTTGACGGAATATGTACTCCAAAATGAAAAGTCTAAAACCTTTTCCTTGTTAAGAAAGCTTTTGGATCAGGGTGAAGTGCCTCTTATCCTTTTTTCTTTGTTGGCGAGACATTATCGGACCCTGCTTAAAATCAAGCTTCTCGAAAGAAGAAAGCAGGGGCCCTATGAAATGGCTTCCGCTCTGAAACTTCCTGCTTTTGTGATCGAGAAAAACCTGCCTCAAGCCCGTAAAATTACCTGGAAAAAACTCATTGAAGTTTACCAGTCCTTGGCGAATGTGGATATGCAACTTAAGTCTTCGCCTCTTACTCATCTTGCAATCTTGGAAAAATTTCTTTGGACGGCTTTTTAAGCTAAAGTTGTCTGACTTTCACTCGCGCTTGATGGAGAAGTTTCAGCGAAGTTTCTCCCATCGGGTAATCCGTATTGAAGATTACTTCGGCAATGCCAGAGTTGATGATCATCTTCGTACACATGAGGCAAGGGGAGAAGGTGGTATATAAGGTGGCACCTTTAATATTGACGCCGTGATAGGCGGACTGGGTGATGGAATTCTCTTCCGCATGAGAACAATAACAATCTTCAAGACCAGAACCTGATTTTGCAAAACTATTACAGCGAGGGCAGCCGCCTTCATTACAATTTTTCACTCCGCGTGGCGTACCGTTATAGCCGGTAGAAATAATTCGTTTATCTCTTACGATAACCGCTGCAACTTTTCTTTTTAAACAATTGGAGCGGAGGGCTACCACCTTCGCAATATTCATGAAATATTCATCCCAGCCAGGACGTGTGGTGGTGGCGGAAAGTTGGCGAATGAGTTCCTTCATCTTTTCCCGGAGATCATCGAGCGTTCCATTGTTTTCAACTTCAACATCTGCCATTTGAGCCGTGGAGTCGAGTTGCTGGGCATAAGGATCGGGACTGTTTGCTTCCCGTTCCTCGAGTGCCTTGAACTCTTCCAGGGTATTAGGGTCTCCTACACGTTTGCGAGCCTTGATTCTTTCAAAGCGAATTTCGGGTACTGCGGTGACATGCAAAAAATGAAAATTGTCTTTGATGCGGAAAGCTTCCACTTCACGAGGGTTTCGAAAAGAGTCGATGATATAGTTTTTGTCCACTTCGAGTTTGGCGAGGATTCGGTTTGCCAAAACACTGGGCCCATACTTTTGACGGAGTTCATTTCCGATTCGAATCATGTTTTCGCGAGTTGGAGGCAATTTTTGGGAATCGAGTTCTTCTCTTAAAACATCCGAAAGGGAGTAATATTCAAAGCCCCCTTCTTGGATTACTTTTGCCACTTCGCCTTTTCCGGCTGCATTTTTACCTGTAAGTCCGATGATCATTTTCTTATCCCCATCCACCCGACCCCCTGTTGAAAACTAGGTAGGAGGGTGAATATCTCTGCTTCTTTATAAGATTTTAATTTCTTAACCTATTAAAAATAAAACGTTTTGTTAAAAATATCCACAACTGTGTAAAACATGTGAATGGTCATGTAATGGCATATATGGTCATTTATTCATTGTCTTATGAGTAGTGTAGATATCATCTGAAGTCAGCTTCTTTCCATCCGGACCATTGCTCCAAATTTCGTAGTTTTTTCCATCTTCAAAAGTCATGTAATGATATGCCTTTTGGGTAAAAGGGTCCTTGGGTTCATAATTTTCAGGATGTTTTTCGTTCCACTTATCATAAAGCTCATTAATGTCTTCAGGAAATTTATTTGTTTCTTTCCATTCTTCCTCCACAAACTTTGCGAGTGCCAGGATGTCTTCTTTTGCCTTTTTCCGATTCTGGAATAATTCTGGCGTTTCGGAGTCTGCTTTACTTTCGCTTTGAGAAGTTACCACTTCTTTTTCTTTTTTATGAGGAAGATTTTTTAAGCTCAAAAGGCTGAAGCCAATGACTCCCATAATAACGAGGAAAATGGGAAGGATGTATACCACGGCAATTAAAGCCAAAGCTTTAATTACACCGTCTTGGGTATAATTTTCAGAAGGAGCGAGACTTTTTTCAAGAGCGATCAGTCTCTTGGCCAGAGGAGGGTGGCTTGCCAGCCATTGTCCGATGGTGAGCCAACCTGTGTTCAGATCTCTTGATTGATGAGCCATGGCGAGAAGATTTACTTCGGGTCCTCTTTTGGCACCCGCTGCAAGGATTGCAAGTCCACGTAATGCATTTTCCTTGTTGCTAACAGCCGCATAACCATATCGATCACAAGTGTATTCTCGGGCTCGAGAAAGGGCTTGGCCAATGAAGGGATATACCATTCCAGGAAGCAGAAACCAGTGCCATTTAAGATGACCTTCTTTGAGATGTCCTAATTCATGGGCAATGATCATGTCTCGGGCTTCGGTATTTTCGCCGCAGGCTTCGAGCAAGTCTGAATAAAGAATTAAAAGATTGGCCTTAAAAAACTTCGTTGCAAACGCGTTGAGGGCTCCTCCTGCTTGCATCACATAGGCGTCTGGGATTGTTTCAAAACCTATACGCTGTGAAAGGGTAACGATAGCCTGATGGAGATCGGGAAATTGTTCTGGGGATATTTTGACTGCACTTCCCCGGATATGAGCAATAAAGCCGATGTGTCCGAGATAAACTGCCACAAATATAAGAAGGGCATATACGGCACCGATGATTGTAAAGGCGAGTAGTAACCAGATAGACGCGGCGAAGAAGGCTACTAAAACCGTGAAAGGGGTTTCGGTGGGCCAACGTTCTACGCGAATGGGCTCAAGGGATTTGTTTTCCATAGCCTTAAATTGTCATCAAGAAGGAGAGTTTTTGCCAGTTTTTTTTGATAAGCTAAGATGAATCTTAGAACCATTGACGTCTCTTTTCTCTCATGCTACCAAGGCGGCCTCTCATCAGTATCGCTAGCAGGAAGGATTTTTTAAAGAAAGGTTAGCCTCATGTCTGCTGTAAAAAAAGTGGTTCTCGCTTATTCGGGAGGCCTTGATACCTCCGTCATTATTCAATGGCTCAAAGAAAATTATCAATGTGAAGTGGTGGCTTTCGTTGCCGATCTTGGACAAGGAGAAGAAGTCGCTCCTGTAAAAGAAAAAGCAATCAAAACGGGTGCCAGTAAATGTTATGTGGAAGATTTGAGGGAAGAGTTTGCAAAAGATTTTATCTTCCCGATGTTGCGTGCCAATGCCATTTATGAAGGCCTTTATCTTTTGGGAACCTCGATTGCCCGTCCCTTGATTGCAAAAAAACAAATGGAAGTTTTGGCAAAAGAAAATGCGGATGCGATTGCGCACGGTGCTACGGGAAAAGGAAATGATCAGGTTCGTTTTGAGCTTACCGCTTTTGCGATGAAACCCGATGTAAAAATCATCGCGCCCTGGAGAGAGTGGACTTTTAAATCCCGTACGGATCTTATCGAGTATGCCGAAAAGCACGGCATTCCTGTACCAGTCACCAAAGAAAAACCTTATAGTTCGGATCGAAATTTGATGCACATCAGTTTCGAGGGGGGAATTTTGGAAGATCCATGGTCTGAACCCCCGGAGAGCATGTTTGTCCTTTCAGTTTCTCCGGAAAAAGCTCCCGACAAAGCAACTTACATTGAAATTGAATATGACAAAGGAAATCCGGTTGGGATTGATGGCAAGAAATATTCTCCCGCAGCCCTGATTGAAAAATTAAATGAGATTGCAGGTGCCAATGGAATTGGTCGAGTGGACGTGGTGGAAAATCGTTTTGTCGGCATGAAGAGCCGAGGGGTGTATGAAACTCCGGGTTGCACAGTTTTGCATGCAGCGCATCGAGCTATTGAATCTATTACCTTGGATCGAGAAGTTTTGAAAATTCGAGATAGTCTGATTCCTCAGTACGCCACCATGGTTTACAACGGATTTTGGTATGCGCCTGAACGTGAACTTTTGCAGAACCTGATTGATGATGCTCAACAAAAGGTGAGTGGTATTGCAAGACTCAAGCTTTACAAAGGCAATTGCATGGTGGTAGGGCGCAAATCACCGAATTCGCTCTTTTCGGAGGCCTTTGCGACTTTCGAAAAGGATACGGTTTATAATCAGAAGGATGCAGAGGGTTTTATTAAATTGAATGCCTTGCGCTTAAGATTGAGAAAACTTTTACAAAAATGAAATCGCTGAAAGTGATTTCATCCTGAGCAGCCCGAAGGGCGTGTCGAAGGATAAAAATTAACGGAGAAAAAAATGTCTCTCTATAAATATCGTCTGTTAGCTCCCGGTCCCACACCGGTTCCCGAAAAAGTATTAGTGAAAATGGCAGAACCCATTATTCACCATCGTACCGCAGGTTTTGAAGCCATCGTGGCCGAAGTAAAAGAAAACCTGAAGTGGCTTTATCAAACTAAATCCGATGTGTTGTTGTTGGCTGCTTCCGGAACCGGAGCCATGGAAGGTTCTGTTATCAACTTGATGAGTAAAAATGACAAAGCCTTGGTGGTCGATGCCGGAAAATTCGGAGAGCGTTGGTGGAAAATTTGCAAGGCTTACGGATTGGCTTATGATGTGATTAAAGTGGATTGGGGTAAATCCGTAGATCCAAAAGCGATTGAAGAAAAATTAAAAGGTGGGGATTACCGCGCAGTTTTTATCACGGCTTCTGAAACTTCAACCGGAGTTGCAAATCCCGTAAAAGAAATTGCTGCCATTGTAAAAAATTATCCCAACACTGCCTTGGTGGTCGATGCGATTACCGCCTTGGGGGTGGTGAATTTACCCGTGGATGAGTGGGGTCTGGATATCGTGGTTTCAGGATCACAAAAAGCATTGATGTTGCCTCCCGGCTTGGCTTTTGCTTCGGTTTCCCAGAAAGCTTGGGGATTGATTGAAAAGTCTGATATTCCCAAGTTCTATTTCGATTTCAAAAAAGAAAAGAAGTCGATGGATGAGAATACAACAGCCTATACACCTGCGGTTACTCTTATCATTGGTTTGAATGATGTTTTGAAATCGATGAGAGCCATGGGTTACGAAGGTATTTGGAAGAAGCATCAACTGCTTGCGGATGCATGCCGTGAAGGCGTGAAGGCAATGGGATTGAAACTCTATGCTCCAGAATCACCTTCCAATGCAGTAACCGCCGTATGGGCTCCTGAAGGAATGGAAGCCGGTAAAATTGTGAAGGGACTTCGTGATCAATTTAATATGACCATCGCAGGTGGACAAGATGCCGCGAAAGGAAAAATTTTCCGCATTGGGCATTTGGGTTATTACGATCCGATGGATATGGTCAGCGTATTGTCTGCCATTGAAATCACTTTATTGAAAAATGGTTACAAGTTGGAATTAGGAAAAGGTGTGGGCGCTGCTTTGAAAGTATTGGCGTCGTAAAAAGGATGTCATTGCGAGCCCGAAGGGCGTGGCAATCCAGTGAGTATACCCACGAGATCGCCACGTCCGTGCGGAGCACGTCCTCGCGATGACAAAGAAAAGGAATTTATTATATGGCGAAGATTTTAGTAAGTGACAAACTTTCCGATGCAGGTTTGAAAATTTTAAAAGATGCACCGGGCTTGGAAGTTGATACGAAATCAGGTTTAAAACCGGATGAATTGAAAGCGATCATCGGTCAATACGACGGACTGATTATTCGTTCCGGAACCAAAGTGACTGCAGATTTGATTTCTGCCGCAGACAAATTGAAAATTATTGGTCGTGCAGGAATCGGAGTGGATAACGTTGATACGGTGGCAGCTTCCAAAAAGGGAATTATCGTTGAAAACACTCCGGGTGGAAACGTAGTGACCACGGCGGAACATGCCATTGCGATGATGTTTGCAGTCGCTCGTAAAATTCCCCAGGCAACCGGTAGTATGAAAGCCGGTAAGTGGGAAAAAACCAAATTCGTCGGTTCTGAAATTTATAACAAGGTTTTGGGTATTGTCGGCGTCGGAAATATCGGAAAAATTGTTGCGGATCGTGCGGTAGGTTTGAAAATGAAAGTGATTGCCTACGATCCTTTCCTTTCTCCGGAATCCGCTGCAAAAATGGGAATCGAATTGGTTGATTTGGATGATTTGTTTGCGCGCGCAGATTTTATCACCATCCATACCCCTCTGAACGATAAAACCCGTAACTTGATTGATCGTGCCGCCTTTGCAAAAATGAAAAAAGGCGTTTACATTATCAATTGTGCTCGTGGTGGAATCGTTAATTAAGAGGCCTTGGGTGCTGCGATTCAAGAAGGTATCGTTGCAGGAGCAGCTTTGGATGTTTTTGTGGAAGAACCTGTAAAACCGGATTTTCCTTTAATCAAATTGGACAATGTCGTTTGTACTCCGCATTTGGGAGCTTCTACTGATGAAGCTCAGGAAAATGTGGCCGTCGAAGTTGCAGAACAGATGGTGGAATATTTTGTGAAGGGTGTTGTAAAAAATGCGGTGAACTATCCTTCCATCAGCGGAGAGTTAGCCAGTGTTCTGAAGCCCTTTATTTCTTTGGCTGAAAAGCTTGGAAAGCTGCAGGGGCAATTGGCTTCTTCTTTTCCTCAGGAAATCCAGGTCCGTTATTATGGTGAGTTGGCTGAATATCCGATGGCTTCCGTTACGGTTTCCATCTTGAAGGGTATTTTGGAATCTTCCCTGGAAGGAGAAAATGTAAATTTCGTGAATGCCCCTTTCATTGCAAAAGAAAGAGGGATTCAGGTTACCGAGTCTAAAGTAAGTGATACAAAAGATTTCAAGACCTTGATTGAAGTCATTGTGAAAACTGCCGAAGGAACTCGTACGGTTTCAGGAACCATCTTTGGTAAAAACAATCCGCGTATTGTGCGCATTGATGATTTTTATCTTGAAGCCGTTCCCGAAGGTACAATTTTGGTGATTCACAACCAGGACAAGCCGGGTGTTGTCGGAAATATCGGGACCTTATTGGGTAAAAATCAGGTCAATATTTCCCGTATGCAGCTGGGTTTGCTGAAAGATAAGGGTGAAGCAATTGCCCTTTACAATGTCGATAATAAAGTTCCGGAAGATTTGGTGAAAGAAATTTCAAAGCTTCCCAATATTTTAAAGGTCACTCAAGTTGCCCTCTAAAACTCAAAAAAACAAATCCACCGTCGTTGTATTGGGTGCCCAATGGGGTGACGAGGGAAAAGGTAAAATTGTGGACTTGCTGACGGAGCACGCTGATATGGTGGTGCGCTTTCAGGGAGGAAACAATGCTGGCCATACTCTCATCGTTAAAGGGGAAAAGACCATTCTGCATCTTTTACCCTCCGGAATTTTGCATCGAGGGAAAACCTGTCTTATTGGAAATGGAGTGGTGGTGGATCCTGAGGTTTTGGTTTCTGAAATCCAGAAAATTAAAGACCGGGGTTTTCTGAAAAATGACAAGCAGTTGCTCATTTCAGATCGTGCTCATGTGATTATGCCTTATCATCGTACGATTGATCAGTTGCGCGAAGCTGCGAAAGGCGACGGGAAGATTGGAACCACAGGACGAGGGATTGGTCCTGCCTATGAAGATAAAGTGGCTCGGCGTGGAATTCGAATGGGAGACTTGGTCAATCCGGATCTTTTTAAAAAAATCCTGGAAGATGTTCTTCCCCAGCATAATGCCTATATTACAAAAGTTTTGGGGGGAGTGGCCTTTTCTTTCGAGCAAATTTATTCCCGTTATTCCGAATTAGCCAAACTACTTCAGAAACATGTTTGTGATGCTTCTTTGTTGCTTGATGAGGCACTTTCTAAGAATAAAAAAATTCTATTTGAGGGTGCTCAGGGTACTTCTCTGGATGTGGATCATGGCACTTATCCTTTTGTAACGAGTTCGAATACGGTGGGAGCTGCTGCCTGTATTGGTTCTGGAGTGGGACCGGGTTCTATTCATCATGTTTGGGGTGTTACGAAGGCGTATACAACCCGCGTCGGTTCAGGCCCTTTTCCTACAGAGCTGGAAGATGAAGTAGGGGATTTGTTGCGGAGCAAGGGGGGAGAGTTTGGTTCCACCACTGGTAGACCCCGACGTTGCGGTTGGCTCGATTTGGTAATTTTACGTCATGCGAGCCGTGTGAATGGATTAACTTCCTTAGCGATAACAAAGCTGGATGTTTTGACGGGAATGAAAAAAATCAGAATTTGCACAGCCTATAAGCTCCGCGGAAAAAAGATCGATTATATTCCTTCGAAAGTAGAAGATTTAAGTGCGGTGCAGCCGGTTTATCAGGAATTTCCTGGTTGGGAAGAAGACCTCACGAGTATTAAGAATTTTTCAAAGCTTCCCAAAAACGCGAAGAGATATCTGCAAGCCATTGAGAAATATTTGGGATTACCCTTGGTGTTGGTTTCTGTAGGTCCTTCTCGTGAACAAAATGCCCTGTTAAAAAAACCATTTTAATTTCCATTGATCCGTTTTGGGCTTGCAAGCCTTAAAGTCCCAAAGTATTAGGCCACACTTAATTTTAGGTAGTGATTTATGGCCCTCTCAGACAATGAAAAAAAATCTTCGAATCCTTTGATGTTGTGTCATTATTTGTCTCCGGATTCCATTTTGATTGAGCCTGCCTCCTTGGGCAAAGAAGCTTTTTTTGATAGCCTTATTCTCAAGCTGTGTGAAAGTTGTAAGTTGGAGTCTGTAGAGGCTGTTCGAAAGGCAATTTGGGACCGTGAAAAAGAGGGGAGAACTGTTTTGGAAAATGGTCTGGCCATCCCTCATGCACGCTTTGAAGGGATTTCTGATATCAAGGCTGCCTTTGGAATTTTGCCCCAGGGCTATGAAGATCCCCAGGAAAAACTTCGTGTGAAATGGGTGTTTTTGTTCTTGTCTCCCCAGGAACAGTTTAGGGCTCATCTACAAATGTTGGCTCGAATTTCCCGTGTTTTCCAGGATAAGGGCTTTTTAGATTCTTTATTAAAGGCTCAAACTCCTTCCGAAGCCTTTGCCCTCCTGCAACACAAAGAAAAGTCTCTTTCAAGCTTTTGATGCATTGAAAAAATAATGATTTTCACGTATTTTCTTAGCAACCGAAAAACAAGGGCGTCGATGACTCTTTAAAGCTTATTTTTGAAGACTCAATTTCCTTTTGGGAGGAGGCTCTATTTATGTGGAGGATTTTACTTGTCTGCGGTGCAGCTTTGCTAGGTTATGGCTGTTCTCGCAAAAATGAAGAGCATGATGCTGCTCCGGCAAATTCTGCACCTAGACCTTCTGTCGCTCCTGCTCCAACCCCCTATACTTTTCCCACTGGTTTTAGTCTACCCAGACCTGTGACGCCTGCGGTATTGCCTCGTCTGGATTGTTCAAGGTTTAGAATGCCGAGTATGGGCGTGCGTAATATTAATCGTGTACAAGATGATCAGGGAGTTCATAGCACAGATGGTTTGCAAGTGAATGCTGCTACTGAATTTCCTATTTTAAGAAATGTGATCACAAAAGGAACTCGTCATTTATCTGCGATGCAACGAAATGATTTTACAGGAGTGCAGGCGGATGCTGAGCTCACTACGGCTTTGCTTGGTTTACGAGGAAGAGACATTTATTTGTTTAATGGAGATCCTTATACATTAGACACCATGGACGATTGGGTAAACTTGAATGCGGCTTTTTCATTATTAGGAGTTCTTGAAGCTAAACGTGATGAATCGGATAATGCTCGTATGATTCACTCGGCATGGGTGAGAAATGCTTTAAGGGTGGAATTTAGCGGCTATAATTTTAATAGGGATGAATTACCACCTTCTTTACCAATAGATGCCGATTCCAGACAGTCTCACTTTAGAGTTATTACACCTTCTTCCGCACAAGGAAATTATTTACTTTATCCTATTTTGAGATCTTGTAGTGTAGATTCAAATAAAGATACTTCTCAATTGTATATACCAAACTAATTCTGAATTTTAAATAAGGTGAGTGAAATGCCACCTCCCGAGCAGATAAGATTAAATAGGGTTGTTCAAAGTCAAGATACTGTGGTGAATGGTCAACAAGAAGCTAAACCTCCTAAAGTTGAACTCCGAGTGTCACGTGTGATTGAGACAGGTGTTTCTCCAAATCAAGCTAGTAATTTTTCATCGAATAATGAAGCTGTTAATTTAAATCATCACTTGGCTACAGATCATTTTCAACATTCTTCGAAAGCGAACGCTTCTCATGTACAAGTAAAATCTTATCCAGACCAAAAAAGTGAAACTCACAGTTCCTTCATTGAAACAGGATCAATATTTTCCTCAAAAATGAGCTTGTTTAGCAGTCTTCAAGGAGAAGTGCGAGAGTTATTGAAAACCATTGCTAGTGCAACAAATTTTTCAAGTAATTCATCTTCTAAAAATTCGAGTTTGTCATTTTCTTCCGTCAAAAATTCCAATATTTCAGTCAATCAGGGAAGCGCCAAAACGGGAGCTGCTTTACAGGAAAATAAAGCAGCAGCTGCTTCTTCGATTCAATGGGGGAGTAATGCTACTTCCTTACAGACAAGATTCGCCTTGCCCTTATCCCAATCAGCGGTGACTTCTCTGAATACCGCCTTAACTCCCGATGCTGTTGCCCAAAGTTCTTCCTTACAACTGGCATTGAAGTCGACATTGGGTTCTCTTCAGAGCTTTTTCCCGAATGAACGCTTAAATGTGTTGTATAATAATTCTTCGCTCGGAAATGTATATCCGAGTTCGCTTGGACAGGAAGAAGGCTTGCATTTTATACAATGGTCAAATCAGTTGGGCGTTCCCCTTCAGGCTTTGGCACTTCTTTTGCCTTTTGTCGTACAAGTTCAAGAAGCTGCTCCTCAGGCTCATCCTGCTTTACAAGGCTTGTTTTCTCTCTTTGGATTGTTTGGTGGAATTCCTCAGATGAGCATGGCAACTCTCACCTGGCCATATCTGAAAGGGATGATGATTCTGGAAAACTATGCCAAATTGAATTTACTTCATTCTCCCTTGTTGGATGAATTGGGGGCTTTGCTTTCCACTTCTCGTCGTCGTTTACGAAAAGAAGCCAAGAAAAGAATTTCTTCCCTCGATAAGGTGACTCGTAAAGATGCCTATCTTGCTGACGCGGATACCCAAGAAAATGAGGAAGATCTTGAAGCTTTGATTGATCTCTGGCCCAAAAAAGAATCTAATAACTCCTCCACGGCTTTTTATTATATGTAATAAAGTGCATGTCATTGCGAGCCCTGAGCATAGTCGAGGGGCGTGGCAATCCCGCCACAAAGTGGTCCCTCCTTGGAGCGAGTGCCACTCACGGGATCGTTTCGCTTTGCTCACGATGACATGCAGGAGAACTGTATGTTTCAACTTTTTTTATCCTCTGATCCCTGGATTTGTTTTCCTTTATATGCCTTTGTAGGCTGGCTTGCCGAGATGGTTTATACCGCCTTGTGTGACGTGATTAATCCCTATTTTCTTTGTTCTTGGAATGTCCATTCGAAAGGCCCCATTTCTCGTTTGAAGCCGGATTGGGCGATTGCCGGAAGAGATCCCCGTTTGTGTGGCTATACTTTCCTTTGGATGTTTCCCATTTATGGCTGCATGATTTTTCTGGAACCTATTTCATTGGCAATGAAAAACTGGCCTTGGTTTGCGAGAGGAATTATTTACATGCTCCTGATTTGGATCATGGAATATGTTACAGGATGCTTGATAAAGAAAATTACCGGACGTTGCCCTTGGGATTATTCTTCTTCCAAATATTCGTTTCATGGATATATTCGTTGGGATTTTGCGCCGGTATGGTTTGCGTTTGGATTTATATTTGAATATTTGTATCCGAGATTTTTGGCGCTGACGCCGCATATTAAAAACATATTTTAATTTTCACCCTCACCCGTCCTAACGGACACCCTCTCCCCTCGAGGGAGAGGGCCGGGGTGAGGGGGCGAAAGGATTTTTATGAAATTCGGAATTGAAGGAAAAGTAGCTTTGGTGACGGGTGCTGCAGGTAAGGGCTTGGGGCGAGCAGATGCAATTGCTTTGGCGCAAGAAGGGGTGAATGTTGCAGTGATTGATATTCAAAACTGTGATGAGGCGGTGGCAGCTATTCAAAAAGAAGGAGTGAAGTCGATCGGTTATAGTTGTGATATTAGTAAAGAAGATCAGGTAAATGAGGTTATCCAAAAAATTTCTCAAGAACTGGGTTCCATCCAAATCTTGGTAAATAATGCTTCGATTTTGACAACGGTAGGAATGTTTGCGGAGATTGATCCGAAAAGATTTAACAAAGATGTGGAAGTAAATTTGATTGGAACTGCGAATGTCACTCGTGCGGTATGGCCAGGAATGTTGGAGAAGAAATGGGGCCGTGTGATTTCCATGGCTTCGATTGCAGGCACAAGAGGTGGAGCAGGGCAGGCAAGTTATTCCGCGACTAAAGCCTCGATGATTGGTTTTGGAAAAACTTTGGCTTTGGAAGGCGGACGTTTTGGAATCACTTCTAACATTATTGCACCGGGGGTAATGAAATCTGAAGCGGCTACTACATTGATTCGATCAGACATGCTGGAAAGAATGGAAAAGAAAACGGCTGTCAGACGTTTGGGCGAAGTGACCGAAATTTCAAGTTTAGTGGCTTTTCTTGCTTCTCAACAAGCGGCTTATATTACGGGACAGGTGATAGAGGTAGACGGCGGAATGGGGCTCTTTACCTTCTAAGCCCCTCAATCCCCCTTATCAGGGGGATGTTCGGTTTCCTCCCCTGGCAAGGGGAGGTTAGGAGGGCTTATAACTTTTCCAGTTTAGGAAATTTTTTTCCTGATAAATTTTTTCAACATCTACCGGTATTTGAATTCCAAATTTTATCAAGCTTTCTGCGACAAAGCGTAAGGGAAGTCCGACGGCAGACAAATAATCTCCCTCTAGTTTAGAAATAAGGAAACGGCCATGCCCTTGCAGGGCATAAGAGCCGGCTTTATCCAAAGGTTCTTTTGTGGCGATGTAAGCCTCAATCTCGGAATCACAATAAGAGTTCATGGTAATTTGTGTGACTTCCACCGTTCTTTCCATTTTTTGATTTTCCGTATCCAGAATACAAACGGCACTTAAAACATCATGCGTTTTGCCACGGAGTTTTTGAAGTATTTCTTTGGCATGTTCGGGGTTGCGTGGTTTGCCGATTTTTTGTCCCTCAAACTCAATCAGAGTATCACTCCCGATAATGATCGAATCTGGATAAAGTGTTTGAAGAGAATTTGCTTTCTCGATGGAAAATCGTTGTGCTTCTTCATAGGGAGAAAGTTCATTTAAACTTTCTTCTTCATAATTCGGGGGAATGACTTCAAAAGGGATTTGTAGAAGTTGAAGAATTTCTTTTCTCCGGGGTGAAGTAGATGCGAGAATAATTTTAGGTGTAGAATGTTTTGTCATGCCGGACTCTGATCCGGCATTTCTTGAATGCCCGTGAGATCCTGGCTCAAGGCCGGGATGACGAAATTGTGTAAAATTTCTTCCAATTCTGGAAAAGTGCTTACGCGTACCAGTTTAGCACGCAATTCTGCAGCACCGTTAAAGCCTTTAATGTACCATCCGCAGTGTTTGCGGATTTGGATGAATTGTCTGGGATCTTTCGATTCCCAAAGAAGGCGTGCATGCTCGAGGAGAACGCGTACCCCCTCATCCCGGCCCTCTCCCTCGAAGGGGAGAGGGGGTGCATCCTTATAGCCTTCTCCCCTTGAGGGAGAAGGTGCCCGCAGGGAGGATGAGGGGAAAATTTGGCGAAATTTTTCCTTCTCCCGAAACAGCCAAGGATTCCCATAACTCGCTCGCCCCAGTAAAACGCCATTTACTTTATATTTTTGAATACGTTCCGCGGCATCGGCCAAATTTTTTATATCTCCATTTCCCAAAATGGTTTTTCCGGAACCTTTTGCAAGTTCAGCGGCTTGAGCGATGGCATCCCAATCCGCTTCTCCCGAGTAGCCTTGCTTTAAAGTTCTTCCGTGAAGAGAAATATTGGAAAGTTCTTCGCATTCTAAAAGTTGAGCAATCCAATCTTTTACCATGTTTTTTTCATAACCCAGACGTGTTTTGACGGAGAGAGGAAGAAGTTTTCCTGTTTCTTCGTAAATTTCTTTCAATGTTTGCCCACAAGTTTTGATAATCGTTTTTGCGTGTGGACATTCTCTGATGAGGGCTGCACCGCCACCGCTGTGAACTACTGACTTTGCAGGGCAGCCCATGTTAATATCCACTCCATCGAAACCGTGTTCAGCAACGATGCGGACACTTGCCTTGAAAGCTTCGGGTTCGTAACCATAAATTTGAGCGATCATCGGTCGTTCATGACTTTGATATTTTAAATCATTGAAAAGTGCGGGAATACGTCGAGAGAGTCCTTCCACGCTCACAAACTCTGTAAACATCACATCGGGTGGACCGTGACGATAAACGATGGTGCGAAATACATGATCGGTCACTCCGTCCATGGGAGCCAGGCCAAAGATAGGTTGTGGAAGTTCTTGCCAGCGAAACATAATCAAAGGATTAGATCAGCTTTTCAGAGAGCTCAAGAGGCAATTTAGGCAGGATAAATGGAAAGCGTTTTGATATTCACAAACTCGTGCATTCCATAATGAGAAAGTTCTCGTCCCAGGCCGGAGTTTTTAATTCCACCAAAAGGAAGGCGAGGATCTGAATGTACCATTTGATTTACAAAACAACTGCCCGCTTCAATATATTGGGCGAATTCTTCTCCTTTTTTCAGGTTTCGTGTATGCACACTCGCACCCAAACCAAAGGAAGTCTCATTCGCGAGCTTGAGTGCAGCACTTTCAGAATTCACCACATGAACTACCGCAACAGGACCAAAGACTTCTTCCTGCCATAAAGGTACTTTTAAGTTTTTTAATTGAACTAGGGTGGGAGGATAAAAGAAAGCTTTTCCCGGAGGAATTTTCCCTCCGTATAAAATCCTGTTCCCATTTTTAAGGCTTTTTAGAACTTGTTGATGAAGCTTGCTGCGAAGATCATTTCGAGCCATGGGCCCCAGATCTGTATTGGGGTCGAAAGGATCTCCCATTTTGATTTTTGAAATATTTTGCAGAAGGCCCCGAATAAATTTGTCGGCAATGGGTTTGAGCAGGATAAATCGTTTTGCGGCAATACAGCTTTGGCCACAATTTCCGAAGCGGCCCGTGATCGCTTCCTGAATTGCCAAGTCGATATTCGCATCTTTTAGAACTATAAAAGGATCGGATCCTCCCAGCTCAAGTACCACTTTTTTGAGATGTTTCCCTGCAATCTCTGCGACGGATTTTCCTGCTTGAACACTGCCTGTAAGGCTTACTCCTCGAACAAGAGAATCTGAGATTACTGTCTGAGTTTCTCGGATGGACAAGGGCAGATTCTGAAAGAGATATTTTGGAAATCCCGCTTTCAGAAAGATTTTTTCGATTTCAGCAGCACATTTTCTTACATTGGGGGCATGTTTTAGCAGAACTCCATTTCCGGCAAGGAGGGTTGGGATGGCAAATCGAAACACCTGCCAGAAAGGAAAGTTCCAGGGCATGATTCCCAGAATCAGACCCAAGGGTTCGAAGCAAACATAAGATTTAAGAGAATTGGTTTTAATGATTTGTGGTTTTAAGAATTGTTCAGCATGTTTGGAATAGAACTCACAAGCTTTGGCGCATTTTTCAATTTCTGCCCTGGATTGACGAATGGGTTTTCCCATTTCAACGCTCATCAGTTTTGCATATTTTTCAGAATGATTTCGAAGAATCTGGGCAAGTTTTATAATTTTTTGGCTTCGAAAAGAAAGAGGGGTGTTTCTCCATTTTTGATAAGCCAGATTTCCATTTTTTAGTTTTTGTTTCATAGTTTCTTTTTAAAAATATCTTCCAGCAAATTTCTTTTGCTCATTGCAGAGGCGGTGAGAACTCCAGCCATCAATGCGCCACCGATTCCATCCGAAACGATATCCTGGCCTGTGAGGAATAAATTCCCGATGGGAGTCTGGGGGCGTAACCACGAATAGGTGAATCGTGCCGGGGTATGGTCCAGACCGTAAATCTCCCCCTGGGCATAATTGCAAAAATGTTGGGTAGAAAGAGGGGTGGAAATTTCCATTACCTCAATTTTGTCTTTTACCTGAGGGAGTTTTTCGTAAAGTTTTTCGAGTAAGGGTTGAACGAGTTTTTCTTTGTAAGCTTTATAGTCTTCACCGCGCTTATTCCATTCCGTTCCATTCCATTTTTTAAACCAGTCAAAAGGGGCCACACCAATTATTTCGATGGTCGATTTTCCGGGAAATCTTTTTTCCCAATCTGGATCTTTGGAAGAGGGGAATGAAATATAGGTGACAGGTGGAGGCGCTTGAAAGGGATCTTTTAAATAATTTTCCAAGTTTTGATCGTGATT
Source organism: uncultured Pseudomonadota bacterium (assembly GCA_964414715.1). GTDB lineage: Bacteria > UBA10199 > UBA10199 > JADFYH01 > JADFYH01 > CAYPXN01. The sequence goes on along the minus strand of CAYPXN010000120.1, from coordinate 4,498 downwards.
GTAGCTGGGATAAATCCAATAGTTCGTTTTGGGAAGCTTGAGAGCCTCGGAAGATTCCTTTAATCCCAAATAAACACAGAGGTGACCTGTAGAAGGTTTTACTTTCTGAAGATTGTTCCAAAGTCCTGATTTTTCAGCATCTTTTTTGTTTATTAATTGGGTGACGGTATTCGTGAATCCGGTATCGCTGACAATCATGGGAGCACGAAGTTTGTCACCGTTTTTAAGCCGAACTCCGACTGCCCGGTTTTTTTCAATGAGGATTTCTGAAACGTCTGCCCTTACCAAAACAGTACCCCCCGCTTTTTCAATCAGAGGTAAAATAGTTTCGGCCATTTTTCCAGAGCCCCCGACAGGATAAGCCGCCCCGTCCAGATAATGTTTTACGACCATAGCGTGAATTGCAAAACTGCTTTGGGCCGGAGGCAATCCGTAATCGCCGTATTGTGAAGTGAGAAGGCCGATGAGTTTTTCATTTTGGGTGAGAGAAGAAACAACATCGAGAGTGGTTCTTTTGGCCAATTTTAAAAATTTCGAGGTTAAGAAGGGAGATGCAATTGTAGAAAGAAGAGGGGGAAGTGCTTTGGCGCTGAAATAATTTTTTGCAGAGGAAGCAAGAGCGAAGACCATTTCCAAATATTGATCGATGGCTTTTTGTTCCTGAGGGAAATATTCGCAGAGTTTATTTCTAAAATTTTGAACTCCTGCGACCAGTTCGTAACTTGCATCCGGGAAAAATATCTTGTCGTATACGGCCGGCATTTCCGCCCATTGAAGTTTTTCATCCGTGATACAATCAAATACCCGTCTGAGGATAGATTTCTTCCGATGAACCTCACCGATGTAGTGAACTCCGACATCCCACTCATATCCTTTGCGATAATAGGTGTGGGTGAATCCTCCTGCGACATAATGTCTTTCGAGAACCAGAACTTTTTTACCGAGTTTTGAGAGGAGGGCAGCGCAAGAGAGACCTCCGATCCCTGATCCAATAATAATGGCATCGTAGGGTTGCTTGAGGTTTTCTGCTTTGAAGGGTTTGTAGTACATATTTTACTCTTTGAATTTAGGTTCCGATCTTCCTTTTACTCCAAAACGTCCAATGACAAACCTGAAAAATCTGGGAAAATGTTGTTTGATGAAAACCAAAACTTTTCCATGAAAAGTGATGATGGCCAATTGTTTTCGTTTTTGCAGGGCTTTGTAAATATCACGGGCGGCTTTGTCTGCCGGCATTTGTAGCCAAGGAGGGATGGGGTCTCTGGCATGCTCTCGAAATTCCCCCTTGTTATTCACCAAACGAATCTCACTTTGCACAAAGCCCGGTGCAATTAAAGTGACAGAAACTCCTTTGGGTTTGAGTTCGTAATATAGAGATTCTGCGAAGGCGCGGACTGCAAACTTGCTCATGGCATAAGGAGAGCCTTCGGGAAGAGCGATGTAGCTGTTGACACTTCCCACAATTCCAATCCGTCCTTTGTTTTTGAGAATTTCGGGAAGAAAAATTTTGATGCTATGGATTACACCGAAGATGTTGGTTTCGAATTGGCGGCGATAGTCTTCGGGATTTAGTTTTGTGACAGGGCCCGCCACGCCAAAGCCTGCATTGGCGATGAGGGTGTCAATTTTTCCAAAACGACTTAAACTTTCTTTCAATGCCTTTTCTAAATCAGAAATTTGAGTAACATCGCATTTAATAATCAGAGTTTGTGCCCCTAATTTTTGACAATTTTCTGAAATTTTAAGGAGTTTGTCCAATCTTCTGGCAGCAAGAATCAAATCACAATTTTGCCGAGCATATTCTTCAGCGAGGGCCGCGCCAATACCCGAGGAAGCACCGGTGATAAAAACCACTTGTTTGTTTGTCTCAGTCATAATTAACTATAGAAATAAAGTTACTACTATTAACAGGAGATTTTTATGAGTCAAACTTCAAATAAGGCTCCCATTGTTCTTGACTTAAAACCCGGTAAATATGCCTGGTGTGCTTGTGGAAAAAGCAGCAATCAGCCCTTTTGTGATGGTTCACATAAAGGTTCTGGTATGGCACCCCAGCTTTTTGAAATTACCGAAGAAAAAAAATATTTTTTGTGTAATTGCAAGCATACGCACAACCCACCTTTTTGTGATGGAACCCATAGTAAAATTTAATTATGCCTGAATCCTTCAAGACCAAACTTGCACGCTGGAGCTTTAATCTTTTCCCCGCCTATCGTGGAATGGGAGCCCGTATTACTTATATTTCTTCAGATTGGAAAGAGGTGAAGATCAAGCTTCCTTTAAATTGGAGAACCCGAAACTATGTGGGGACCATTTATGGCGGGAGCATGTATGGTGCAGTGGACCCTATTTATATGATTATGTGGATGAAAATATTGGGAAAGAATTACATTGTTTGGGACAAAGCAGCGACGATCCGTTTTAAAAAGCCTGGTACAAAAACTTTATATGGCCATTTTAAGTTGGAAAATTCCGAAATTGAAGATGTGCAAAATTTGCTTCGCACTGAAAAGTCACTCGATCGAAATTACCAGTTGCAACTGAAGGATGCGGAAGGTCTTGTTTATGCAGAAATTGATAAGGTTATTTACTTGAAGAAAAAATGATTTTGCTGAATTCGTTCCAGAAAAAAAGCATGAAAGCCAGGCAAATACTTACCATGAACCATCCGTTGGAAGGTGTTTGAAAATGAAACAATTTGAGTAAAAAGGGAACGCGGAAGATGAGAACAAGAGTTCCTATCGCCCCCAAGCATACTCCCCAAAAGGATTTGTTTTTATAGAAATCATTTCCTTTCCAAAAAGGTCTTTTGGATAGTCCACTGATAATAAGTGCAATGTTAGAAGAGATGAGAGTTGTAAAGCCGATTGCCCTTGTTGTGTCTGAAGAGAGATGCATTTTTTTTGCAAAAAATAAAACGGCAATGCTGCAGATCAGAACACCCAAGCCCTGCAAACAAGAAGTCAATATGCTTACCGTATCCAGAAGTTTTGCCTTTTTGTTTCGAGGAGATCTTTCCATGATGTTTTCTTCTTCTTTTTGATTTTCAAAGACTATAGATGAAGAGGGATCTATGATGAGTTCCAAAAAAACAATGTGAACCGGCATTAATATGAGCGGCCAGTGTAAAAGAACCGGGAGTAGTGAAAGTCCTGCAATGGGGATGTGGACGGCAAGAATGTAGAAAAGAGCTTTTTGGATGTTCTCGTAAATTCGTCGTCCCATTCGAATGGCATGTACGATGGAAGAAAAATCATCGTCCACCAGAACGAGGGAGGATGATTCACGAGCCACATCGCTTCCCCGTTCCCCCATGGCGATGCCAATGTTTGCGGATTTTAGGGCGGGAGCGTCATTCACTCCGTCTCCAGTCATCGCAACAATTTCGCCGTTGTTTTGAAAGGCTGAAACAAGCCCAAGTTTTTGTTCAGGCATCATGCGTGCAAAAATATTGACCGTTTTGATTTTTTCCTGAAGTTCAGATTCAGTCATTGAGCTTAATTCACTGCCTGTAATAATCGAGTTTGAGCCTAATCCGATTTTCTGGGCAATGCTTTTTGCAGTCTCGGGATAATCTCCGGTAATCATGACGACACGAATTCCGGCTGAGAAACATTCTTCAAGTGCCTGGGGAACCTGAGGTCGAATGGGATCCGAAAAAGCGATTAAGCCGAGCCATTTAAAGTCGAAGTCATGTTGAATGTGGGGGAGTTCTTTGGTTTTAAAGGTCGCTTTAGCAACTCCTAAAACCCGAAGCCCTTTGGATGCTATCTTGTGCACGTCTCTAAGTAGGGTATCTTGTTCGGAATGGCTCAGGTGGCATAAATCCATGATGGCTTCAGGTGCGCCTTTGGCTGCAATCATGTAATCGCTGCCTTCGGGGGATTGCCAAACATGAGAGAGAGCGAGCAAATCTTTTGAGAGAGGATATTCACGAAGAAGTTGCCAATTCTTGTGAAGGTGTTCAGTATTCTTTAGATAATTTTCTCCCAATGATTTGAGAGATCTTTCCATCGGATCGAAAGGATCTTTTTGACTGGCTAGAATAGAGTGTTCACTGAGCTCATGAAATATTTCTGGAATTTCCTGAAGTGAGGGTGAGATTTCCAAAGTTTGATTTTGGACCTGAAGTATCTCGATTTGCATTTTATTTTGGGTGAGAGTGCCTGTTTTGTCGACACAAAGTACTGTCGTGGCACCCAGTGTTTCAATGACATCGGCTTTACGAGTGAGGACTTTTTGTTTTGATATTCTCCATGCCCCCAGGGCAAGAAACACGGTAAGTACCACGGGAATTTCTTCGGGAATCATCGACATCGCCATGGTAATTCCGACAAGGCTTCCTTGAATCCAGTTGTGATTGATAAGGCTGTAAAAGAGGGCAGTGAGCACGCAAAATCCAAGCCCGAAAAGAGCCATAAATTTTGTGAGCTTTTGAGTTTGAATTTGTAATAAACTTTTTTGGTTTTCAATCTGTGTAAGTGTTTTTCCTATTTTT
>CAYPXN010000119.1:0-2282 GCA_964414715.1 uncultured Pseudomonadota bacterium | reverse complement strand
CGGTCAATGTGCTGTTGGTCATTTGAGAGGATAGAAGTTCCAAAAGTTTCCACTAGTTTTTGAAAGAGCACGGTATCGTTTTCATAGATTTCGTGAGCTAAAAGGTCCGCATCTACAACATAGGCGCCCAGTGATTTGAGTATTTGGCTGACAGTGCTTTTTCCTGAAGCAATACCTCCCGTAAGTCCGATTACTTTCATATTAATCCTGTGTGGGATCTTCTTCAGGGTCTTGGGTTAAAACTCCGCGTGAGAGGGCATCTAAAGAAAGAAGAATATCCAAAAGAGGTTGCACGGCTTTTTCTTTGAAGGATTTGATTTTTTGGAGAAGAGGGGGTCTGAGTTCGGGTTCTGTCATGAGCATTTGGGCAATGAGTTGTTTGACCTGCTGATATTCAGGTGAAAGGCTGCTGTATATATCTTTAATCTCAGGGTTGTCGATTTCCTGTTTTTTCATCAGCCAGTCCATGGATTCTACAAATTCTTTTTCAGACCATTCCCCTTCGATTTTAGACTGGGTGCTGACAAGTTTTTCATAAATAATGGGATTGTCAGGGTCATTTTTTTGTGCCTCGCGATACGATTCAAGGGCTTTTTCGAAGTTTTCGGATTCACAATATTTATCACCTTTAGCAGTCAGCTTTTCGGCTTTTTTTGGATTGGCTTTCTCGGATTTATTGAAAATCATGTTTTCAACCTCTGAGATATTTTTCCTGAACGATTTTTGTCAATTCTTCCGTAGTATTTTTTTCGGGATGATCTAGTACAATTTCAACAAGATCTTTTAAGATTTTACCAATTTGCGGTCCTTCTGCAATCCCTAAAGAGATAAGATCGCTTCCTTTTAAGACAAGATCTTTGGGGCCAAAAGGAGGTTTTTTACTGAGTTCTTCTGCGATTTTATTTTTAAGCTTAAGAACTCCTTTAATACTTTCGGGGTAGCCTCCCCCTTTTTTATCTGCAATTCTGAGATCAATTTGTTTGTAGATAAGGTCTGGACCGATTTTGTTAATAAATCTTCGGATGGCTCTTTCTGAATAAAAAGATTTGGTTTCAAACATATGGTTATCTACCAGACGTGCAACATTTTCTCCGTCTATACCCAACATACTAGCCTTGTATTTTTTCATCCATTTCAGCCAAATTCTTTTGGAGATGATTTGATGTCCATGAAAGGTGACGTCATTTTTTTCTTTTGAAAATGCAGCAGTAGCAGGTTTTCCTGTATCGTGAAAAAGAGCAGAAAACATGAGCTCCAGATCACCGGCTGATGCCACATCCTTGTTTGCTCGCGAGGCATCGAGAACTTTCAGGGTATGTTCAAAAACATCACCTCCATGTTTTTTGGGTTGGGGAACCCCGATCATTCCCTGAACATCAGGGAACACATGTCTGAGAAGGTCGGTTTCACGCATAATCCAAAAACCTACAGAAGGTTTTTCGGCCATTAAAAGTTTTCGAACTTCTTCAATGATTCTTTCTGGAGAAACATTTCTGATAAGAGCAGAATCTTTTTTCATTTCTTCCCGTGTTTCATTTTCGATTTCAAAGTTGAAGCGGGCTGCAAATTGAACAGCTCTCAACAATCGAAGAGGGTCTTCCAGGAACGTATTTTTGAAAACCATGCGGATTTTTTTATCTTTTAAATCTTCTTGTCCCTTAAAAGGATCATGAATCTCTCCGGTCTGGAGATTGCGTGCCATGGCATTAATAGTAAAATCTCTGCGTCCCAAGTCTTTTTCCACGGGAATATAAGGGTCGAAACTTACCTGAAAATCACGATGTCCTGGTCCGGTGGATTGTTCAATGCGAGGGAGGGCGATGTCAAATTCAGATTGCCCTTGATAGGGCCGAAACTTGATGACGCCAAAAGATTTTCCTACTTGTTGAACCTTACCATGTTTTTCCAAAAGAGAAATGAGTTCTGGCATGGGAATACCCGTAACCAGAAGGTCCTTGTCTTTATGAGGAATGCCCAAAAGGGTATCGCGCAAAGTGCCACCCACCTCATAGATTTGGCCTTTGCACTCTTCGATGGCTTTGAAAAAACTCATGATGAAGAAGCTTTTAAATTACTCTGAATGTTAGCTTGTTTTGATAATGAATTGCTAATTTGTTGAAGGATCAAATTTTGACGACGACTCAAAAGTGTTTTTTCCAAATTCTGCTTTTCTTGATCAAACTTTGAAAAATCTGCATCTCGTCTTGAGATGAGTTTGAAAAAAACCAAGTCATTGCCCACCCAATAAGCCTGATTACAAATAGGTTGATTGGAATTTAAAG
>CAYPXN010000118.1:0-3914 GCA_964414715.1 uncultured Pseudomonadota bacterium | reverse complement strand
GAAGCATCCAAAGCAACCCCAACCACACATTCAATCTTGCCCGCAGAAATCTGATTGCTCATCAAAGCGCGCTCTACTGAAGAAATCGGATTCCAGCGCATTTTAAGAATGCGCTTCATACGCACGAAGTAGCTCACATCTTGCAACTTCATGACGTTAAGGTAAGTTTTTCCGCCAATTTTATAATCGGGATAATAATCATGTGCAAAAAGATCCGGGGCACTTGCTCTTCCCATTGAAAGCCCTGAACCTGCACTTTTAAAACTCAAATCTCGAGGCGAAGAAGAATTGGAAGGTTTTGTGACATCGTTCTTCGCCTGTTTGGAAGGTTTAAAAACATCTTCTGGCTTCAAAGAAAGATCACTCAAATCCTTGGGAATGGAATTGTCCGGCTTGATATCTGTTTTTTCTTCCGGAGGATTTTCCTTTTTGGCGACCTTCTTCTCTTCTTTAGGAGTTTCTTGTTTGTCTTCCTTAGGACTTTCTTCTTTCGGTGGAAGCTTTACCAATTTTTTCTCAGGTTTTTCGACAGCAGGCTTTTGAGCTTCAGTCGGTTTTGAAGGTTTGCTTGCTTTTGTCATTTCAGGCTGATCCGAAGAATTCGGATTTTCCTGAATCACTTTGGGTTTGGGTTTTGGTTTGGCTACCGTTTCTTGCTCGGGACTACTATCGTATTGGCCTACAAACTTGGCCTTTTGGGGACGTTTTTCAACGGGGGGTTTCTCGATATCCGCAATTTGCGCCGGCGACATCATTTCCGGCTTCACCCACACCACCTGACTTTCTTCTTTGGCTATTTGCGGACCCTTTGCAAACTTGGGAATAATGTACAAAACAATCCCCAATAAAATATGGAATAAAATGGAAACCAGAAAAAAAATCAGGATAAATTTTTTCTGCTTTTTATTCTCTTCTTCTAAAAAATCATCCATTGTTATTGTACGGGCGACGCATGCACCGCCCCTACTTTCTCTTTAAAAAGGCCCCAAACAACCACAATCCAAACAAGGAAGAAACGGCTAACGGGTATTTCCAATAAGGGTTTTGATCCTTGTATAATAGATAGCTCGCAAATGCACAAGCCGAGGTCAAGAGCGTGATATTAAGACGATGGAGCGACCGAGAAATCAAAGGTTGATCCGCAGGGTTTCGGATAATGAATTCAATTTCCCCCTGGTTCAAGCGACGCAATGTCCGATGTAATTCTGAGGGCAAACGCAGATAACTCAAGGCTACCTCTTTGACTGCTTCGAGCACCACATCTCCCAATTTTTTATCTCCCCCCAATACAAACTGCTCGGCATAAGAAATAATGATATTCAAGGGGTTAAAATTGGGGTCCAAATGAGAAGTTAAACCATACAAAAGAATCAAAGCCCTTTCGAGCAAAGCCCAATCTTTGGGAACATTGAAAGTTTCAAGTAGGTCTTTGAAGCTCACATCCAACTTTTTGAACTCGATAAGATCTTCAATCTTTCCCATCTCTTTCAAATTCAGATTCTTCACATCTTCGAGTTTGATATCTTTTAAACGATCATAAAAAAATTCAACAATACGATCGAAGACTTCTTCATTCTTTTCTTTGGCAATAAAACCCATGTCTTTCATCGCACGACTGATGATGTTGTTATCGCGACGAATAATTCCTTCGATAAACTTTGCCGTCCCCCGGCGCATATTTTCGGAAATACGAGCAGTAGCTCCGAAATCCATCATGATGATTTTAGGACCCTGCTGCACAAGAAAATTCCCCGGATGTGGATCCGCATGATAAATTCCATCGATAAAAATCTGCTTACAGTAAGCATGAATAATTTTGGAAGCCACTTCGGTGGGATTTACTTGTAGGGCTTTTAACTGCTCCAAATTTGAAATCTTCACCCCTTCCATAAATTCCAAAGTCAGGACTCGTTCTGTCGAGTATTCCCAATAGACTTTCGAAAATAGAAAGTCAGGCTCTTCTTTGAAATTATCCTGGATGGTTTCAAGATTTTTACCTTCCTGCTTGAAATTCAATTCTTGGCGAACAATTACCGCCACTTCTTCATAGGTTTGTTTCAAACCATAATTAGGAAAAATTAAATGTAAAAATCCGAAGATACGGCGCAATATTTTAAGGTCTATTCTTAAGGTTTCCTCGATTTCGGGATACTGCACTTTGACTGCCACCTTGGTTCCATCGGGAAGACTTGCCACATGCACCTGTCCTAAAGAAGCAGAAGCCAAAGGTTGAGGGTCAAAAGTCTTGTAGAGTTCCAAGGGAGTTTTGGAAAACTCTTCCACGATCCGCTTTTCAATATCTTCATAAGGTCGGGCAGGAACTTTATCCTGCAAACCTTCGAGGGCTTGAGTCAGGGGTGCCGGCAAAAAGGTGGTCATGATGCTGATCATCTGCCCCACCTTGATATAGAGCCCCTTTAATTTCAGGATGGACTTCAGGATACGTTGGGCATTACGTTCTTGGGTTCTTTGGGAATATTGCGCCATACGTTCAGCGCCAAAAACTTTTTTCAGACACCAAAGCCAGGTATAGCTCCAAAAAATCCGGGCAGTAGACGCATAGGCATATAAAAATCGGAATCGAACAGTTTGCATTGCAAATTTTCTCTCTTTTAAGCAATAGTACGAAGCTTAGAGGAAAATATCAAACTAGAAACAGAAGTTATAAACTATGACCAAAACCACGCGCTTTGGAGTTACGACCGAGATCGGGAACCCGCTTTGCGGGTGATCGAAGGAGTGGTTGTAGCCAAAGGCGAAAACCAGAGGCGAAGCCGGAAACCATGAAAATCAACGTTACACGTATCCCCAAAGAAGGCCTCGATCTTGACTTTTCCGAAAAGGACGGATGGCTACAGGAAAAACTCAACCGCTCTTTGAAAGAAAAGCATCATAAAGACGATAAAATCAGCGGTCATTTTCGAATTGAAGAAAGCATGGACAATATCCAGGTCGATGCAAAGATGCATCTACCCATCCATGCCAACTGTGATCGTTGTTTGAAAAATTTGGATTTCGAAATTGATGTAAAGGCCTACCGGGTACTAGCCCCTCTCTTTGAATCCAAACGCCAAAAAGAAATTGAAAAGAAAATGGATGTGGAAGTCACTGAAGAAGATTTTCAATTCAGCTATTACAAAGGGGAAGAAATTGATGTGGGAGATATTATTGTAGAACAAGTAGTTCTGGACCAACCCATGATTTATCTCTGTAAAAAAGACTGCAAAGGCTTATGCCCTCGCTGTGCGACAAATTTAAATGAGAAGACTTGCAAATGTGCTGAATTAAAAATTCAAGAATCTCCTTTTGCAGCGCTCAAAGATTTTGGAAAGAAAAAAACGCCACCCCGGACTTGATACGGGGGCTCACTTGCACAGAGGAGATCCCGGCTCGTTGGCCGGGCTGACGAACTATTCCTTCGCCAATAAAATTTGCTTCACCTTCACTTTTGCCTGACCTGTTTTCACAATTCCAAGCTCCTTGGCAGCAGCATAAGAAAGATCCAACATGCGGGAATGAATAAAAGGACCCCGGTCATTCACCACAACTTCAATGGTTTTTCCATTATCCAAATTGGTAACTTGAAGACGAGTACCAAAAGGAAGCTTACGATGCGCACAGGTATACTTGTGTTTGGTAAAACGTTCACCGGAAGCCGTTTTGTGTCCGTAGAATCCCGGCCCATACCAAGAAGCCAAACCTTCTTCTTCATAAAGCAGCTCATGAGCTTCAAAGGCAATAGGAACACTTTGAGGTACGACAGGTGCTTTGGTGATCGCACTACCACAGGCACTCAATGCTAAAAGCATCCCCAAAACCAAAATAATGTGACGGAGCTGTTTTTGAAACATGGGTGGGGCTTTAACTTTTTTTAGCCACTTTTACAAGATTTAATACTCATGTAATTTCAACAA
>CAYPXN010000117.1:0-15481 GCA_964414715.1 uncultured Pseudomonadota bacterium | reverse complement strand
TTGAACCTAGGACTGCCCGGTTATGAGCCGGGAGCTCTAACCAACTGAGCTATAGGCCCAAAAAACTTCTTTCTATTCCCCTAACATCTACTCTCCCATCAATCAAGTGTTGCACTTAAAAAATCTCATTGATGAAAAACTCTATATTGGCTATTAAAATTAACATGACAAACCCATCATCCTTGAAAGAAAACCTCCTCCAACTTGCAAATTTAGCCGGCATCGAAGTAGAAATTAGAAAGATACAAGAATCTCTAGATGAAATACCCAGAAACCTCAAAGAAATTGGCCAAAAACTAAAAACCAACTCCGAAACCCTGGATCAAAAGAAAAAGCTATTCAGCCAAAGCGAGGAAGAGCTTCAACAAACTGAACGAGAACTCGCAGAATCCAAGGAACTCCTTAAAGTACGCGAAACAAAACTTTACGAAATTAAAACCACCAAAGAATATCAGGCTGCTCAAAAAGAAATTTCCTCCACCAAGAAAACCAACATTGAAAAAGAAGTGAAACTTCCAGAAATTCGTCAAAAGACGGAAAACTTAAAAAGTGAAATTAGCACCTTAGAAAGCGAGATTGAGGCTCTTCAAAGTAGAATGCAAGAAGAGGAATCTCGAATCGGTTCTGATTTAGAAAATCTCCGCAAACAACTCGAAGAAAAGCTCCAAAGTAAAAAACAGGTATTTGAGGGCCTCGACAAAGCGTTAATCAGCAAATACGAAAAAGTTTTGCTGCGAAAACAACCCGCCATGGCTCCTGCCATCTCAGGAATATGCCAAGAATGTAATATCAATATCCCTCCTAAAATCTATTTCGACATTCAAAGGCAGACAGAAATCATTCATTGTCCTTCCTGCTTCAGAATTTTGTATATTCCTGCATCATAAATCGTTAGAATTTCCAAAATAAAGTCTGTTTATAAAATTAATCCGCACAGGAGGCCACCATGATTCCCAAAGAAACTCTCAGTGAAGTATTACGCTACCTCGTCGACCATGAAGAATTAAAATCGATTGATCATTTGGGATCCATTTCCCGTAATGAGGTAAGGGTAGGTCTTTTACGTTTGGCGGATCGTCTTGAAGAAGAAGCCCGAAAGGAACAAGAAGATGATTTTGAAAATTACCAAAATTTTGAGGAGCTTTCTCTGAAAGTCAAAAATCTTCTCTCGAGTCTTAGCCCCACTGAATGCAAAAAACTTTTCAAACAATTTGGAATTAGCAAATCATGAATGATGCTTTTCAACTTTTCACAGACGGCGCTGCACGCGGAAATCCTGGACCTGCTTCAATAGGAGCCGTACTTAAAAGTCCCTCAGGCGAAAATGTTGCAGAAATCAGCGAATATCTGGGAGAAACCACAAACAATCAGGCGGAATATCGAGCCTTGCTAGCAGGCCTTCGCAAAGCCCTGGACCTTGCTGTTAAAAAAATCGACGTTTTTCTTGATTCTGAATTAGTAGTTAAACAACTGCATGGACAATACAAAGTGAAACATCCGGATTTAATTCCCCTCTTTGAAGAAGTGAAGTCACTCCTACGCAAATTTTCTGTAATTCAGGTCTCGCATGTAAGGCGGGAAAAAAACAAGGAAGCAGACAAGCTCGCCAATCTTGCCCTCGATAGTCGGTCAGAAAAAAAATAATCTTTTTGAAGAACCTTCATCTGTAAGCCGGATTCTGTCTTTTTCGTTTGCACGAAAGAGAGAATCATTTCTCTGGGACCTATATTACTACAGGCCTCTAGCGGGCTACCCATTACGCCTCTAATGGCTCGGATATCCTTAGCCATTAGCATCGACCGGGTCAGTCTTTCCTGCGTAACCTATTTGCCCTTGCACCAGATGGGGTTTACCGCGTTTCACATCATCTACCAAGGGAGGTTCTTCTATTTTTTTCGACCGCCTCACGTCACGACCCTAATTGAATTTGCCGTCCATGGACCCTCCTCGTCAAGTTTGCGAGGTCTCCCTGTCCAGCAAATTCTAATTGGGACCCCGTGACTTCCGGCAAAGTCTCAAAAAATAGAAGAACCTCCCGAAGTAAATTACTCGTCTCTGTGGCCTAGCTTAAAGTCTTTCGACTTCTTTGCTAGGTCCCGCCACTTTCGAAGCGGGGCACTTTCCGTACCTGCTCGCCGAAACGAACAAGCCCAGGCCGTTAGCCTGCATCTCACCCTATGGTGTCCGGACTTTCCTCGGGGTACGAGGCCGATACGCGCCGTATCTCTGCGTTGGGATCTCGCTCATTTCGTCAACGTACATCTAAGTACGCCTCCTCATTCGCTCGTCCCAGCCTTGAGCTACTCGCGTCTCGACCTCGCACTACATAATCTACCGCGATTCTCCGATGAAGGTTCTTCAAAAAGCTTATAAAAGAACTATTTACAAGTTCTCATATCTTCTTCTAAAGAGTCAAGACGTCATCCTATGAAGCCTGAACTCCTCAAATTACTTGAAAAAAACCTTTCCGATACCCTCAAGCATGCTTTTATTCATGGTTCGGAGAACCCTGCCCTGCTTATTTACGATGAACAATCTTCTGTCGCCAAAATACTAAGCAAAAGTTACCAAAATATCCTTCCACAAGCACAATGTCTTATTTTTGAAAGCAGCCAGGCAGAGAAAATTCTGGAACAAATCAATCAAATCCCCCCTCATTCTCTTGTGGTTCTTATTCAATCGACCAGCTTTCGTCTGAACGAATTTCGTTTTCGTATTGAACTTTTTAAACGAAACCTGAAAGTGCTGGAACATGTCCATTTGGGCAGAATTTCAGAGGAAGAATTTCCCATATTTGTGGACAGCATGGCTTACGATCCAGACTATTACCGCACTTTGGGCCCTCGACTTAAAAAAAAGATGGACGCCTGTAAAACAATCAGACTCATTGGTCCAAATTCGGAATTGATTTACGATTCCCCCTTCGAAGATAGCAAGCTCAACATTGGCGATTATTCTCAAATGAAAAATGTCGGGGGTCAATTCCCCATCGGAGAAGTTTTTAGTGAAGCTAAAAACTTGCATGCCGTGAACGGAAGCCTTGAACTCTTTGCTTACGGGGGTAACGACTTTGACGTCATCGTCCCTGCACAATCTTTTCAGATAAAGGTGGAAAATGGAATCATCACCGACGCAAGCCATGCACCGGAAGATTTTAAAGCCATTCTCGAAAAAGTAAAAGAACATGAAGGAAAAGTTTGGATTCGTGAATTAGGCTTTGGCCTGAACCGGGCTTTTACGAAAGCACGTCGCGTCACCGACATCGGCACTTATGAAAGAATGTGTGGCATTCACATTTCCATGGGCGCAAAACACGCCATGTATACCAAGGAAGGCTTTCCCAAAAAACAATGCAAATATCACATCGATATTTTTCCGGACGTGAAAAAAGTTCTCATCAACGATGAAATCGTATTTGAAGACGACAACTACCTGTCATAATCTATTCATCCGTCACACAACCTTCAGACGCAGAAGAAACAGTTTTGATGAATTTTCGCAAAGTTCCTTGGGTCACTTTGTAAGCAGGAGCTTTCCAAGATTTAAAACGCTTATCGATTTCTTCTTGAGGAACATTTAACTGCAAAGTTTTCTTTTCTGCATCGATGCTAATTTCATCACCATCCTGGATGATGGCAAGTACTCCACCTTCCTGAGCTTCAGGGGTAATATGACCCACCACAAAACCGTGGGTTCCACCAGAAAAACGGCCATCGGTAATAAGTGCTACATCTTTCCCTAAACCTTCCCCCATCACAAGTGCCGTCACCTTGAGCATTTCCTGCATACCAGGCCCCCCTTTGGGACCTTCGTAGCGAATCACGATAACATCACCTTTTTTAATTTTCTTTGAAAGCAAGGCGTTGTTTGCATCTTCTTCACACTCAAACACTTTTGCCTTTCCCGTGAAGGACAAACCTTCTTTGCCCGTGATTTTCGCCACAGAACCCTGAGGGGCAATATTTCCATAAAGAATTTGAAGATGACCCGTTTTCTTGATGGGATCCGAAAGTGGCACAATCACTTTCTGACCTTTTTCAAGGTCTGAAAGAGATTCAAGATTTTCCGCGAGAGTTTTTCCGGTCACGGTCAAACAATCACCATGCAAAAAACCTTCTTTGAGTAAAAGTTTTTGAACCGCGGGCACGCCACCCACCTTGCACAAGTCTTCCATCACATATTTTCCACTGGGTTTAAGATCTGCAATAAAAGGGGTTTTATCCGAAATTTTCTGGAAGTCATCGATAGTCAGTTTCAGTCCTACTGACTTTGCAATGGCAATCAAGTGCAATACGGCATTGGTAGAACCACCTAGAGCCATGACGATGGTCATCGCGTTTTCGAGGGATTTTTTGGTAATAATTTTACTGGGGGTAATATCTTTCTCTAAAAGATTTAAAATCGCAGGACCCACTTTTTTCAGACATTCTTCTTTTTTCTCGGGACTCGTTGCCGGAATCGATGAAGAGTAAGGCAAACTCATTCCCAAAGTTTCAATCGCAGAAGCCATCGTATTTGCAGTATACATACCCCCGCAAGCCCCTGCGCCAGGACAGGCATGTTGCAAAATATCTTTCAAACCTTTTTCATCAATTTTACCGGCAACATATTCTCCCAAACCTTCAAAAGCAGAAACGATATCCAACACACGATCATGAATAAATCCCGGACTGATCGTTCCTCCATACACCATGATACTGGGACGATTGAGACGACCCATCGCAATCACAGAACCCGGCATGTTCTTATCGCAACCTACAACCGAAACATTGGCATCATACCAATGAGCAGCCATGACGGTTTCAATCGAGTCTGCAATAATTTCACGGGATTGAAGAGAGTAATTCATTCCCTCGGTTCCCATGGAAATCCCGTCACTCACTCCAATCGTATGAAATACAAGACCCACCATCCCCGCTTCCCAGCAACTTTTCTTCGCCAGCTGTGCCAGATCATTCAAATGCATGTTGCAGGTGTTTCCATCATAACCTGTGCTTGCAATGCCTACGAAAGGCTTCTTCATATCTTCTTCAGTCAATCCAATCCCATAAAGCATTGCCTGACTTGCAGGTTGTTGAGGGTCTTGGGTTAATTTTGAACTATATTTATTGAGTTTGGCCATACTTTCTCCTACACAATTTATTTATGATGACTTTGCGCTAGCGCAAAGAAAACTTGCGGGATTTCAGTAAATCCACTAAAAAACCCTGTATCCTAAAGGAGGATCTTTATGAAAAAGCTTATTTCTGCCACTTTTGCAATCTTAATGTCATTACCCCTTTTGGCTCAAGCCGCAGACGTCGCTGCAGGCAAAGCCAAATTTCAACAACTTTGTGCGAGTTGTCATGGTGCCAACGGTAAAGGTGACGGTCCTGCAGCTGCCGCTTTAAATCCTCACCCTCGTAATTTTACTGATCTCGCCTATATGAGCAAAAGAACTGATGCTCAGTTAGCAGCTGTTATTAAAAATGGAGGCGCTGCCAATGGACTTTCTCCATTGATGGTCGCTTGGGGTTCTTCTCTCAACGATGCCGATATTGCAAATATCGTAGCTTATATCAGAACATTGAAATAGCTTAACGCCTCATCTCCCCCTCTTAATCTCAAGAGGGGGTCTTGTCAAAATGAACAATGCCTATGCTCAAGTTTTACGCTTACAACAAATGCGATACTTGTCGAAAAGCCAAAAAATGGCTTGAGTCTCGAAGTATAAAATTTGAGGATATTGATATCACCCAAAATCCCCCTTCTCTCTCTGAACTGAAAGAATTGTTCCAGATGAGTCAGCGACCCCTCAAAGATTTCTTGAATAAAAGTGGGGAACAATACCGCGCTTTAAACATGAAGGAAAAAGTCAAAACTTTTTCCGAAAAAGATATTCTGACACTTCTCTCACAAAACGGAAGACTTTTAAAACGCCCTCTCATATCCGATGGTAAAAAAGTCACTATCGGTTTTGATGAAAAGGAATTCTCGAAAACCTGGAAGTAAAATGACCCTCGAACTTTTCTTTCTTCGCCATGCTATTGCCCATGAAAGCGGCAGTCCCAATTATACAGAAATGACTCGCCCCCTCACAGAGGAGGGCATTGAAAAAATGATTCTTGAAGCAAAAGGTATGAAAAAGCTGGGAATCGAATTTGACTCTATTCTCTCTTCTCCCCTCACCAGAGCCCAACAAACTGCAGAAATCGTCAAAAAACATCTCCTCTTCGAAGGTAAAATTGAAACGGAAATTTTACTGGCACCCGGAGGATCTTTTCCAGCTCTTTTAAAAAAGATGCGAGCGACCAAGAAAAAAAAGATTTTATTGGTAGGTCATGAACCTAGTTTGAGTTTGTGGATTCAGGAGCTTTTGGGTTTTGCTCCAAAGAATCTGGTGGAGATGAAAAAGGGAGCACTCTGTCATTTAGTCCTTCAAGGAGAGACGGCGACGCTGAAGAGTTTCCTTCCGCCGCGCGTACTTCGTCAATGTGCTGGATAAACTGGCTCTCTACCGCCTGAAGTTTCTTAGTGATATCTTTCAACACATTCGTATGAATGTTCTCAACTTTGTTTTCCTTCCCCGGCATGGGAGGCAAGGGAACCACGGTTTTCTTGGTATCTTTCAGAATTTCTTCAATATGTTTTCTCAAATCGGATTGAACATCCAACACACCTTGTCGGGCATCCACCACTTTAAAATGAAAAGGTTCCACCATATTGTCATAAGATTCGATAAGCATTTTCTGATATTTTTTAAAACTGTCGAAAATATTATCTGCCAGATTGAGATCCATTCCGGATTCCCAATAATTCATTCCACCCGATTCAATTACACGGGGAATCAAAGTTTCTACGTCGGTACGCAAATAACAGACAAGATCGGGTATGGGTGCAAAACCAAAAACATCCTTGATCCATTGCATACTGGGATCTCTGACCGAGTCTCGTGCAAATGCGGTGTACACATAGCGATCCATCAACACGATATAACCCGAACGCAAGGCGGGAATAATCTGATTCTCAAGACGATCCGCGAAATCGGTCGCATAAAGGAGACTGAATGTCATGCGATTGAGCATATTACCATTTTTCGCCATTTCGATAGAGCGACTCATCAAATTCGAACGCGTCCAACCACTCACGGTCACTGCATAGCCCTGCACCTGCAGCCATTCTTCGAGTAAATCAATCTGCGTTGATCTGCCCACCCCATCGGTTCCTTCAATCGCGATGAGCTTTCCCTTAAGCCCGCTTGTTTTCAGATACGGCAAACCTTCGCCAAAAAACTTTATTGCTTCGCGCATAATTTCTCCTTTGAGTGGTAAAACCCTTCAATTCTTCAGCCACACGTTCCCGGAAAATATTTTGTTGTTCTTCAATTTCCAAGGTAGCATCAATCACATTCAATCCATATTCCTGAACAATACGGTCATACTCCTTTAAAATCATTCCCTGAAAAATCTTGAATGATTCTTCCGGACTTCCAGACAAATTCAAATCCATCCCCGCTTCATAATATTTTAACTTGGGACGACCCGAGAGAATGCGTTCAATTGCCACCTGCAAGGGTACTTTGAAATAAAAGGCAAGATTTGGCCTTACAGCAAACTGATATAACTTACGAACCCAAGACGAAGAAACTCCCCGTGTCACATCCCTGGAAAAAGCGGTGTAAACATAACGATCCGCCAACACAATCATTCCCGCTTTTAGCGGCGGAAGAATGTTAAAAGCCAAACGATCCGCAAAATCGGTGGCATGGAGCAAACTAAAGGTAGTCGGTGTTAAGCTTTTCTTTTTCTTTCCCTCCTTGGTGGTCTGCTTCACCAACTCCGAACTATTCCACTCTGTCATGAACACGGGGTAACCTTTGGATTCAAGCCAACTCTTCAAAAGCTTGATCTGGGTAGATTTTCCGGATCCATCAATGCCTTCCACAATAATTAATTTCCCTGGATAAGGATGATTTTCTTGAAACATAGCAACTCCTGCACCTAATGCCTACGCGCTCATTTTCTTGAGCGTTTTAAGTTTTCTTTTTGCCTTGAATTTAAAAAGTATTTCTCGATGAGTAATTTCTGAAAACAAATCACATTTACGCTTTGCATCCCAAATTTCATATTCTGGATCACTATGTGCTTTGATAATAATCACGATTTTCTTACGGGCTTTTCTTAATTTTAACTCATCAATCACCGCAAAATGAGACCGATCCATCGCATCTGCTATCCTTACAATTGCAGCCAACCATTTTACCTTATTTCGGGCAGACCTGGAAAGGGTCGCAAATTCTCGATGACTTTTCTTGGGAGAAGACCTGCGGTGATAGCGGGCAACATTTGCCAAAATCTCGATTTCCTCCTGGGAAAATCCATTCATCGATACATTACGAATAAGATAATAGGCATGTCGATGATGTTTGTCATAGCCAATATGGTAACCAATATCATGAAGCAAAGAGGCGTATTCCAGCAGTTCTCGTTCCACGCTTCCCAAATGATGCAAATCGCGGGTCTGATCAAAAATCTGCAAAGCCAACTCCGCCACATGCTCCCCATGCTGACGGTCAAAGTTGCATTTTAAAGCCAACTTCATCACATTGCGACGACGCAAATCGGGAATCTCGGCTTCAGACTTAATCTTCCTCTGATTTTGGGCAATGTAATCATAAATCATCCCATCACGGATGGCTTTGTCACAAATTTCAAATTCCCTTACATCCAATTGCTTCATCATCACAGAAGCAACCACAGCCCCACTGCTAATCAGGTCTACCCGTTTTGGATCCAGACCTTTTAATTTTGCCAGATCTTCCGAAGAGGTTTCCAGGATGAGTTTGTTGAGACTTTTCATATCTTCCCATTTCAACAAGGGATTGACCGCCTGAATTTGCATATTTTTATTGCGTAACCAAAATGCCATCGCCGCCAAAGTATTCAGAGTCCCGGAAGTTCCAATGGCATGCTGAAAACCAATTTTCCGAATTTCCAAACAAACACTTTTGAGATGTTTTTCAATGTAGGCTTCAAGCCTTTTGATTTCTTTGGGACTGTTTTTTTTGAGAAACAGGTCTTTGAGACGTGCCACACCCAACTTCAAGCTCTTGAGGAAAAGAATTTTTTCGGAAGTCACCACCATGACTTCCACACTGCCACCCCCGATATCTACAATCAGGGTGTTTCCTTCTTTCAAATTCAGGGAATGTTTTACACCCAAATAGATGAGGCGCCCTTCTTCTTCACCCGTAATCACGCGAACCTTAATGGAGGTTTCCTTGAACATCTTTTGAACAAAATCTCCTCCGTTTTCAGCTTCACGCACCGCAGAAGTTGCTACTGCAAAAATCTTCTGAATTCCCTTGCTCTGGGCAAGGTGATAAAATTTTTTAATCGCCGCCAGCCCCCGCTCCATGACTTCTTCAGAAAGATAACCACTCGAAAGCGTACCATCTCCCAAACGGGTCATTTCTTTTTCACGCCCAATCAACTCAAAGGTGTAATTGGACTGAATATCCGCCATCATCATGTGGATGGAGTTGGTACCGATATCAATGACTGCAATTCTCAAAGTGACCTCATAGGAAGTAATTGGACCAAATAATGCTCTCCCTCATTATAAAAGTCCGTCACTTTTCTTTCAATTTCTGATTCTATGTGTGCCAGAAAGTCGGCCCACTCTTTTTTGAGCTTCTTTTTTGCCGCTATCCTTTGACAAGGGCGTTTACCCAGATAGTTCAACAACACCTCAAGATCATGAATATCTCCCAGATGTTCCTGTAATTTTCTTAAGGGTTCCAAAACATTTTTCAAATTTGCTCCCAAACACTCTTCTTTTAATTCAAGCAAATATCTCCATTTTTTAAGATCAATTCTGACTTCATGAAGCCGGGATAAAGTCGTTTTATGACAAAAATACCTCCAACTTTTCAGTAAATTCATGGAGGCTTTTCGGACTCTTCTCTCAATAGCTTTTTTAAAGGATTCGACTTCTAATCTGACGTCTAATTTCCTTCGAAATTCTATTCGCGTAAGCTTCAATAGGCGATATTTGGCCACATCTTTTAAAAGCTGCGATCTTAATTTTTTTCTTTCTTTCTGAAAGTACTCTTCTACGAAATAAAGTTCTTTTGCCTTTTTGGAAAGTTCGGCATCCAGTTTTTCCTTGAAGATTTTATGACTTACATCACAACTACGGACAGCCCCCAATATTCTTGTCAAATCACGAAGAGACTTATGGAAAAAGGCCGTCTCTTCGTTTTTTTCGATATAGACCAAAACCCCGGAAAAAGCTCTCAAACGACGACTTAAAATTCTCAAATCATGAATATGCTTGCGAGAGCTTTTCAAATCCAAAGAAGGAAGTGAAGCACTCAATTGATCCAAACTCTTTTCAAGGAGTTTTTGGAAACGCTCTACCTCGTTGGACTTCAGATGTGATTCTGCCAATTCTTTCATATTTTTTACCTTCAAATATTATAACTTAAAAATGACGCATTGCATATTAGCGATACAAAGTACTGAAGCAAGATGTTTAGTGTGAAAGATTTGTGAAGGCTCTCCAAGAAAATTTTCAAAATCGCCACAATTCAGTCACCATGAGGTCATCTTTGTATATTCTAGGGGTAAACCATGACACAAGAAACGGTCCTGGTTTATGGCAATTCTCATGAAATGAAAGGAAACATGCCTTCCTTTTTCAAGGCACTTCCCTTTCGTTTTTTACCTGCATCGAGCTTTGAAAACGCCCTGAAATGGTTGAAAGATCCTTACCCCATTCATCTGATTGTCATTATTCCCGAACTCAAACAAAAAAACTTTCTCAAGGAATTTGAAAAATTCCGGAAAAAGCCAGAAGCGTTCGACATTCCCATCTTTGTCATTCTCCCCAAAGAAGAGCTTGATCTTGCAGAACCCGCATTGGAATTTTGTAATGATTTTATTTTGGATGATGCGAGTGAAACCGAACTTCTTCAACGCATGAAAAAATTATTGCATCGCAAACCACCTCATCATGATTCCCATAAAGGCGAAATAAACATCGGAAATCTCAAAATCTCTCTCTCTACTTTTCAAGCTTTCAAAAACGGTACGGAATTAAAACTCACACCCATCGAATACAAACTCATTCATTTTCTCTACAAAAACAAAACACGTGTTTTGAAACGTGAAGAACTTTTACGCGAAGTCTGGGGATACAAGGATTTGATGCAAACCCGAACCATCGACACTTATATGAAGAGGTTACGGGCAAAATTGGGGACGGAAGGAAAATTAATCGAAACTTTAAGAGGTGTTGGATACCGCTTAAAAACATAAAGGATATTAAAAGTTTAACAATGCAAGAAAGCCCTATTTTCCTTCAATTTTTATTAAGCATGGCTGTATTTCTAAAAAAGCTGTTGAATTCATCAAGGCTCTGTGGAAAAGCGGCTGCTAGGGTAAAGATAGATCAAGGGGAATAGGGTACTAACAGAAGGAGTACGCCTATGTCACCCCCAACCATCAGCCCAACCCATACCGATCCTACAAGCAGACTCGCAAACGAACCTGCACTTCCACCCGCTCCACCTGCACATGAAGAAAGTCCTCCTGTAGGAGAAGTTTCTACTTGGCAACGCTTTCATTTAATAGGCGGAGGTGGCTACATACCTCCCTTCGCTCGCATTTTCGGATCTGCAAGTACTTATGAAGCTGCCGCTCCCTCACATCAGGGAGGGCAAGTTCTGGCCCAGTTTGGATATAGCGTTTTGAGTCGCCCAAATGTTGATCTGCGTGTCGGATTACATTATAGCCAAAATTTTCTTTCCACCCCTCCCAACTCACCCAACAGCTCAAGCTTTCAGTATCTTTCTTTGGCCGCTTTTTTTGAGGGAACCTACCTTCCTCATCGTCAATTCGGACTAGGAGCTCAAGTGAGAGCGGGATACGCGGCAGTAAGTGCATCCAGTGTAGATGCGGGCTTTCCTTATTCTGCACACTTTTCCTTTTCGGAGGATAAAGGTTTTGGCTTGGGTGCGGCTGCTTTTATCACAACCTGGAATCAGGCTTTACGTCTTGGAGTAAATATCGATTGGTTACCCACCGGAGTTGCAGTCGATCCTCCCAATCGTCAAACCACCTCTAATGGTCAACGCATTGCATTCGATAGCCCAATTCATGTCAGTGTTCCTCCGCAATGGGGCATTTTTGCTGCTGTCGATATTTTTCAAGTAATTAGAAATTTTCAGTAAGGAAATATTTTCAAGTTCTTTGGAGTTTTTATGAAAAAGCATCAAAATTATATTCGAAATATTCTCATGTTGTTTATCTTTCTTTGTTCCACCCACCTTTTTGCGGGAGGCCTCAACATTCCTGCTGATTCAGATGGAGGAACCATTTGTAATGTAAATAAAACAATCGATGACCAAGGCATTCTCGGCAGTATTCGTCGAGCACTCAACCAGGGTTATAATATTCAAGGTTCAGGCCTCCCCTCATTTTGTTCTCAGAAAATCAGATTTGATGTGGGTGGAATCATTCGCCTGAATCAACCTATCATACTCAATCATCCAAATTTTGGCCTGGAAAAAAATCCAAATGTTTCAGAAGAACTAATTCTGGACGGCTCAAACCTCCCGGCAGGCACTTGTCTTTTGGAAGTTCAGGCAAACAATATTAGTCTCAGCGGATTCAAAATCCAAAATCCTCAAGGAACCGCCATTTGTATTCGACAAGGTGTCACGGATCCCATTTTGAACTCGGTAGAAATTATTCAGGGCGGCCATAACGGTGTCTTGTTTGAGGACAACATACAAAGAGCTCAACTCAACCAAGTGACAGTCAATCATAGCAGCTACAATGGAATTGCCATTGGAAATAATCCCCAAGACTTTCAATTCAACCAAGTGTCCGTCAGCAACAGTCAACAAAACGGAATCTCTTTTGGAAATAATTCCCAAAATATCAAACTGAATAAAATAGTAATCACCAATAGCCAGCAAAACGGCATTCTTGTGGGTACTTCTGCGCAAAGGTTTCAAATAGTTCAGACCAATATCGGACAAAGCACAAAATCAGGTCTTGTGTTCGGTTCAGCTGCTCAAAACAACAATGTTCAAGATTCTTTCTTTCATGACAACGGGGATTACGGAATCAATTTTCTTGATAACAGCCCCGGTGCTACCCGAAACTTGGTGAGCCACAATGCACTCTACAACAACATCAAGGGGTCCTTAAATAGTCCCAACACTCAGCTCACTCCCGCATTGGTTTCCTTAACAGACATTTCTGTTCAATCTAACAACCAACATAATTATACTCTCACGGCTGACCTTCCCAGTCCTGTAGATCATTTAGAAATTTTCAAAACGATTCTACCTTCAGGCACAACCACAAATTTTGTAAGAGATGAAAACAATTTCACGAACGGACTTCGTGTGATTACAAACATCAGTGGAACTCCCGGCGAACAAATTTTTATTGTTCCTATTGCTTCAGATGGCACAACAGGCAAACCTTTGGTTTTTAATCTCAGTGCTCAAGCCGCTGACAATGGCAATACTTGTCTCGTCACTTCTCTCCTGGATGACGCCAGCACCCCAGGATCTCTACGACGTGCTCTCAATTTGGGTTACAACGAATCGGATCCTCTCCACACCCTTTGTTCACAAAAAATCAGTTTTGCAAATCCGGGTGTGATCATGCTGCATGAAAGCATTGTTCTTAATAACACCTCACGCACCAGCTACACTCTTGAAAAAGCGGAAGATGTAAATGGAGAAGTGATTTTGGATGGCTCTCAACTTCCTGCAGGTTCTTGTGTGATTGAAATCGATGCAAATCAAATTACCCTGAAAGGCATCAGCATTCAGAATCCGAATGGAAATGGTATTTGTATTCGACAAAACAGAAACGGAAACCTCCTGGATCAGATGACTGTTACTCACAGTGGTCATGGTGTGATTGTGGAAGCAGGCGCACAAAGTAACATCATCCAAAATGGTTCTTATCATGACAACACCGGATTTGGTATAAAGCTGGAAGAAGCAACATACAACCGCGTTACACAAAACGCCTTGTATCGCAATGGCCAAGGCCCCCTAGATTCACCTGCTTCAAATTTAATGCCCACGATTGTGTCCGAGATTTCTGCTTCAGCCGTAATGGGCACTTCCCAGTATAACTATACTCTTTCCGGCACCATTCCCAGCCCCATAGAACACATAGAAATTTTCAGATCCACTCCTCTGTCAGGATCCAATACGAATTACATGGAAAGTGTAAACATGTTTAGCGTGTTAAATTTCATTGCAGACCTTACTGCACAAGACGGGGAAGATATTTTCCTCGTGGGTATTGCAGCCGATGGAAGTACCAGCCCGGCAAGCACTTTCCATCTCAATGCTCAAAATGTTTCCGGAGGACAAAACGGTGTTGGGGGAACTGTCTGCAACATCACCTCTCTCGTGGATGATGCAGGCGCTCTCAACTCTTTAAGATGGGCTCTCAACCTCGGTTACAATGTGAATGATTACGCCCATACTCTCTGTTCACAAAAAATCAGCTTCAAAAGTGCGGGAACCATTGTTCTGCATGATCCGATTGTGTTGAACAATACTTCTCGAGCAAGCTACATTCTGGAAAAAGACCCCACTCTGGCGGGAGATATCATCATTGATGGTTCACAACTCCCCCAAGGTAGTTGTGCCATCACGTTAGATGCAAACCAAATTACCCTGAAAGGTATCACCGTGCAAAATCCAAAAGGAGATGGTATTTGCATTGCTTCGAACAGAAACGGAAATTTGCTTGATCAGGTCACGGTAAGCAACAGTCAGAATGGTGCTCTGATAAAAAATGGAGCTCAAGGAAACACGATTCAAAACGGGTTCTTCCATGACAACAGCGGCTTTGGAGTAAAACTGGAAGATGCCACCTATAATCGTGTCACACAAAATGCCCTTTATCGAAATATCCAGGGACCTCTCGATTCTCCTGCAAACAATATCATGCCTTCTCTTACTTCGGTCATTTCTGCTTCTGCACTTTCATCGGGAAGTTCCCAGTATAATTTCAGCATTTCGGGAACAGTGCCAAGTCCTCTGGATCATGTAGAAGTTTATCGCTCCGTAATTCCCACAGGAAACAGCACGAACTTTATCAAAAATATAACCAACTTCGATGGTCTCCGTTTTGTAACGGATATTCCCACCCAGGATGGAGAAGACATTTTCTTGGTAGGAATTGCAAATAACGGTAGCACAAGTAGCGTTGCAAAATATCGCTTAAGCAGCTCCGGTGGATTGGCAGATGCTTCTCAAAGTCAGGCAATCGATGGAGTCACCTGCTCTGTCACTTCACTGGTAGATGATGCTAGTGTCGCAAACTCCCTTCGAAAAGCCCTAAACCTTGGCTACAACGAACTTAACCCCGCACAAACTTACTGCTCTCAAAAAATCAGTTTCGACGTGGCAGGAACCATTCCCTTGCACGAACCCATCATTCTCAATAACAGTTCA